>NZ_JBIMDK010000009.1:0-121227 GCF_048552595.1 Acinetobacter psychrotolerans | reverse complement strand
CAAATCAATGAAATAATTTCGATTGATCAATCAGTAAAAATCCACACAAGTTGTTCTTCATAATCTCTTAATGATCTTCTTCATGCTTCGTCAGCATGAAGAGCTGGACTAAATAAACTTAACAACTCAACCTATTTAGCTACGTTGTTCAGCGCATTGCGTCCTGATGCTGCGTATTCTATACAGTTTGTGAATCAGCGCAACCCCTATTTCTAACAAAAAACACCGTCTGTATATTTTTTAAACCAAATCATCTAAAAACAGTATTGTTCATTTACTTTTTAACCAATTTTAAAGTAAAAATTTCTTTTCTATCTTATTCAAAGTATTCAGCAGAGGAATGCGCATGTAGAAATGCAGGAATTAATCCTGTTAATGCTGCTCGAATATCAGATCTTTCATTAATAAGCTGATGCGAACCTTCTTCTAGCATTAATAATGTCTGTAATCGAAACTTTCTACGGACAAAATCAATATTATATTTCCAATCTACCGTTTGATCTTGTGCACCTTGTGCCAACCAGACTGGAATACGGCACTCAGGAAATGCCTCCATATCCTGCATCCATTTTGACATTGCAAGAATCCAGTCCATTCCCATCATACGAGGTTGCAATGGATCTTTAAGACGCACAAATCTTAAAAATTCTGGATTATGGTTATTTCGTTTAAAATGTCGTGGTACTTCCCGTTTAATTCTACGAATAATGCCTAGACCAATAGAATTATGCCACCACGCTGTTTTTGCAGGACGTACCAATGGTGATAACAGCAAAGCGCGCCCTACCATCGGATTAGCACGTTTTTGTGCATATTCAAGTAAATGATGCATCCAAATTGCAGCACCTGTACTTTGTCCAACACCTAACCATGGT
This sequence comes from Acinetobacter psychrotolerans, assembly GCF_048552595.1. NCBI lineage: Bacteria > Pseudomonadati > Pseudomonadota > Gammaproteobacteria > Moraxellales > Moraxellaceae > Acinetobacter > Acinetobacter psychrotolerans. The sequence continues at coordinate 120,352 of NZ_JBIMDK010000009.1, read as the reverse complement.
TTAGGTAATTGCTCTGCATTTTTAACATATTGATGAACAGCATGAAGCACCTGTTGATAATGATCAAAGTCTTTTATATTGGCAGGTGAACCATCACTTAAGCCATGTCCAGGCAAATCATAGGTAATAACACTAAAACCTTGTTCTAATATTTCTTTGATAATCGGTTGATAAATTCCACTATGTTCTAAATAACCATGTAATAGACACACTGTTCCTTTTACTTGTTCTATTTGTGGTTTAAATACTTGTACATGCAATCTAAATAATGGCATTTCAATGAAACCTTGCCATTGTTTACAATCCAATTGATCAAAACCATACAATCGCTGATATGCTTTTAGTTCTTTATTCGGGTGATATTCGCGATTTAAATTTAGGGCTTCTAATAGTTTTGGCGTGTTATCACGACTTGGGACAGGTAAATCCAGTTGTTTTAGAATGGTTGGATTTAAAAATGGAATATCTGCCATTAAGGCACCTCTCTACAGCCACTCGAACCGAATAGCATATCTCTAATTGTCGCTAAGGTTTCGTAATTTGCCCTGCGACTATGATCATAATTTTGTTTGCTCGGTTTCCAAGCTGTTAATTGTATTGGCATTGGCGCTTCCACTGGAATGGTTTCTATCCCATTTAAAGCAAATAATCGTCGTGTTCTAGGCATGTGATAACGGTCAGTAATCAATAAAACCGTAGGTGCTCCGCCTTTTTTCTGTAAAAGTAATGAGCTAAAACGTGTATTTTCGCATGTATTCATGCTTCTATTTTCCAACAACTTCGCTTCAACACCACGTTCTGACAACCACTTTTGCATATAAGGTGCTTCTACACCACTTAAAACAATAGGTAATTTAACTTTATTTTCTAAAGCAACCGTGGTTTCTAAACGTAATTTAGTATAGTCATTCACAATGATATCTTTTTGATTTTTATCTAAAGTTAAGCCACCACCCAGTACAACTATCGCATAAGGCTGATCTGTAATTTTGCTTTTTACAACATTTGTACTTTGTAAGCTTTCAATATCTTTTTTCACTTGTGAGCTTGCCAAAATTTCTAGATGTGAATCCGCATGCTCACGCTTTGGCTGTTCAATCGGATAGGTTTTTAGGAAGTGAATATACTGATCCATCAGCGCTTTATTATCTTCTGTATTTAAATCCAAAAGATTTTTAACGGTTTCTGTAGATTGATCCGCCTGAACCTCAGATGTAGATTGCTCAATGATCAAAGGAATAATAGGCTTTTCTTCTACGTCGTCTTCTTCTTTTTGTTCTTTGGCAATTTGTGCTTGTAAGGCTTTATAACGCAATTGCAGGGTGATTAAATCCTGAGAATTTTTATGATGAAACTCTTCTTCCATAAGCTTCAGGTACGCTTGTCTTGCAATCCAAAGATCTGAACCGGGCTCTAAGTTTTCAGCATCCGAAAGTCCTGCATTTTGCTGACTTTGTGCAGCCACCTGATTCACTTCTACAGGCACGATAGCATTCAGAATTTTAACCATCATATTAGAATAAAAAGGTGTATACCAAAAAACCATTAGACCGCCTAAAAATACGAATAATATTGCGATCATTCGTACTAATTTAACCATCCAATGCTGTTTCACCATATATTCTCTCAATTAATGGTTTTGAATAAACCCACAACGATCATAAAGGACAGGTTCTGGCTCTAATTGCACACCAAAATGTTTAAAAACATCCTTTTGAACTGCATGATAAGTCGCTTGCACATCAGTTAATGTTGCATCTGAGTAATTCACTAACACCAATGCTTGTTTTTCAAACATACCCACTTGGTTTAACTGTTTACCTTTCCAACCGGATTGATCAATTAACCAACCTGCAGCAATTTTAACCCGATCATCTGTTTGTGGATAATGTGGAATATTCGGGAATTTTGCAATCAATTGTGAAAATTGAGTTTGTTTTATAATCGGATTTTTAAAGAAACTACCGACATTCGGAAATTCTTTAGGATCGGGTAATTTACTTTGGCGAATATGAATGACTTGCTTCTGTAAATTTTCTGCGCTGATTTCATCGCCCATTGCCAATTTTAAATCACCATAATTCATTCTCAAATCTGCTTTTTTTAATAATTTGAAAATAACATGCGTAATCACAAAGCGATTGGGGTCATCTTTAAAAATACTGTGTCGATAGGAAAACTCACAATCAGCGGCTTTAATTGAAGCCATCTGATTCAATTTACGATCATAAACTTCGACAGATTCTATAAACTCGCCGACCTCCACACCATAAGCACCAATATTCTGAACAGGTGAAGCACCAACCAATCCTGGAATTAATGCAAGATTTTGTAAGCCATATAATTGATGTTCAGTCGTCCAAAGTACAAAATCGTGCCAAACTTGCCCCGCACCCACTTTAATGGTCTGGGTATGCTCATCTTCTGTAATGAAATCGATTTTCTGAATATCCATTGCAACAACAAGTGCCTGTATATGCTCAGGCAACATCATATTGCTACCGCCTGAAAGTATCAGCACATTCAAATCATTTTCTTTGGCAAATTTCAAAGCATCTTGCAATTCAGTAATCGTTTTAACTTTAATAAAATGCGATGCAATTGCGTTCAAACTCAAGGTATTGAATGGTTTTAATTGAACTTGAGATTGGATATTCATTACTTAATTTAACTTCCTGATTATTTCAATAATTTACATTTAATAAATTAAATTGCAATGACTTGCATTAATGCTACGTATATTACAACTGTTGTTGAAACACTTTTACCCAAGCCCGACTACTTGATTCACATTGATCCAGTACGCGCTCAAAGCCTTCACCTTCGCCATAATATGGATCAGGTAAAGCTTGTTGTGGATAATCAATATCATGCTCACTCATTAACGCTACTTTTGCTTTAATCTTATGGCGACCAAATTTTGCAACAGCTTGAACGAGCAAATCCTGTATATCATCAAAGTTTTCATGATCCATCGCTAGAATTAAATCAAAGTCTAAAAAATATTGGGTTTTTAATTGTCTAGCGCGAAGCGTTGAAAGATTATAACCTCTTTTTAAAGCATGTTTTTGACTACGTGCATCTGGTGCTTTATTGGAGTGATAATTACTCGTTCCAGCTGAATCGACAATAATATTTAATTGTTTTTTATTGCAGAAATGTCGTAATACCACCTCAGCCGTGGGTGAACGACAAATATTTCCTAAGCACACACATAGAATTTTGTATGGCATTTGGGATGTCATAACAACCTCAATCGATCATTTCTTTTATATGGTCTTATGTTAAGTTATTTAATAGGTGAATCCTATAGACCGTAAAACAATTATGTTTAATTTCTGATGATTGATGAAGGATAATACAAATGAGTCATTTTCAATTCCAAACGGTAGCTAATATCATTTCAGGATTAGGATCAATTCAAGAGTTAAGCAACATTCTCAAACAGAAAAATTATAAAAAAGCATTAATTGTGACCGATGCAGGAATGGTTCAACATGATTTACATCTACCGCTTTTAGACATTTTAAAACAAGATCAGTTGGATTATGAAATTTATTCAGATGTACAAGCAGATCCACCTGAACATATTGTTTTAGCTGCCGTAGAATTCGCCAAAAAAAATCAGGTTGATATTGTCATCGGATTTGGTGGTGGCAGTTCAATGGATGTTGCCAAAGTAATTGCCGTGCTTGCAGATCCAAATCAATCGCAAACCATTCAAGAGATATACGGCGTGAATAATGCCAAAGGTCCACGTCTCCCTCTCATTTTAATTCCAACGACCGCGGGCACAGGCTCAGAAGTCACGCCTATTTCGATTGTCACGACAGGTGAAACCACCAAAACTGGCATCGTTTCGCCTGTTTTATATGCCGATGTGGCAATTTTAGATGCATCATTTACTACAGGTCTTCCTGCACATATCACAGCTGCAACTGGTATTGATGCAATGGTGCATGCTATTGAAGCCTATACCTCTAAAATTAAAAAGAATGTGTATGCCGATATGTTGGCTAAACAGGCATTGAAACTGTTAAATAAAAATTTGAAATTAGTTTTAGCTGATGGTTCAAATTTAGAAGCACGTCAAAATATGTTATTTGGTTCAATGCTTGCAGGACAAGCCTTTGCCAATGCACCTGTTGGCGCTGTTCACGCCTTGGCATATCCTTTGGGCGGACATTTCCACCTTTCACATGGGCACAGTAATGCTTTGGTTTTACTTGAAGTTTTAAAATTTAATGCTTCGGAAGCTAAATCACACTACGCCGAATTAATGCAATGGCTAAACCCATATAGCAAAGGCAGCACTGATGGTCTCTGCGACTTGTTTATAGATCATATTCAAAGTCATCTAGATGAAAGTGGCTTAACGCTAAAATTAAGGGATTTAAATATCCAAGAACACCAATTGGAAATATTAGCCAATGATGCAATGCTGCAAACTCGGTTATTGCAAAATAATCCAAGAACTGTACATCATGCAGACGCTTTAAAAATTTACCAAGCAATTTATTAATATTCAATCTATCCATACCTCAAAGCGCGATTATGAGTCATTCAATGTCTTTTGAGTTTACTCGATAGAAACTGAGTGACTGATTTTGACCTCCGTTGCAATTCAAATAAATATTAACAAATTCTCACAGTGTGCAAATATTAATCAATAAAATATAATTTTTGATTATATTTATCTGTTTTTTGAACAATCAGATTTTATATAAAAAGCATAATTAAATCTTTTAAATACAATAATATCAAAAACTTATACCTTAATAAAAATCAATTATGACTAACCAGTATGTATTTTACGTTCCTTTTCATATAATTTTTAAAATAATTACTCTAGAATCGCTGCCGATCTTAATCGGAAAATTAAGATAACTAACGGTATCGGAACAATTTTATGAAAAAACTTACATTGGCAATGCTGCCTTTAGCAGCAGTTGGATTAAGCACAGTAACGCATGCAGCAACCTCAGATGGCAAAACATTTGGCGTCTCTACGGGTTGGTTACACGTTATGCCACAAAGCAATCCACAAGGTGTAAATGGTCAGACTCAGTCGCCATTCCCTACGACTATGTCAAACTCACCTCATGCTGGTTTTGAAGTTCAAGATTCCAATACTGTTGGCGTTATGCTTGATTATTTTGTCAATGATCATGTCTCTTTAGAATTAGTATTGGGCGCACCACCTGAAATGGAACTTTCGGGTAAAAATGCTATTTCTGTTTTAGGACATGATATTGTCAGTTTAGATAAATTTTCAAAAGCGGCTACAACGGATGCTTATACTCCAACAATTGCTGCTCGTTACCACTTTGGCTCTATTCATAATAAATTCCGCCCTTATGTAGCCGCGGGTTTAATGTATGCACATTTTTCAAATGTAAAAACAGACGCAGCAATCAATAGCGAATTAAAAGCGACTATCAATGGTATTGCCAACCAAAAATTTCCACAATTTGGCGGTAAACTCGATTTACAACCGAGCTTAGGTAAAGTCAAAGTAGATGATGCCTTTGCACCTGTGATTACACTCGGTGCTGACTACAACATTACTAAAGAATGGTTTGCAACAGCATCTATTTCTTATGCACATTTATCTACAACTGCTAAATTAAACGTAAACGGTATAACACCTACTGGTACTCCGACTACATTGATTACAGGTAAAAGTGATATCCAAATCAATCCAATCGTGACCTATGTTGGTATCGGTTACCGTTTCTAATCATTTGATTTCTTTGATTGAGGTTACGCTTTAATTTCAATTACTTAAACTCAGAAAAGTGCATTAAATTTTAGTTTAATGCGCTTTTTTATTGATATTCACTTGCTGAATTTACTTTTTTTCGATAAAACATCTTAAATTTTCTAAAATTAATTCAATAATGAAACCAGAAATCAAATTACGTTCTCAATATCATTTTTTATTTCCGATTCAAACCCGTTGGGCTGACAATGACATCTATGGCCATGTGAATAATGTGACTTATTATAGTTATTTTGATACTGCTGCCAATGCCTTACTCATCCAAAAAACTGCTTTTGATATTCATCATTCACCTATTATTGGCTTAGTGGTGAACTCTTCATGTAATTTTTTAGCAGAACTGACTTATCCTGAAATTATTGAAGTAGGTGTGGCAATTTCCAAAATTGGGCATTCATCACTCACTTACGACTTAGCCATTTTTAAACAAGGTAAAGAGCAAGCTTCTGCACAAGGTTCTTTTGTACATGTTTTTGTTGATCGTCAAACTAAAAAAAGCACCTCAATTCCAGATGAAATGCGAGATGCCTTACAGCCCTTTTTAATGGGATAATGATTTAGCTAAAATCGATTTTTTAACGCTGAACTGTTTATTCTCAAACCACAACGATCAATAAACAGTTCAACTACAGTAAATTAGCCTCGTCAATCGTTGATTAAACCATTGCAGGATCACTCACAGAGTCTTCGCCTGTTTCAACCCGACCTGCAAAGCGGCGATAAAATTTACTGTCTTGCGTACAGGTCACAGCAAAATCATACCATTGCCAAGCATCTTTCAAGTCCCAATGCTGAACTTGAGTTTGTCCTGCTTTAACCGTGATTTTTAACGGTGTGTCTGTACGATAAACAATTGGCGTTAATATAAAATCCACGTCTTTTGCTCCCGTATTGATTAAATCTGCATATACATGACCATTGGCAATATCATAACAGACACGTATTTCAGGATTGATTTGCAAGTCTATATTACGATTTAAATCACCTTTGAAATGTCTATGAAATCCGTTTGCTCCCATCACCCAAAGATCATAAAGCCCTTGATTGTCTGTTTTTACATTCCAAACATCATCAAGTGTCTTGCCTGCTTCAACAATATAACGACGTGGAACACGACTCAGATTCAATTTATCATAAACATGGAAAACTGCGCCTTGCATGCCTGTGTTTGAAAATAGTAATTTCACCGTCCCATCATTTTGGCAACGTGCACTGGTATGCAACTCGTAAGGTAGTGCTTTTGAACGGCGAATTCCACTGGCTTGGATAGGTAATTGTAGGCTTGTCGGAATTGGAACATTGGGTAACTTTTGCTGTGCAGCACGGAGCTGATCTGCTTGGTCACGTGTTTGCTTACCATTTAAATTAGGTAAAATATCTTCATTTGGTGTTTTAAAATTAAAAGTTGAGGTTAAATCACCACAAATTGCACGGCGATATGGACTAATATTGGGTTCTTTCACCCCAAAACGCTTTTCCAAGAACATCAGTACAGACGTATGATCAAATACTTGAGAATTCACGATACCACCACGACTCCACGGCGAAATCACAAATAAAGGCACACGTGGTCCCGGCCCATATACGCCATTATCTTTTTTCGGCTGACTGGCACTTCCCACGGGTGCATCATGTGAATAGTATTCATATTGCATATCTGCTGTACTTAATGTTGATTTCCCTGCATAGCTATTATCAGCTTGCAAAGTCGGTGCAGAGGGTGATGGGACATGGTCAAAATAACCATCATTTTCATCAAAGTTAATTAAGAATACGGTCTTGCTCCATACTTCTGGAACAGCAGTTAAAGCTTCCAATATTTCTTGAATAAACCATGAACCTTGAACAGGACTCGATGGCCCTGGATGCTCACAATATATTGATGGTGCATTAATCCAAGACACTTGCGGTAATTTCCCTGTTTGAATATCCTTTTTAAAGGCATCTAAAAACTCTTCAGGTTTATTGCCAGGCAATGTATTGGCAATACCTTTATAGAGCGGATTTTTCGAATTATCGGTAGTTACATCGTATGCTTTATATGGCAAAGCTTGCGCAGCTTTATTATAAGGACTATTCGGCGCTCCACCACTCGAAACAGGATAACCTGAATCAATATTAGCCTTTCTAAAGCTACGAAATGCACCCAGCATGTTATCGCCCCATTCATCAGGCATATTTTGATAACAAATCCAGTTCACACCTGCTTCTTCTAATCGTTCTGCATAAGTTTTCCATGTGTAACCTACATCGACCGTTTTAGGGTCACCATCAATCCAATCCCATTCATTATTAACAAAAGCTGTACTGGTTGGAACTGCACCATTGGTTCCTGTTAAATGGAATGAGCGATTGGCATCCGTACCAGTGTGCATAGAACAATGGTAAGCATCACAAATTGTAAAAGCATTGGCTAAGGCAAACTGATACGGGATTTCCTGCTCTTTAAAATATCCCATTGCATAATCGGTTTTATAGGTAGGCCAATTTGACAATCGCCCATTATCCCAAGCTTTTTGACTGTCCACCCACGTATGATTAGTTCCAGGCGCCCGCTGAGCATTATTACTCGAACCATTTAAATGAAATGGTGTTAATAATGCACCATTACTGCGTTGCTGTTGCCAAACAGTACGATCGTTTTGCAAAGGAATCGTAATACGGTCTGCAAAACCACGCACGCCTTTTAATGTGCCAAAATAATGGTCAAATGAGCGATTTTCTTGCATAAGAATAACGACGTGCTCTACGTCTTGAATCGTTCCTGTTTTATTATTTGCTGGAATCGCTAATGCTTTCTGAATACTACTTGGGAATGTGGTAAGTGCTGCAACACCAAAACCAGATTTGATGGTATTTCCTAAAAATTGACGACGATTAATCATAATATTTTCCCTATTTATTCTTTATGGCGCACAACGCATCACTGGTTTTTTCGAAGCATCAGGTTTTGTCGAACCTTGATTATCGTTAGAATTATTACAAGCCGTTAAAGCCAATAAAATGGGGAAAAAATAAATACAGGAAAGCCATCCTTTGGTTTTTTTGATCATACGTCACATCCGAATTAAAGATGCCAATACATTAGTCAGGACAGATGACATCACTATGTCATTTTTATTGCAAAACAAAGACCAAAAAATAGACCATGAAAGGTCTATTTTAAATTTAAAGCCGATCAAGAACCGACTTACTTCAATTGAATATTTTCTAACTGTCCATCAAAAGCATCAACCAAGCTTTTCACAACCACTTCCTGATGAAGCATGTCAGAAGCACGTTTGAAAGCCTGCTCTTTACGAATGTTTTGCATCATAAAAGGTGTTGTCGTTTCAACTTCACCATACTGCACTATGAAATTCGTCAGCGACCATTGCTGTTTTAAAGCCGCTTCTAAATCATGCTGCGCTTGATTCAATATTTTTTCATACTTAGGTGAAATCTGAAAATTAGATTGTCCGTTAATAGCACCGATCATTAAGCCATGCTGTGCAAGCTCTTGAACTGCGGGTGAAAGCGAACTATTTCTAAACCAAAACTCCCACTTATCAACCGTCCACTCACCTTCTAAAACTTGTGGCTTTAAACTGAGAATTTCCTGTGGCGTTTGTATAATTTGTATATCTACAGATGATTCAGTTGCATGCTTAATTTCTGAAACTGAAGCATAATCTACTTGATGATCCACTTGAACATTAAGTAGAGGATCATTTTGGATCGAGCTTTGTTCTACATGCTTTGTTTGATCAGGCTTATTTGCAGCGAATGTTGATTCACTACTTTGATCTTGATTTTGCTGTTCACTTTCAGGTGCTAAGAAAAATACATCTTGGCTTACACCCTGATTTTGAGCTGTTTGCGTCACTGGCTGAGTGAATTTAGCACCAAATAAAGTCAAGCTAGGTTCAGTATTGTCGATGACAACGTTTTCAGTTGCAGTATCAATTTCAACCACTGGCTTGTGCTGAGTATTTTCAGAAGTCTGTGAATGATTTATTGGTGAATTTTGAATTTGAGAATGTTCAGCTAGAGACTCATCCTCATCCAAAAAATCATCACTATTTGGCTCATTATCATCAGCATGATGTTGTGATAATTCATCTTCAACATCATCCAAATCTGGATCAAAACTTGAATGTGTATTTTGATCAATCGCTAGTTGATGAGTCACATTGGATTGCTGTGAATCCACCACATTATCTTGAATCAGTGGAGTAAATTTTGCTGCAACAACATTTTGCGGTTGTGATATTTGAGTGTTTTCTGTTTGAGTATTTTTTTGTTGATGGCTCTCGACAGATTTTGTACTTTGAACTGAATGATCTTCGAACACTTGTGATACAACTTGCTGCGACACAATCACTTCATTGACTGGAATTGGTCTAAATGCCAACAGACGTAACACGGTCATTTCAAAACCTTGCTCTTGCGTTACAGCAAGTTGCAATTCTGCACGACCTTTACAGGCAATTTGATAATAAAGTTGTAAATCTTGTGCAGCAACCAATTGCGATAACTGCATAATTTTGCGATTAATTTCCGCACTGTATTTCAAACTTAAATCGGGTAGATATTGTAATAATGCCAACTCATGTAAAGTTGAAATAAATTGATCTAAAACCAAAGAAACATCTAAAGCTTGTTGCCTAAATTGTAATAATAATTGGCTTACACGTGCAGGTTGATTTTGGTGAATGGCTAAAATCAAATCATAAATAATAGTACGGTCTATAAGACCTAACATTTCTTTCACATCTTGATGACGAATTGCCCCCTGACCATAGGCAATCGCTTGGTCAGTTAAAGACAATGCATCACGTACAGACCCTTGTGCAGATTCAGCGATTTGCCAAATTGCATCTTGTTCAGTGTCGATATGTTCTTTATTTAAAATATCACCAAGATGATGAGTAATTTCATCTACAGCAAGAGGTCTAAGTGTGAATTGCAAACAACGAGAAATCACCGTAATGGGTAATTTTTGTGGATCTGTGGTCGCAAATAAAAACTTCACATGCTCAGGTGGTTCTTCTAATGTTTTTAACAATGCATTAAAAGAATGCGTTGAAAGCATATGTACTTCATCGATCAGGTATACTTTGAAACGTCCCTGTGTCGGTGCATAAGGTACATTGTCCAGTAGCTCACGTGTATCTTCAACTTTGGTACGAGATGCCGCATCAATTTCAATCAAGTCAATAAAACGACCTTCATTCACCGCTTTACACGTTGCACAAACTTCACACGGCGTAGAGGTAATCCCTGTTTCACAGTTCAGACATTTAGCAAGAATACGTGCAATGGTGGTTTTCCCAACACCACGCGTTCCTGTAAATAGGTAAGCATGATGCAAACGTCCACGGTCTAAAGCACTGGTCAGCGCACGAGAAACGTGGTTCTGTCCGACCAATTCATTAAAATTACGTGGGCGATATTTACGTGCAAGTACCTGATACATGAATGCTCCTAGTGACAGGTCTAAGCATACTGTTTTTTTGATGATTAGTGAATGAAGTTCATTCAAGATAATGCTGTTATCTAGAAATCTGGTTAATTCCAAAGCAAACGATAGGTGAATGAGCAAATTTTAAAATGCGATTGTTAATATGGATTGATTTCACAACAACGATCCATAAAATTTTTAATCCAATGTAACACCTGCCCATGATTAAAAAATAATAAATGATTTCCATGATACCAATACATTTCACTACCCTGCCAATGTTCATGTAATAGTTTTACAAAACGAGGTGCTGTAAAACTATCACCTGCACCACCCACGACCATCAAGCGATGCGGCTCATCAGAGGTTTCCAATTGATTGCATGGTGCAAAGCTGTTGCTTTTCTTATATACTTGAATATTCCAATCATGTTTTTTCATAATATTTTGCATAAATGTAGACAACGGCGGCCATCCCATCACCATATCTATAGGAAAAACAACAGGTGCAAACTGAATAACAAAAAATAAACGACCATCTACGTTGGCAACCAAGGCACTGATGTATCCACCAAGACTGAACCCCATCACGCCCATTTGGGTCACACCATTTTGTTCTAAATAATTCATCAAAATTCTAAGATCAAAAACCGATTGCACCATCGCTTCATTGCTATGCGCAAACCCACGAGAAAAGAAACCTAATCCATTGATTAGATCGTTTGGCTCTTTGCGATAACCATGAAATGGTAAGGTATAAAGCAAAACATCATAACCTTGCTGGTAAAGCCAATTTAATTCAAACAACTTACTGTTTAATAGGTACGAATCGAGGACAACACCATGAATAAAAATCAGGGTCTGTCTTACACCATCGGTATGTTGCCAATGTTGAGCAACCACACGATTATTTTTGGATAACATTGAATATTCAGCATTTAACTCTGGATTTAGTGTGATATAAGGACTATCAAAATTAAGTAAATCTACTTTTGCAACACCTTTCGAAAGATGAGTGTATGCAGATAATTTAGACTTTTTTGATCTCGATATCCTTTGGTGGCTCTACAAAAACATCAGTAGGATTTTCTAATTCTGCAAAAACTTTATAAAACTCTAAAAGTTCTAATTCCTTTTTTACATGAGATTCAGATATAAGATTCTTATTCATTGCCAATGAAATTGACATGGCTAAACCTGTAAGGCAAACATAATCTAATGTCGCCGATAGACCGATTTTCAAACGATATTGATCATCCAACGTCGCTTTATAGGATGATTCATAATAATTTTTTGGTAAGTCATTCCACCAATAGTCATTGAGCATTTTCTTCCATTATTTATTTTTATAACAAGATTTTGTCATTTTATGATGACTAAATTTTACTGAGATATACAAAGTTAATAATGGCAAGAATGTTCAATTCTTTGACTGGAAAGTTTAATATTGAGTAAAACTTAATGTTTTATTTAACTTTAATAAATTTTTAATCAATTAAGTAGCAAAGACTATTTTACGATTATCTGAATAGTTTGGTTAAAAAAATAAAGCAGAATATAACTTCTGCTTTATTAACTGATTTTGTGAACTTTAAAATTTACTAGGTAGGTCTCTCAAATGTTTTCCCGCAATTGCGAATAGACATTACAGGTATAACAAACGAATGATGTCCTAAATTGTATAATGAATAACTTACTGTTTTAAGACAATACCTAATATCAAATAGTGTTCACTTTTACTAATATTTCAGACCTTATCCAGCAAGCTGCTTTTTGTCAGGTAAAGTCCGCCAAACAAATATAGATAATATTAAAAACATAACACCAGAAATACCCAACACTTTACTATGCGCATGAATAAAGGCTTCAAAAGCTGCTTGCTTCACTTCTTGCTTCAAAGCAGGTTCTAAAGGCTGAACAATTCGTATTGCTTCACCAATGGACGAACTGACTTGCGCCACTAAATTTTGCGGTAAATCTACTGGCAATACAATTGACTGCGTATAGAAAATAGCGAGTAACAGCCCGAAAATCGCGATGCCTAAACCTGCACCCAATTCATAAGCCATACCTTCTATTGCCCCTGCCGCCGTTGCCTTTTGAGGTGAAACTGAAGACATAATCGCTGCTGTGGAAGATAACAAGGCAATTTCAACGCTAATCCCCATCAACACCATCCAAACCCACGCTTGAATAGAATGTGTGTCAAAATTAGTCATCGCTAAGCCCAAGAAACTCACGGCGCACATCAACATACCAATCGTTGCAACTGGTCGTAAACCATAGTGATTCATCAAAATACTGGTAAAAGGCCCGCCAATACATATTGCAATCATGAATGGTAAAATGAACAAACCTGCTTCTAGCGGACTATATCCATAGACAAACTGTAATTCTTGAGACAGTAATAATTCAAAACCGACCAATGCAATCATTGCCACCATTGCCATAACAATACTGGTTGAAATCACTGGGTTCTTAAATAAACTAAAATCAATCATGGGTTGAGTTGTCTTTAATTGATGGCGAATGAAGCCAACCAACAACCCCAATCCCACAATAAAAATTAAAATCATCCATACATTAAAAGCATGAATTGACGTTTTAACGGAGTAGATCAACATCAAAATTGCGGTCACCAATATCAATGCTTGCATCAAATTTAAAGGCTGCTTGGTTTGCACTTCTTGTTTCGGCACTAACCACGGTATCAACACCAAGACTAAAATGATAATAGGCACATTGATGAGGAATACAGTTCCCCATGTAAAATGTTCGAGAATGAAACCACCCAAAAGAGGACCAAAAGCTGCACCTCCTCCTCCGACAGTTCCCCAAACACCGAGTGCATAATTACGTTGCTTTTCATCTAAAAATGTATTTCGAACACCTGCCAATGTTGCAGGTAAAATCATAGCCGCACCGACACCTAAAAATGCCCGTGCTGCAATTAACATAAACGCGGTATTTGCAAAAGCCGCCATCAGCGAAGCGACACCAAAAATGCCTGCACCAATCAGCATAAGGCGTTTAAAGCCGATGCGATCTCCCAATGCCCCCATGGGTAGAATCAGTCCTGCCATAATCAGTGAATAAATATCAATGACCCAGAGCATTTCAGTACTTGATAAAGATAAAGCTGCGCTCAATGTTGGGATGGCAACATGGAGCACCGTCGCATCGATTGAAACGGGTAAATAAATTAAGACGATGATTGCCAAAATCACCCAATTGCGGTACATAACACACCTAATTAAAGTTGGACATTTGTTCAAGTTAGGTTCATTATAACCACACTTGAACAACCGTCCAACTTTGTTTATTATTTATTTTGTAAATACCGCCAACAGAATCTACTTGCTGAAAAAATGATGAACTATTTAAACCGAGAACAACGCCGTGGCATGATTTTGGATGCAGCCAAACGAGTCGCATTACAAGATGGTTTGAATGGATTAACTGTGCGTCGCATTGCAACTGAAGCACAAGTTTCCACAGGACAAGTACATCATCATTTTGAATCTAGTTCGCATTTAAAAGCAGAAGTTTTTATCGAGTTGATGAACCAACTCAATGAAGTTGAAGATCAAATCAAAACCAATAGTAATCTTGAGCGTATATCGCTTTTACTTGGGTTTGAAAATATTGAACAAACTCAGCCCTATTTACGGCTTTGGAATGAAGCTGAAATTTTAATTGTTCAAGATCAAGAAATTAAAAAAGCTTATAATACGACGATGGAACAATGGCATCTGGCTTTAGTGAGTGCGATTGAGCATGGTATTACCCAGCAAGAGTTTAAAATTTCTATCTCAAACTCCAGTCAGGACATTTCATGGCGATTAATCGCTTTTGTTTGTGGTTTAGAAGGTATTTATCAACTCGGTCTACGAGGTTTAGATAAGCATTCTTTTAAACACCATGTCGAAACAATCCTTAAACTAGAATTGCTCCAGTGAGACTGCATCGACAAGTGCATAAGCCATTATTTTAAAATTAAATTTTAAAACTTAGTCTTTTAAATATTGCCAATAGATCAATTTCAAAATATTGATTATCAAAGTCTATATTTAGAACCAACCTTTGCTACCTTTCAATTCTGCATCGGCACAACGCAAAGTCTCTTGCGACAATCCCCAAAGACGATAATCCCCTGTAATTGAACCAGTTGCAAAATTATGCGTATAAGCAAAACTCAGTTCACGCTGTGGGTCACACCAAGCACCTGAACCATTATAGCCAATATGCCCAAAACCTTTTTTTGCCCGTTTCCCCATGGTAATGACACGGTGATAACCTAAACGCCATTTCATCTGAATCGGCATGACTCGATCACGCTTAATACTTTGAATTTGACTTAATTTTGCAAATACTTCTGGTTGAATAAAGACTTTTCCATCCCAAACCCCTTGATTTGCCAGCATCGCATAAATTTTTGCCAAACTATTTGCTGTAAATACACCATTGGCGGCAGGAATAACCGCTTGCAAACCTTGGTCACTAAAAAAACTAAAATCTCGCATACCTTTCGGTACCATCGCATCTAGAAAGTCTTGCGGATTTTGCCCAGACAATTCGACTAATTTATCTGCAAATGACGTTTTATTATTCTTCGCTTTAGCTTTACTCGGTTTAGCCTCTGTTTTGGGAATGGATGATACTTTTTGAATCAAACGTGCCACACGATCCAATTCAGTATTAGGAACACCAAAGTATGCACCATCTAACTGTAAAGGTCCGACTAAATATTTCTGCATTAAACTGCTTAATGACTGATTTGTCGCTTTTTCCAGTACACCACCCACCAACCAACCAAATGTAAGTGCCTGATAAGCAATATCTTTGCCCACAGTAAAACGTGGCGTGGCTTGTTCCATGACCTGAAGCATATGTTGCCAGTCTGCCATTTCTACAGCACTTGCAAGCAGATTCCGAATGTCATATAAACCGCTTTGGTGACTTAAAATATGACGTAAAGTCATGCTCTCTTTACCATTTTGACCAAATTCAGCCCAATATTGAATAATAGGCGTGTCGTAATCTAAGAAACCTTCACTGACAAGAATATGTGCCAACGTCGCTAAAATGCCTTTACCTGTTGAATAACATACCGAAAGTGTCTTTTCATTCCACAGTTCAGTTGGTGATTTTTTACCTGTATAGATATCAACGACTTTTTGACCTTGAAAATAAACAGCAAGTGCAGCACCACCACTTTCAATACGTCCATCTTGTAAACGACTAAATTGGCTTGCTAAATCTTGGAAACGCTCATCCACAAAACCTTGATAATTTTTAGTATTTGCAAAAATAATGTCCGTTAAGCTGCTCATTTTCCTATCCTATTATTCTCGATGTGATCGCTTTTTATTAAAAAAAAAGCCTAAATCATCTCGACTTAGGCTTACTATCTTATTTTAATTTATAGTGCTTTGACTATACCTGAAACATGCGGTTTTTGTGATTTTTGATTGCGTATCAAGAAATCAGTTGTGCCTTTGCTTTCCGCAGTCAAAAATTCAACGGTAGATGGTAAAAACATCGGTAATTTAAAATAGACATCGACATCATAAGCATCGGGCAAACTCATGCTCGCTAAAACACGTGCCTTACTCCACATACCATGTGCAATGGCTTGCTTAAAACCAAAAGCTTTCGCAGTCACAGCGTGAATATGGATCAAGTTAAAATCACCAGAAGCCTTCGCATAACGACGACCTATATTTTCAGCCACGTTCCAAACGGTTTGAACTTGATAATTTGGTTCATTGCTATTTTTTGTTTTCTGCGCAATAACACCATCTGTCTTTTGACGCGCTAAATATGTAGTAATGCCTTCCATAACCACATCATTGCCTACTTTTGCAGTGGTAATAAAATCGAACTGCACACCTTTTTCATGCGCTTTTAATTCACCAAATTGACAAGACAAAGTCAGTTGCTCATTCACACCAATTTTACGTGCTTGCTTAATTTGGTTGCGAATATGTACCAAACCTAAAATTGCAAATGGAAATGCTTCTGTCGTCATCATGTGCATTTGTAGGCTTTGCGATAAAACTGCTAAATAAATTGCAGGAATATAGCCATTATTTTTAAAACCACAAACTTCGTTGTAGGCCTTTAAATGATTTGGATCAATTTTGAATGAATCCACCACATATTCAACTTGCGGTAGAACCTTTTCACCTTTCGGTTTTTTGAAAATTAGACCTTGAATGACTTTTGTATAAGCTAAATAAGGCTTTGGAAGTTGATTAAAATGGCGAGTATTCATACTAGACCTTTCATTATTTAAAATTCTAAACGGGTAAAGACTCTATTTTGAAAATAAAGTCTGAGAGGTTTTCTGAAAATTTAAATCAGAAATTAAACCTCTCTAACCTCTTCCTAAACAGAAAGAGATATTTTTAGTTTTTACGCGCCAATCAAGCTTTGACCACAAACACGTACAACATTACCATTTAAACCCGTCGATGCTGTAGATGCAAATAATGCAATCGTTTCCGCAACATCTACAGGTTGTCCACCTTGACTCATCGAGTTCATACGACGGCCCGCTTCACGGATTGCAAATGGAATTGCAGCAGTCATTTGAGTTTCAATAAAACCAGGTGCAACAGCATTAATTGTAATACCATCTTTTAATACTGGTGCTGTAAATTTAACTAAACCAATCACGCCCGCTTTAGAAGCGCCATAGTTGGTTTGACCTAAGTTACCTGCAATACCTGAAATTGAAGATACGCATACAATACGACCATTGACATTTAAACCATTATTTGACAATAAATAATCATTAATACGTTCAGCTGCCGACAAGTTAATGTTGATTACAAGATCCCACATTTCTGGCTTCATATTCGCCAATGTTTTGTCACGTGTAATACCAGCATTATGTACGATGATGTCTAAACCACCTTGAGCCGCAGCAGCCGCTTTAATTTGCGCGCCTGCATCTGCCGCTGTAATATCGATGGCTAAAGTTGAACCACCAATTTCAGTTGCAACACGATCAAGATCAGCTTGCTGTTGTGGTACATCTAAACAAATCACATGTGCACCATCACGAGATAACACATGAGCAATCGCTTCACCAATACCACGGCTTGCACCTGTTACCAATGCAGTTTTTCCTGCAAGTGGTTTTGCCCAATCAATATCAATTACAGCGGCTTTAGAAACACGAATTACTTGACCTGATACATAAGCAGAGCGTGGCGATATAGCAAAACGTAAAGAAGATTCTAAGTTTTGAGCAGCATCTGCATCGACGAGAATTAAATCTGCTGCAATGCCATTTTTAAACTCTTTACCTACAGATTTTACAAAACCTTCAAGCGCACGTTGTGCAATTGCTTGTTTAATCGTAGGTGCAGTTTCAGGCGTTAAACCAATTACAATCACACGACCAGACTTGGCAATTTGACGTGCAATTGGATTAAAAAATTTGTGTAATTCATGTAACTGTTCTGAATTTTGAATGCCAGAAGCATCAAAAATAACCGCTTTAAACTTAGACTCTTTATCACCTTCGTTAAATGCACTTGCATTTAGTCCAACTTTTGCTGCAGCTTGCTGTAATTCTGTATTATTGCCTGCGTAAGTATTGGCATGAATATTACTTAGAACTTGTGCAATTTCACCTGAAAAAATACTATTTGCAGCAGCACCAAGAAGAACCGCACCCTTCACCACAGGTGTTGCAGATTCGAAGCGATCCAATTGAATAGGTGTTGGTAAACCTAAATTTTTAATGACAAATTTACCAATTGGTGATTTTGAAAAAGCTTGATACTGGTCAGACATGATTATTATCTCTTAACAAATTAATTTTGTATGGATCTTAAGCTATCTTTTAACTTTGGAACAATCTCAGATACTTATCATACAAGCGACCCATTAGTTTCAACTAAATAATACTTGAGTTGCAATAATGATGACTTGACCTGAAACAATATGCAAATGTCATTATAGTCAATTCAGCACTTTATTGAATATGGTAATGTAGCATTATGAAGATTATCCAAATACTTGGAAAAGCCTTATGAGCAAAACAACTCAAGAAAATTCAACAGTAGAAAATTCTGTCATAGAATCTGTGTCAAATACATCAAAAACTCGTACACGTACGAGCAAAGTAAATACAGCTGTTTCTAGTGCCACAAATGGCGCAAAAAAGCCAAGTCCATCTGCAACATCTACTTCAGGTAGAAAAAATGCGGAAAAAGCATCTATTTCAAAAACACAAACTTCTGGTCAACAGGACAAAAACATGAGTCAAAATACAATTCGTCGCGTCGCTATTATTGGTGGTAACCGTATTCCTTTTGCACGTTCAAACGGCCCTTACTTTACTGCATCTAATATTGATATGTTTACAGCGACATTAAATGGTCTTGTTGAACGTTTTAATCTTCAAGGTCAACGCCTTGGTGAAGTTGTTGCAGGCGCAGTGCTTAAACATAGCCGTGATTTCAACATGACACGTGAATGCGTTTTAAATACGCAACTTGCACCAGAAACTCCAGCTTATGACCTTCAACAAGCATGTGCTACTGGTCTACAAGCAGCTTTTCTTGTTGCAAATAAAATTGCATTAGGACAAATCGAAGTGGGTGTTGCAGGTGGTGTTGATACAACATCTGATGCGCCAATCGCTTTTGGTGACGGCTTACGTAAAGTTATGCTTGAACTGAATATTGCAAAAACAGGTAAAGATCGTTTAAAAGCTTTAACAAAACTTGATGTTAAAGATTTACTTGATGCGCCTAAAAATGGTGAGCCACGTACAGGTTTATCTATGGGTGACCACCAAGCAATTACAACGCTTGAATGGGGTATTCCACGCGAAGCACAAGATGAATTAGCGGCGACTTCACACCAAAAAATGGCGAAAGCATATGATGAAGGTTTCTTTGATGACCTGATCACACCTTTCATGGGTTTAACTAAAGACAATAACTTACGTCCAGATTCTTCTGTAGAAAAATTGGCAAAACTTAAGCCTGCATTTGGTAAAGGTGAAACTGCAACAATGACTGCAGGTAACTCTACCCCATTAACAGATGGTGCTTCTGCTGTACTTTTAGCTTCTGAAGAATGGGCTAAAGCAAACGGCCATGAAATTTTAGCTTACTTATCATTTAGCGAAACGGCTGCTGTTGATTTTGTAGGTAAAAAAGAAGGTTTATTAATGGCGCCTGCGTATGCAGTTCCACGTATGTTAGACCGTGCTGGCATCAAACTTCAAGATTTTGATTATTATGAAATTCATGAAGCATTTGCAGCACAAGTTCTTTCTACACTTAAAGCTTGGGAAGATCCTAAATTTTGTAAAGAACGTTTAGGCGTAGATGCACCTTTAGGTTCAATTGACCGTAGTAAATTAAATGTGAAAGGCTCTTCTTTAGCAGCTGGTCACCCATTTGCTGCAACAGGTGGTCGTATTTTAGCGACGGCTGCAAAACTAATTAACCAAAAAGGTTCAGGTCGTGTACTAATTTCGATCTGTGCCGCTGGTGGTCAAGGTGTAACTGCGATTGTAGAAAAATAAGCTTCATTATATTTTTCTAAAAAAACCCCGAAAGTAAAATTTCGGGGTTTTTCTATATATTTAAAGTAATATAACTTAAAAACTAGAAACGATAACCCACACCGACATAGCTGATTAATGGATCAATTTCAATTTTAGTTTTTGCGCGAATTAACTCAGCTCCATTGTTTTTATTCATCACGGTAATTGTTGCTGTATTATCCAACTTTGCATATGAAATAGAAGCTGTCGCAAACCAATTTTGTTTAAAATCATAGGTAAAACCAGCTGTGACCAGTGGTGCAAAACCATCATCCGCATCAGTTTTAACTTTAATGTCTCCACTAGATACCTTACCCTCTAAAGAAGCACCCGCTTTATTATCATAAATATTCTGAATCATATGACCAGCTGCAACTAAATCTGCTTTAACACCATCATTTAGCTTAATATCTGTAAAATGAGCATACATAAAACCTCCCCCAAGGAAAGGTCTAAACTTGTTTACTCCAGGTTTACCAAAATAATATTGGGCTTGTAAACCTGGCGTCCATGCACGTGCTGTTGCTGCTCTATCAAACTTATCTAAATCGGTAATGAGTAAGTTACTTTTCATGTAAAGATCAAATCCCTCCTCGGTCACACCTTGCAAAGGATGAGCTAATGCAGAAAATGGTGCGTACACTTGCCCTTTACCTTTTAAATCGACCTTTGGTGGCACACCACCAACCAATTGAAGCGCAATATTTTCATTAATATTATAAGTAAACATCAATCCCAATGTATCTACATCTTCAACTTCAATGCCTGCATTAGAGTTCCATTGAGAAAGCCCATTTATTTCTGCTGTACCTGTAACTTGATCAAGAAAATCAACAGGTGCTTCTGGGCTATTACCTAGTTCAAGTAAATCATCCAGTAAATAGCGGTTACTATTTGGATCATCTGGGTTACTTTTAGTATTAAGCAAACTGAGCAAGTTAGGATCCATATCATCAATACGAGATTGATCAACATTATTAACAATCGTTACCCCTGAAATCATCCCTACTTTAGATAAAGTTTTTTCAGCGACTGCCGTTTTAATTCTCATTGGTTGTGCTTTACCAAGAGAAGTCATATGTAACCACCCCGCAGAAACAGAAAATTTCTTAAATTCATCTGCATAACTTAAATTAGCGATCAATATGAGTGAGGTCGCAAGTGCAACTTTCCTACCAATTTTTATTTGATTCATCTTTTCATCCTGTTAAAAGAGAACTTCACATAAGTAAGTGAAGTACCTACTAAATTACAAAAAAATGAATCACTTGTTGATATAAATCAGATTAAATGCATTGAGTTATTTTTATTTAAATTAAAAAATTAAAATTAACATAATAGATAACGATATTTATTATTTTAAAATCATACATCTAAATTTAATAAAGTTAAAATATTAGAATTTTTGTTATATAAATATACTATAACCAACTGATTAACATATAAATAATATAGTGAAATACCGCTCATTAAATAAAATTTTGTCAACAAAAACTATTAACCTAAAGTAGATTATAAGTAGTTATTGATTAAATTTACTAAAAAATAAGTATAAAAAATGGCTAACTGACATTAGCCATTTAAAATCTAAACTATTCTTAGGGAAAATAGCGTTGATTTTAGAAACGATAACCCACACCGACATAAGTGATGAGTGGATCGATATCTACTTTTGTACTCGAATTAATTAATCGCTTTCCTGTATTCGCATCAATCACATCAATTTTAGCTTGGTTGTTGAGCTTTGCATAAGAAATAGAAGCCACGCCAAACCATTTATCTGTAATATCGTATGTTGCACCTAGACTTACAATTGGTGCAATTGCATCAGTTGTTTTAACTCTTACGTAAGGGTTTGCACTAGAAGGTGCTCCATCCAACGCAGCTCCTGCTTTTCCATCTAAAACATTTTGGATCATGTGCCCTGCTGCAATCAGATCATTATTGATTTGCGGATTAAGTTTAATACCCGTAAAGCGAGAATACATGATGCCCGCTCCAATATATGGACGTAATTTATTCACACCCGATTTGCCAAATTGATATTGTGCTTCAAGTGCTGGTGTCCATGCACGAACTGATGCCGCTTTAGACTTATTACCTAAATTTGTGATTGGAATCGCTTGCTTTAAATCAATACCGTCTGGAAATAAGATTCCCACCAAATCACTTGGTGATGTGGCTAATCCAGTAAGTGGTGCTAAGATTTCACCTTTACCTTTAATATCAACTTTTGGAGGAATCCCACCAATTAATTGTAAAGAAACATTATCGTTGAGGTAATAACTAAACATTAAACCTAATGTATCCGTATCATCAGCTTCAAGCCCCGTACCATTTGCCTGCCAATGTTCCAAACCATGAATATTTGCTGTCCCCGCAACCTCAGGTAAAATATTACCTTTACCATCAGTCAAAAGCGTTTGCATAAATGCATCATTGAGAAATTCAGTTAAAACCTCTTTCTGATTAAATGGAACTCCGCCTACGTCTGCCCCCATAGCATTAGGATCAACAGAGTTTAAAAAACTCGTTGTAGAAATACTGCCTACTGTCGCATTTGTACCATTTTTAGCAATCGTATTAATATTAAATGGATTTGCTTTTCCTTGTGGCATCACATGTAACCAACCCGCAGAAACAGAAAACCTTTTAAATTGATCTGCATAACTTAAATTAGCGATCAATATGAGTGACGTCGCAAGTGCAAGCTTTCTACCAATTTTTTTTTGATTCATCTTTTCATCCTTTAAAAAGAGAACTTCACCAAAGTAAGTAAAGCATCTATTAAATTACAAGAAAATAAATCACTTGTAGATAAGAATCAGATTAAGTGCATTGAGTTATTTTATTTAAATTAAAAAGATAAATTATATAAAATAGATATTTTAGATTACTATTTTAAAATCATATATTTAAATTTAACATGGTTAAGATATTTGAATGCTTGTTATATAAATATACTATAACAGTTTGATTAACATATAAATAATATAGTTAAATGGTGCTCATTTATAGGAATTTTGTCAACAAAAATTATTAACTAAAGGTACATAGAAATAAACATTCATTAACTATATTTAAAAATTGGAAATATAAAAAATGGCTAACTTAAGTTAGCCATTTAAAATCTTAACTATTTTTAGGGAAAATAGTGTTGATTTTAGAAACGATAACCAACACCAACATATGTAATCAGTGGATCGATATCAATTTTTGATGTTCCACGAATTAAACGATTTCCCGTCTTAGAATCGACTACATCTATCGTTGTCTTATTATTCATTTTCGAATAAGACACTGATGCTACTCCATACCATTTTTCAGTAATGTCATATGTTGCACCCAGGCTGACAATTGGTGCAAATGCATCATCTGTTTTTACTTTAACATAAGGACTTGCAGAGGATTGTTTACCATCCAGCGCTGCCCCTGACTGATTATCTAAAATATTTTGAACCATATGACCTGCAGCCACTAAATCTTTATTCACCTGGGAATCCAATTTAATGTCTGTAAAATGCGCATACATGATGCCAGCACCAACATATGGTCTGAACTTATTAACACCCGCTTTACCAAATTGATATTGCGCTTCAAATGCTGGTGTCCACGCACGTACACTTGCGGCTTTGGATTTATTACCTAAATTCGTAATAGGGATATCTTTTCCAATTTCTAAACCATTCGGAAATAAAGGTGACAGAAAACCGCCCGGTGTAGCCAAGCCTGTCATATTTGCAACAATTTCGCCTTTACCTTTAATATCAACTTTCGGCGGTATCCCACCCATTAACTGTAAAGATACATGATCATTAAGATAATAATTAAACATTAAGCCCAAAGTATCTACATCATCTGCTTCCAGGCCTGTGCCTTGCGCTGTCCATTGATCAATACCATTGATCTGTGTAGTGCCTGTCATTGCACCAGAAACAGCTGAGTCTGGATTATCATTATCAACTAGCAATTCCAGCAACTGGGCAAAATTGCCACCTGTAGCATCTTTTTCAAAAATTTGAGTTAAAAATGGTTTAGCAAGCATATTATTGCCAATTCCCTGACCATCATCCATCGTAGCAGTATCAGTGATTGAACCAAGAAATGAACTTTGAGAAATATCGCCAATACCATACTGTTTTTTAGGATCTACCGCAGTATTAATATTAAAAGGATTTGCCTTCCCTTGTGGCATTACGTGCATCCAGCCTGCTGATACAGAAAAACGTTTATGTTCCGCTGCAAAACTCATATTGGCGACAGCTAATAATGAACTTGCAATAACAATATTTTTTAATATAAATCTTTTTTTCATTTTTCATCCTAGAAATTATATTACCTTACCTTGGTAACATTTTAGAGAATAAAGAATTAAACATGATTAATACTGTAAATTCCGATGAAAAACTTATCAATATATTACTTAAATATATTGATAATAATAAAATTTATATTTTTAAAAAGTATTTTTTCCATAAAAAACAGCACAATATATTTACTATATAGTCAAATTTAACAGTTTATATATATCTATAAAGTCTTTTTAAATAACATTATCTATTTTTGTAAATTATAAACAATTCACATAATTTCTTATTTTTGACAATTTAATACTCTGCAAAATAGTGATTTTCATTACAAAAAATATCCATAACTTTTAAAAATTAACTTTTTAGATGATGAATATTCTCTTTTTCATCATATTTACAGCTTGTCAAAACAATTTGTTCCGTTTTTTCATTACTTTTATTAAATTGAGAGATTTTTTTACTTTTTTATATTTTCCTACAAATTTATTTATAAGCTCTACTTCAAAACAACACTCGGTTAAAAATAAATATATTCAAGCTATTGTATTTAATACATTAATTTTAAATTTTAATTTGGTAGGTATTTAGTAGGTTTAAAAACAAGGCTTCAACCAAGATACTCAATCTCAAGGTGATCATCACCTGTTGGAATGATAAATAATAATGGTAGAAGGAATCGCACCATGGCTTTTAAAAATATTGCAGATCAAACAAACGGTTTTTATATCCCTTGCGTATCACTTTTTGGTCCAGGCTGTGCCAAAGAAGTCGGTGTTAAAGCACAAAATTTAGGTGCAAAAAAAGCACTTATCGTCACAGATGCAGGCTTATTCAAATTTGGTGTTGCAGATATTATTGTTGAATATCTGAAAGAAGCAGGTGTAGACAGCCATGTATTCCCTGGCGCAGAACCAAACCCAACAGACATTAATGTACATAATGGCGTGAAAGCATATAACGACAACGCATGTGACTTTATTGTTTCTTTAGGTGGCGGTTCTTCACATGACTGTGCAAAAGGCATTGGTCTTGTCACTGCGGGTGGTGGTCATATCCGTGATTATGAAGGCATTGACCAAAGTAAAGTGCCAATGACACCGCTTGTTGCGATTAATACAACAGCAGGTACTGCTTCGGAAATGACTCGTTTCTGTATTATCACCAATACAGAAACCCATGTAAAAATGGCAATTGTAGACTGGCGTTGCACCCCACTTGTAGCAATTGATGATCCTAAACTCATGGTTGCCAAACCTGCGGCCTTAACTGCTGCAACAGGAATGGATGCTTTAACACATGCTGTAGAAGCGTATGTTTCGACTGCTGCAAATCCAATTACTGATGCATGTGCAGAAAAAGCCATTAGCATGATTAGCGAATGGTTAAGCCCTGCTGTTGCCAATGGTGAAAACCTAGAAGCGCGTGATGCAATGGCATATGCACAGTATTTAGCAGGTATGGCATTTAATAATGCATCTTTAGGTTATGTACATGCAATGGCACATCAACTGGGGGGTTTCTACAATCTTCCACACGGCGTATGTAATGCGATTCTATTACCGCATGTCTGTGAATTTAACCTCATTGCTTGCCCAGATCGCTATGCCAAAATTGCACAACTTTTAGGGGTAAATACAGAAGGATTAACAGTGACTGAAGCTGCATATTCTGCAATCGCTGCGATTCGTGAATTATCAGCTTCAATTGGTATTCCTGCGGGTTTAACTGAATTAGGTGTAAAAGCTGAAGATCACGCTGTGATGACTTCAAATGCTCAAAAAGATGCCTGTATGCTGACCAACCCACGTAAAGCAACAGATGCTCAAGTCATTGCAATATTTGCAGCTGCAATGTAATTCATCTTCTGCACATTGTTATAATAATAAGGAATATTACTTTGGTGATATTCCTTTGTTGCTTTTATATGGCATTACTTTTATATAAAGCAACCTTAAAATGACAATTCTTATTGTCAAAAATATTGAAAATACAATAATCTGTCATTATGATGTCTAAAATACATGCAATATGAATGGATGACTTCAATAATGACAACAGCAAAAACAATCGTAATTACTGGTGCAAATACAGGCATCGGGCTAGCAACAGCAGAAACCTTTATTAAAGATGGTCATCATGTGATTATTGCTTGTCGTAATCCTGATAAAGCCCGAACAGCTCAACAGCATTTACAATCTTTCGGAACAGGTCAAGTTGACGTAATTGCACTCGATTTGAATAGCCTTGAACAAATTAACAGTGCTGCTGATGAAATCATTGCCAAATATGAAAAAATTGATGTTCTGGTCAATAATGCAGGCATGATGACACCAGACCTTGAAGCCACTGCCGATGGTTTTGAAAAGCAATTTGGTGTGAATTATCTTGGCCCTTTTCTTTGGACAATGAAATTATTGCCTTTAGTGAAAAAAGCTGATCAAGGTCGTGTCATTAACCTAGCTTCGATGATGCATATTTTAGGCAGTATCAAACCTGAAAGCTTTAAAGCAGATCACATTCAAAAATATAATGGTGTCATCAGTTATGGTAATAGTAAACTAGCTAATTTGTTATTTAGCAATGCTTTAGCTACACAATTGCAAGGTTCAAATGTCACCAGTAATGCCTTACATCCCGGTGGTGTCGACTCTGAAATTTATCGTGAATTACCTAAATGGCAATATGCAATTATTAAGCTTGGACTGATTCCTCCATCAAAACCTGCCGAATTGATTAAGAAAATTGCCTTTGATCCTTCCTGGGCAAAACGTAATGGTGATTATGTCAGTTTGCAAACCCCTGCATTCAAATCAGGGAAAGCCAAAAACCAAAAACTTGCACAGCAGTTGTATGATCAATCTTTAGATTTGGTCAAAAATTATCTTTAAGCTACTCCAAATTACGGCGCTTAAAATACGGTGTATTGTCGAATTTAAGCGCTAAACCAATCATTAATATGATATTTAAATAAAGAGAATAATAATGCCCAAAATAATTTTAATTACGGGTGCAAATGCTGGAATTGGTCTAAAAACAGCTGAAGAACTTGTTAAAGCAGGACATCATGTGATCCTAGCTTGTCGAAATCTAGGCAAAGCCGAACAAGCCAAAACCCAACTAGAAAACTTAGGCACAGGTCAGGTAGATCTGATTCAACTGGACTTAAATAGTTTAGAAAAAGTGAGCCATGCAGCAAATGAAGTACTGAAAAAATATGATCATATTGATGTCTTAATTAATAATGCGGGTTTGATTTCAAAGCATCTAGACTACACAGAAGATGGTTATGAAAAGCATTTTGGAGTCAACTTTTTAGGGCATTTTTTATGGACATTAAAATTGCTACCACTGCTTAAAAAATCAGTACAAGGTCGAATTATCCATCTATCCTCAATTGCACATTGGGCCGGTCATATTCAACCGCATAAGTTTCTTGCAGAAAATAATAAACATTACATTATGTTCCCAAGTTATGGCAGCAGTAAATTACAAAACCTATTATTCAGCAATTTACTCGCTACTCAGCTCGAAGGCAGTAATGTTACCAGTAATGCCCTGCACCCTGGTGCGGTTGATTCTGAGCTTTATCGACAATTACCCAAATTCCAATACATATTTGTTTCTTTGGCACTTATTCCTCCATCAAAACCTGCAAATTTGATTAAACGTATGGCTTTAGATGAGGGTTGGGCGAAGAAAAATGGACAATATGCTAGTGTACAAACACCTGCTTTCTCGTCAAAAAAATCGAAGGATTTAAAATTGGCACAACAGCTTTATGATGTATCTTATGATTTGGTTAAGACATATTTATAAAGGTATTGGTCAATTACTTTTTTGTATAGTTTTTAAAAATTCCATCAATAAAATCGCCCATCAACTGATGGGCAGTTGGTTCTCAAAATGGATGACCACGATATTTTATTTCAAATATTCCAGTTTTATTAACCAGTAAGACAATCTAATAATTCTTGTGAATCAGAATTTAAATCGATTTTATTGTGCCTAATTAATTCATTATTTGACAAGAATCATTTTATCATCAAGGATAAATTATTCACTTAAAAAGAGTATAAAAATGACCATTCAAAAATCAGAATATCAACCCGATGTCCTTGGTACAGGTTATGAACAACTTACCCTAAATTTTCCCGATGATTATGAAGGTAAAGTCATAGCCACTTTAGTACGAAAAAAAGCTGCTCAAGCGACAAAAAAAGCTGTTTTATATATTCATGGTTTTATTGATTATTTTTTCCAAACTGAAATGGCAGAACAATTCAATGCACATGGCTATGATTTTTATGCTTTAGATTTAAGAAAATACGGGCGCTCACATCTACCTCATCAAAAATATTATTATGTGTTGAACTTAAATGAATACGATGCAGAAATTACAGAAGCTTTAAAAATTATTGGCAATGAAGGACATGATCATGTGGTGTTATCAGGGCATTCCACAGGCGGTCTAACCACCACACTTTATGTTGCTCATCATCCTAACCATCCGCTGATCAAAGCATTATGGTGTAACAGCCCTTTTTATAATTTTAATATGCCTGCATGGAAAGAAAAATTTGCCTTGCCACGTTTAAGTGCTTTAGGTGGGCATTTTCCAAATCTAAGATTTCCAAGTGAACTAAATAAATGGTATGTCACCAGTTTACACAAGAGTTTAAAGGGTGAATGGGATTTTAGCCTAGAATGGAAAAAACCAAATTATCCGAAAGTTTATCTGAGTTTCGTACATGCAATTTATGAAACACAGAAGGAAATACATTCAGGCACACAGATTTCTGTTCCAACACTCGTTATGCATTCACATCAGACTAAAAATCCACGGAAATTTAATAAAGATGCACAAACCAGTGATGTGATTTTAAGTGTCAAAGGTATTGAAAAATATGCGAAAAAACTAGAAGGCGATGTCACGATAATGACCATTAAAAATGGTTTACATGATTTAGTGCTTTCAGCACCACCTGTTCGCGCTGAAGTGTATACAAAACTATTTACGTGGTTACAACAAAAATCACTTTAATCAGCTTTAATTACTAACCATCATTGATCATGTGAATTTAAATAGCCTTTCATGCACATCACTGCTCATCTTTATACTTCATGAGTATTTGATGTGCAGGATGTCCATGTGGTGTTAATTCTATTAGACGCTCTACTGCATCAATTGCTTCAGGGAAATGTGCAAGATGTTTGAGTAAAGCATCCGTTTCATTGGCTTTAAAAATTGCATTACTAAGACGAGATTCTAAACAATCACGCCATGCAGATAAAAATGGGCTTTCAGTTTTCGCAAGAAAAACCCCTTTACACAGTTTTAAAGCCGATTCTGTATAGCCTGAATCTAAAGCATTTTCTGCTTGTAAAAAATCAGCTTCGACATGCGCCAATAATCGGTAAGGACGTGAACCTAACATTCCAGCTAAGATATCACGTAATTGTGACATTTCAGCTTTGAGCGTACCCATACTTACCTTGCGCTCTCCGTAAAGGGCTTGGTGCAGATTTTCCAAATTCATACCTTGTGGACACAAAGCAAGTATGGTCAAAATTTCTATTTGTCGTGGTGTTAATATGACAATCTTGCCATTAAATAGCACTTGTGGAACAGAGAATGCACGGATAAATAAATGTTGTTGTTGTAATTCTAAAAGTGCAGATTGAATAATAGAGGCACAGCGCTCTGCTGCTAATAACCCTAAACTATTGTGATTATTCCACGTTGTAGACAGATCAATCACGCCTAAAACTTGTTTAGAATATGGGTCGATAATCGGTGATGCATAGCAAACCCAATCATGGATCGAAGACATGTAGTGTTCATTGGAAAATACACAACTCGATTGTTGCGTTTTGAGTGAGAGCGCCAAAGCATTGGTCCCAACCAATTCTTCACGCCACTGTCCACCTTCTATAAAATGTACACGTTCAGCAGCATTTCGCATTTGGCCACTTGCCGCAGACCAAATAATGGTACTTCCAATATCCCCCACGGCGGCAACCATCGAAGATTGTTGGGCAATATGAGTTAATTCATCTTGGCAATGTTCAATTGCTTTTTCTAATACTGTTTTTCGCTCTTGTTTGACATGCATTAAAGGCGCAGCTTCACGATCTTTTGGAATTTCTGCATAAGTCGATCGTTGCCATGAACTGACAATACTTTGCCCAAGTTGGTCTGCATGCTTTAAAGACAAACTACTACTTTGGCGCAATTGCTCAATCAGGTTACGTTTCTGTGTTAACTCATTTTGACTCAACATTTGCTACATTCCTTAGCCATTCACTTTAGGGTGGTACGTCCATGCATTTTTTTTGTGATTTGCTTATAAGTTAGAGTTAAAACTAACATATTCGACATTACATTGGTCAACAGTTCTAAGACTAATAGACCTCTTACATAAGTTTTTTATTCCTCTTCCATGCTCAACAATAAAATGATAGTGAATAAGGCATCTAATAAACGGATTATTTTTGCAACACAATCCTGATACAAGAAAACATTGTCAAAAATTAAATCATAGCGCAAATTATAAATTATTTTCCTCCAACCTTTCTCCAACCTTTGACTGAATAAGCTCAGATCATCATGTAAATAACGACTGTGTCATACATGCACCTATATAAACTGATCATGTTAAAGATCAAGCACATAAATAAAGGAATATTCTCATGCGTTATGTAGACCCAAATCAAGAAGGCTCAAAAGTTCAATTTAAATCTCAATATGAGAATTTCATCGATGGCAAATGGATTGCTCCTGTAAAAGGAGAATATTTTGACAATATTTCACCCGTAGATGGCAAAGTATTTACCAAAATTCCACGCTCTTCCGCTGAAGATATTGAACTGGCTTTGGATGCAGCACATAAAGCAAAAGCGTCATGGAATAAATCATCTGCAACGACACGTTCAAATATGTTGCTTAAAATTGCAGATCGTTTAGAAGCAAACTTAGAATTACTTGCTGTTGCTGAAACTTGGGACAATGGTAAACCTGTACGTGAAACTTTAGCTGCTGACATTCCATTGGCAATTGACCATTTCCGTTATTTTGCAGGTTGTATCCGTGCACAGGAAGGTGGGATTTCTGAAATTGATGAAGATACCATTGCTTATCATTTTCATGAACCTTTAGGTGTTGTTGGTCAGATCATTCCATGGAACTTCCCTATTCTTATGGCTACATGGAAACTTGCACCTGCGCTGGCTGCGGGCAACTGTATCGTGTTAAAACCTGCCGAGCAAACACCTGCCAGTATTCTAGTATTGGTTGAACTGATTCAGGATTTATTGCCAGCAGGCGTTTTAAATATTGTGAATGGTTATGGTGTTGAAGTCGGTCGCCCACTTGCAACCAATCCACGTATCGCCAAAATTGCATTTACAGGTTCGACTGCTGTTGGTCAGCAAATTATGCAATATGCAACTCAAAACATTATCCCAGTGACGCTTGAATTGGGTGGTAAATCTCCAAACATCTTCTTTGAAGATATTATGGATAAAGATGATGAGTTCTTAGACAAAGCACTTGAAGGTTTTGCAATGTTTGCTTTAAACCAAGGTGAAATTTGTACGTGCCCATCTCGTGCATTAGTCCAAGAAAGTATTGCCGATAAATTCTTAGAAATGGCGGTTGAGCGTGTAAAACGTATTAAAACGGGACATCCTCTAGATACAGATACAATGATTGGCGCACAAGCATCACAAGAGCAGCAAGACAAAATTTTAGGTTGTATCGCCACAGGTCGTGCTGAAGGTGCACAAGTGTTAACCGGTGGCGGTGACCGTCGTGAAGTCGGTGATGGTTTCTATATCGAACCAACCATTTTCAAAGGCAATAACAGCATGAAAATCTTCCAAGAAGAAATTTTTGGCCCTGTACTTTCTGTTGCTACCTTTAAAGACTACGATGAAGCCATTAAGATTGCCAATGATACGATTTATGGCTTAGGTGCAGGTGTGTGGTCACGTTCTACACATACTGCATATCGCGCAGGTCGTGCGATTGAAGCAGGTCGTGTCTGGACAAACTGTTATCACATCTACCCTGCACATGCTGCATTTGGCGGTTATAAAAAGTCTGGTATTGGTCGTGAAAACCACAAAATGATGCTCGATCATTATCAACAAACTAAAAACTTATTGGTGAGCTATTCAACTAAAGCAATGGGCTTCTTCTAAGGAAAGCATCATCTCAATCAATAATGATTAAAGCGAACTTCGGTTCGCTTTTTTTATGTTTTAACATGCATTATTAGTTCTATTCTTCACAAAATATTTATACATCGCATCAAAACAAATTATGATGTCTCAGGATGATCTAAGCTACATCAAATTTAACAATAGAGTTTCAATAT
Organism: Acinetobacter psychrotolerans; assembly: GCF_048552595.1. NCBI lineage: Bacteria > Pseudomonadati > Pseudomonadota > Gammaproteobacteria > Moraxellales > Moraxellaceae > Acinetobacter > Acinetobacter psychrotolerans. The sequence goes on along the minus strand of NZ_JBIMDK010000009.1, from coordinate 86,863 downwards.
GTTGCAAATGATTAATATTTTATTTCCATCGATTGCATTAATTGGCTTAGGTTTTTATCTATTTCAATCACGTACTTTAGATGAAAAGTTTTGGAATGGTGCAGAAAAACTTAATTATTACGTACTATTCCCATCACTTCTATTCAGCTCTCTAGCCAATACCAATATACATATGGCACATATTGAGGTCATTGTTACATTTATTTTTTTAATGATGTCTCTCATTATTGCCAGTGTGTACGCTTTTACAGTCATAAAAAAATCACCTGTTTCAAAGACAGGTGTATATATCCAGAGCTTGATTCGTTTTAATACTTATATCGGACTTTCTATTGCAACAACACTGAATGACCCTGAGATCAAAAGCGTTTTAGTCAATATTTTGGCAATTGCTATTCCATTTGTGAATGTGGTTTCTATTCTTTCATTAACCCCTAAAAATCAATTAAATATTAAAAATATTTTATTATCGCTCATAAAAAACCCTCTTATTAGTTCTTGTATACTTGGCATTACATTTAATATTTTACATATACCGATTTGGTCGGGTTTTCAAAACCTATTACAAGCTTTTTCAAGTAGTAGCCTAATGCTCGGTTTGCTATGTATTGGCACAGCAATTCAACTTAATACTATTAAAGTATATTTCAAAAAAGCATTGATCATTAGCTTATTGCGACTCGCTATTATTCCATGCGCTACATTTATCTGTATTCAATTTTTTAAATTAGATTACGCTGCTGTAGTTGCCGTTATGATCTTCTTCTCTATTCCAACAGCATCTTCGGCTTTTATTTTAACCAAACTTTTAAATGGTGATTATCAGCTCATGGCTGCTGTCATTAGTTTACAAACAATTTTTTCGGTTTTTACTTTGGCGATGATATTAACAATATTACAAAGTTATTATCATTAATACGGCAAGGCTACTCATTATAATTTTTTCATAAAATATTGAGGTAATTCAAAATCAGGTACAGCAACTTGTTCCAATACGGAGCGAACCTAAAATGATCCTGTACTACTCCGTTTCTAATGACTGAATCGCCAATATTTTATATCAAAGCATTTTCAACAAAATGCAAATGGTCGATTCCCCAATACATTTCATCATTCACAAACCACGTTGGCGCACCAAATACGCCACGCTCAATTGCTTCTTCTGTCCGAATTTTTAATTGGTTTTTGACTTGATCATCCGACAACCATGCTTGTAATTGTTCAGTACTAAAACCCAGTTCATGACCCAACTGAATCAATTCATTGGAGTCATTTAAATTACGTGGGTTTCTAAACATGGCATTAAACATAGCAGTCAGTACTGGTAAAAAGTGCTCAGGCTGATACATCTGTACCGCAGTAATCAAACGCATTAAATTCAACGTATTAATGGGGAAATATGGATTCATTTGTACAGGAATATCCCACAATTTTGACCATCGCCCTAAATCAATCATAGAGTAATGAGCTTTAGCAGGTACAGCCATTGGACTATTATTGCCTGTTGCTTTAAATACCCCTCCCAATAAAATGGGCTTCCAAATGATTTCTGCTGCATGCTGTTCTGCAATTTTCTGAATTTGCCAAAATCCTAAATAACTGTATGGGCTGCCTAAATCAAAATAAAATTCAACCTGTTTCATTTGGTGTTTTTCCTTAACATTTTTAATTTTCAAATAGTTATAGCTATTGCTGTTATTCAGCCATTGTGACTTTACGCATTTATAACGAATAGTGAGTCACTCACCATTTTTCCATCCAAGGGCGCAAATCTAGTTCATGTGTCCATGCATCACGTGGTTGTTGCGCAATATGCCAATAATTTTCTGCAATATGCTCAGGGTTTAAAATACCATCCTGATCTTTCTTTTCATATAAATGTGGAAATGTAGTCTTGATAAAATCGGTATCAATTGCGCCATCTACTACCACATGAGCCACATGAATATTCTGTGGTCCAAGTTCACGAGCCATACTTTGTGCAAGCGCACGTAATGCATGTTTCGCCCCTGCAAACGCTGCAAAATACGCAGAACCTCGTAACCCTGCTGTTGCACCTGTAAAAATGATCGTACCACGCTGACGAGGAACCATTCGTTTCGCTACTTCACGTCCAGTCAAAAATGCTGCAAAACACGCCATTTCCCAGATTTTAAAATATTTCCGTGCGGTTTCGTCCAAAATACTGCATGGCACATTTGCACCGATATTAAAGATTAATACATCAATTTCACCAATGGTCGATTCGATTTTTTCAATCAATTGAATCACTTCTTCTTCTTTCCTTGCATCTGATGCAAAGCCAAAAGCTTTTCCGCCATTCTGTTCAATTTCCTCAATCAGCGGTTGCAATTTTTCCGCATTACGACGAGTCATACAGGTGATATAACCGCCTTGTGCAAAACGTTTTGCAATCGCACCGCCTGTGGCATCTCCTGCACCAATCACCAAAGCAACTTTTTTATGTGGCTGTTCTAATGTACTCATATTTCTACTCACACGGCATTGATGAATTCCATAAAATAACGATCGTTATTATAACGATCACTATGTTATGATTTTTATACAACGTCAACTTTTATTTTTAGATCTATTGATGTTCTATTTGACGGATGATTTCAATCCTTTTCAACATACTTAAGCTGAAAAATTATGCGTTATAGAATAGGTTATAAAGAAGAAAAGCGTAAATCGCTCCTACAGATCAGTGGGCAACTCGCAAAAAAACAAGGCTTTAATGTCACAGGTGTCGATGGTTTCATGCAAGCCTCAGGTCTGACCAGTGGTGCTTTTTATTCACATTTTTCATCTAAAAATGATCTATTTAAGGCATTAATTGAAGCTGAATTACACAATAGTATTTCTTTGTGGCAAAATAATCCTCATACAACCCCAGAGGCATGGATTGATTTTGAATTAAACCGTTATCTTTCTATATATCATGTTGATCATTCAGAATCTGGCTGTATTCTACCTGCTTTAGCCAGTGAAATTGCCCGTTCAGATGATGATCTGAAACAGGTTTATCAAGCTGAATTATTACGTGGACATCAACTTTTCGTACAACATCTTGGCAGTGAAGAAACAGCATGGGCAATCATGTGTCAACTGGTTGGCGCTATTCTCATGGCACGAAGTATGGCGGATGATGCGCTTAAATTGATCATTTTAGAATCGTGTAAACAAAGTATTAAATCTATGTTGCAAAATGCACTATAAAATCTATATTCAACTGAATAGAAACTAGTATAAATTAACAGTATCGTATTTAAATTATTACAGTCCATGACTCTTCCTGCTACCGCTTTACCAAAGACCATCTATGCCATTCAGCATTTAGCTTTTGAAGATTTAGGTTCACTTGAAGAATTATTTTATCAACTTGGTTTTCGAGTACGTTATTTCGAAGCAGGGATTGATGATTTAAAGCAAGCTTTAGAATATGAAGGTTTAACGATTATTCTAGGCGGGCCAATCGGTGTTTATGAAACAGATGACTACCCTTTTTTAATCGATGAAATTAAATTTTTAAAACAAAGACTTGCTAAAAATCTACCTACTTTAGGTATTTGTTTGGGTGCTCAACTGATTGCACATGCTTTAGGTGCAAAAGTCTATGCAGGGCATGCAAAAGAAATCGGTTGGAGTAATTTAGACATTCGCTATGCAACGAATAATATTTTAACGCCTTTGGCTGAAACAGCAGTTTTACATTGGCACGGCGATACGTTTGACCTTCCTGAAAATGCGACACTTTTAGCAAGCTCTCATGTATATACCAATCAAGCTTTCCAAGTCGGTCAAAACATTCTCGCATTGCAATTCCACATAGAAGTTGCCGCAGATAGTCTAGAAAAATGGCTCATTGGGCATACTTGTGAATTACGTAAAGCCCATATTAACATTCCTCAGTTGCGTCAGGACAATCTAAAATTTGCAGAACAACTTGAGTTAAGTGCTGAACAAGTGATTCGCCAATATATTGAAATAATTAGTAATCCTGCTTAAGTGAAATAGTGAGAACCATAATCACATGAATAACACTCGCATTAACAATATGTAAAGATCACTCTAAGAGTGATCAAATAAGATACTCAATTTGAGTGACATAAATTCGCAAGAAAAAAGCACTCAAATTGAGTGCTTTTCTTTGTATTACAAATACGATGTTATTTTGCAGCTGGAACAGAAGCTTCTGTTGTAATGTTTACAGTAATCTTATCGCCAACATTTGGCACGTAACCGCCCACACCGAAAGCTGAGCGATCAAATGAAGTGGTGGCGTTAAAACCGATTGACTCAGCTTTAGTCATTGGGTGTATACCTTGCTTATTTAAAACTGCATCTAAAACAATAGGTTTAGTCACATCTTTTACAGTAAGATTACCTGTAATTTTATACTTGTTTTTGCCTACTGCTTGAACCTTAGTACTTTTAAAAGTGATGTTTGGATATTTTTCAGCATCAAAAAAATCAGGTTTTTGTAAATGTTCATCTAAAGCTTTTACATTGGTATTTAAACTAGATAAAGGAATATTCACGTTTACAGATGAGTTCGCAGGCTTCGCATTATCAACTGAAATTGTTCCTTGGATATTGCTAAAATTTGCTGATGGTGTAGAAAAACCAAAGTGACTCCAATTAAATACAGTCGCTGTATGTGTAGGATCGATTTGGTAATCTACTGGTTTTGCAATAGAAAAAGTTGCAACTGATGCAACAGCCAAACCTAATGTTAATGCTTTAAAGTTCATATTTTTAATCTCACTCTTGAATGTTTTTAAGTGTATACCGTTTAGATTTTAATTCACTGTTATGAACAATACGATATGTTGCAAATATGCAACGATTACATCGAGTTATGTTTTAGTCTTATAAGAAAACATGGACAATATAATTATATTGTATTGATTTTTAAATATAATTTATTACATTCGAATTAAAATAGTTTTGCAGTTAGCAATCAATATCACGTAAAACTACAAAGCATCAACAAAAAATAATAGTGGAACTTGCATAGAAAGTTTTGTATCTATAGATGAACTTCAAATTCAATGAAACGCGATTATGCCACATTCTGTAACTGCCCAAAGTACCACAACACCCTACCGTGTAACACTCACAGATCCACAAAGTCATACTTGGTATGTCGATGAACCTATTGAAAAAGGTGGACAAGATTCTGCACCGAACCCAATGCAAATTTTACTGTCTGCCTTAGGCGCATGTACAACTGTCACTTTACAAATGTATGCAGATCATAAAGATATTAAAATTGAACATGTTCATGTCGACTTAACATTGAACCCAAATGGTGACCCAGAAATGGGGCAAAATAATGTTGTCAGAAACATTATCTTAAAAGGTGACTTTACCGAAGATCAACATAAACGATTACTTAAAGTTGCTGAGAGTTGCCCTGTGCATAAATTATTAACATCGAATATTCAAATTCAGACGGCGTTAAGCATTGAGTAACAGCTTTAAATTTAGATTATTTTTTGATTAATATTCACTTTACTCAAGAAATATATTTAAAGAATTTCTAATTTTTTACACCGTTGATCTAATGTAGATCAAGCCATATTATTTGTTGTGAATCTATAAATTGCAAAAATAAATCTGGATGTAAATTTAACATCTGCGCCTCATATTTTTTTTAATTATTTATTTTAACCCAATAAAACTAAAGCCCCTTTCGGGGCTTCTACAATCTTACAACTTCTCGACCAATACGCGGTCAATTTGCTTTAAACCTGTATGCTTTTCACGATTTTGACGACGGACCTTAATGACTTTTTCTTCATCTAGATCTTTCAACATCAAAACCACAGCCATCATAGACTCAAGTGGTAAGTCCTGACCAATCCATTTTTGCTCACCGGCATCCATCAAAGTGATTTCATCACTGATCTGCTCATAAAGGCTCATATTTTCCTCACTTATGGTCTAAAAAAAAACCATAGCTAAATGCATACCAAATGGATGCTGCCACTATATACCTTCCGATATAAACTACCAGTCATATTTAGTAAAATTTCAGCATGCACATTTGGAATTATTTCCAATAAAAAACGCTCCAAGCGGAGCGTTCTTCAAACCCACTGTTTAAAAAATTAACAAAGCCAAAATTACGCTGTTAATTCTTTTACAGCTGCAACAACAGCCTCAGTGGTAATACCAAAGAATTGATATAAATCTTTCGCAGGAGCAGACTCTCCATAAGTACTCATACCAATCACTTTGCCGTCTAAACCAACAAACTTCCACCAATAATCTACATGTGCCGCTTCAACAGCAACACGTGCGCGGATATTGGATGGAAGTACCACTTCACGATAAGCAGCATCTTGTTTCACAAATTCTTCCGCACATGGCATAGACACAACACGTACGCCATCAAGCTGTGCATGTGCTTCCATTGCCAATGAAACTTCTGAACCTGTTGCAATGATGATTGCTTTTAATTCACCTTTTTCTTCTGCAAGTACATAACCGCCTTTCGCAGTATTCTCAATCTGAGCTTGAGTACGTGTTTGGAATGGTAGGTTTTGACGAGAGAAAATTAAAGCAGTAGGACCATCTGCACGTGTTAAAGCAGATTTCCAAGAAATTGCAGCTTCAACTGTGTCACATGGACGCCAAGTATTTAAGTTTGGTGTACCACGTAAAGATGCAATTTGTTCTACAGGTTGATGCGTAGGGCCATCTTCACCTAAACCAATTGAATCGTGAGTATAAACATGGATCACACGTTGTTTCATCAGTGCAGACATACGCACTGCATTACGTGCATATTCCATAAACATAAGGAATGTAGCAACGTAAGGAACGAAACCACCGTGTAATGCAACGCCATTAGCCATTGCAGTCATACCAAACTCACGTACACCATAATGTACATAATTACCTGCAGGATTGTCTTGAACGCCTTCCGCACCTTTCCAAAGCGTTAGGTTAGAGCCTGCTAGATCTGCAGAACCACCCAAAAGTTCAGGAAGCAATGGACCAAATGCTTGTAAGGTATTTTGACTTGCTTTACGTGTTGCAATAGTTTCAGCTTTTGCATTGGTTTCAGCAATGAAAGCATCTGCCTGAGCTGTAAAATCTGCAGGTAAATCACCATTTACACGGCGTTTAAGTTCCGCAGCTTCTGTTGGATATTTTACTGCATACGCTGCAAATACATCATTCCAAGCCGCTTCAGATTGAGCACCTTTGTCTTTTGCATCCCATGCTGCATAAATATCGGCAGGAATAACAAATGCTTCTTCTTTCCAGCCTAAAGCTTCACGAGTTAATGCAATTTCATCATTACCCAAGGGCGCGCCATGGCAATCTTCTTTACCCTGTTTATTTGGTGAACCTAAACCAATAACAGTCTTACACATAATTAAAGTAGGTTTTGCAGTTTCAGCTTTAGCTGCCACAGTCGCAGCACGAATTGCATCAGCATCATGACCATCAACTTTAATCACTTGCCAACCGTAAGCTAAGAAACGCTGTTCTGTATCATCAGAGAACCAGCCTTCTACTTCACCATCAATAGAAATACCATTGTCATCATAATAAGCAATCAGTTTGCCTAAACCTAAAGTACCTGCAAGTGAACACACTTCGTGTGAAATACCTTCCATCAAACAACCATCGCCAAGGAAGCAATAAGTATTGTGATCTACAACACTGATATCATCTTTGTTGAATTGTGCAGCTAACGTTTTTTCAGCAAGTGCAAAACCAACAGCATTGGCAATACCTTGACCCAATGGACCTGTGGTAGTTTCAATACCAGGTGCATAACCCAATTCAGGATGACCAGGTGTTTTAGAATGCAATTGACGGAAAGACTTTAAATCTTCAATAGAAAGTTCATAACCAGTCAAATGTAATAAAGCATATTGAAGCATTGAGCCATGACCATTAGACAATACAAAGCGGTCACGGTTTGCCCATTGCGGATTCGTCGGATTGTGATTTAAAAACTCACGCCATACTACATCTGCAATATCCGCCATCCCCATTGGTGCACCTGGATGTCCAGAATTTGCTTTTTGCACAGCATCCATAGCCAATACACGAATTGCATTGGCGATACGGCGTTCATTCAGCGGGGTTGTCATAGATCAAAGTCCAATAATGTGTGGAAAATAAGAAGATGAATAAAATTCAAAACTATCGTGTATTGTCTTAAAAAAAGCGCAGGGCGTAAAGCCTGTTCAGGCATAAATAGCCAAACAATACGCAATAGAACAAAAAATAATCAATTTAGCCGTAAAAATAACAAACTTATATGAATAAAATATTTAATGCCGATAAAACGAAAAAAGTCATCATTGTACTTTCACTTGAATAGCATGCTAAATCTGCAATTTTTAAATATTCCTATACCTCATCTTAAATACAATTCGTGTTTTCTTTCCCATAATGAATATTTCACAAATTATTTACATGCTATACCCTCAAAACCTGTAAAAAAGTCATTTTATTTTTGAGGATTATTTACAGAAAAAAGTAATATTTACTTAAAAAATACTTTTAAAGTGCTTTCAAAACCTATTTATCAATTTAATTTATATACATATCAGTTTTAAAATCACTAATTTAAAGCTATTTAGTGCATTTTGGATAAGATGTGCTAGTTCTTAGAGTCAAGTCGATGTAACATAATGCGTCTTTAAAAATTAGTGTAATAGGACTTTCATGCGCGAGTATGCTGTTTTTACTTCGGAATCTGTAAGCGAAGGTCATCCTGACAAAATGGCGGACCAAATCAGTGATGCTATTCTGGATGCAATCTTAAAAGAAGACCCATTTGCACGGGTTGCTTGTGAAACATTAGTAAAAACTGGTGCTGTAATACTTGCAGGTGAAATCACAACAACGGCAAATATTGACTTCGAAACTGTTGTTCGTCAGACAGTCAACGGAATTGGTTATCATCATACCGACTTAGGTTTTGATGGATCTACTTGTGCTGTGATTAATATGATTGGCAAACAATCTCCAGAAATCGCACAAGGTGTAGACCGCCAAAAACCAGAAGATCAAGGTGCTGGTGACCAAGGTTTAATGTTTGGTTATGCAAGTCTTGAAACTGATGTTTTAATGCCTGCGCCTATTTCATATGCTCACCGCTTAATGGAAAAGCAAGCTGAATTGCGTCGTAATGGTAGCCTACCGTGGTTACGTCCAGATGCAAAAAGCCAAGTGACTTTTGCATATGAAAATGGCAAACCTGTACGCTTAGATGCTGTGGTACTTTCTACTCAACACGATGCTGATATTTCTCAAGCAGATTTGAAAGAAGCTATCATTGAAGAAATCGTGAAGAAAATTATTCCTGCTGAAATGTTCCATGCAGGGACTAAGTTTCACATCAATCCAACTGGAAAGTTTGTGATCGGCGGTCCTGTAGGTGACTGTGGTTTAACTGGTCGTAAAATCATTGTTGATACTTACGGCGGAATGGCACGTCATGGTGGTGGTGCATTCTCTGGTAAAGATCCATCTAAAGTAGATCGCTCAGCTGCTTATGCAGGTCGTTATGTTGCGAAAAATATCGTGGCTGCTGGTCTTGCTGAAAAGTGTGAAATCCAAGTGTCTTATGCGATTGGCGTTGCTGAACCAACATCTATTTCAATCAATACATTTAATACTGGTAAAGTATCTGATGAATTGATTATTCAATTGGTTCGTGAACACTTTGACTTACGCCCATATGGTATTACCCGTATGTTGGATTTGATCCAACCAATGTATAAGCAAACTGCTGCTTATGGACATTTCGGTCGTGAAGGTTCAGATACTGCATTCACATGGGAAAAAACAGATAAAGTTGAAGCACTTAAAGCTTCTGCTGGTTTGTAATTCCCAAAACTGATATTACAGTTAAAAAAGCTCGCTATTTAGCGAGCTTTTTATTGAATTTTAATAAGTTAAAGTAAATGTGTTGACTCAAAAAACACCCTCCTTTTTATCATCCAAATATCCAAATCCTTAAAACAAGTTCATCTATCAAACTTATTTATCATTTATAATTTTAATGCTTTTCGTCATTATTGTTAGAAACTTAAACTTAGAAGAGCAGCTTAATCAGTTTTAGAGCTTTGTTGCAACACATCTAATAATGAAACTTGCGATGGCGTTTCAATATTATGATTTTGAATGTAAATATTTCCTACCTTGAATGAAATGACTGTAAATAAACAGGCAAAAATACAGAATACCCATAAACCATAAGGACTTTTAATATGTTGAGAGCCACATTTAGGACATACTTTTTCAGTGGATGTCACGGCTTCACTACAACATGCACAGCGATACTGATAAATCATAACTAATCTCCTTTTCATGCATATTATTGTTTTTATTTATTACATTACCGTTATACGTTAACAGGAATTTCATTTTCAAATCCTTTTATTCAGTGTACATAAATCATATTTTTTAACAAGCTTATTTTATTAATATATTTCACTTAAAAATCAAAAACTTGTAATGAGAAAATCAAGCATGACAAAACAAATCATTGATATATAAAATTAAATCAGAGAGCTCAATACAGAATATAAATACTAAATTTATCTTTAACCATGCTAAATCACGTTATAATTTAACAATACACTTAAATAACTGGAGTTCTCCTTGGTTCAACTTATTAAAAAAGGTGGTTTAAGAGAACGTGCTAATCGTAGTCGTAAATACGTCACCTCTGAGAACAGTGTAAAAACCTTAGACCCGCATCGCTATGCAACACCTACGTCATTGGATGTGAATACAACTGAATTAGACAAGAATATCCCTACAAAAGAAATAGATAAGACCGGCATTAATGATTAAAATTTCACCTACAACTAAAGCATTTTAAAGACATCAATCCAGAGAAATAAGGCAAATAATAAGAAAAAGCCCCAGAAAGAATATTAATATAACTACTTGATTTTTAGTAAATTTTATTAACCTTAGGAATAGACATAATCATCATCAATAAACTGAAAACTAACAACGTTTGAATGAAAATGATGACCGCTAACTGTGGCTTCAAGTTCATTCCTGCTGTTGAACTTAATGCCAATGAAAATACACTACTGAAATAAATCACTATTTTAGGATTGGCCAAGTTTGCATATAAGCCTAAAAGGAAGTAGTTTTTAGATACTTGTGTGATTATTCCATCTAATGGAGTAGTTTGTTTTAAAGTCGTAATACCACCTTTCAGCATTGCATATCCCATTTTGGCAAGAAAAAAAACACCAATTAACATTAAAACTTGTTGTATCCTACAACGCGTATCAATACTTTAAAAATTATTTTAGGCATTTTTGCTGGGGGTGTGATTTAGGTTGCATTAACACTATTGGGTTTTAGCGTTTTATTAGAACAATGGTATAGATGCTGAAATTTTTGCAACAAGCAGCACGTCTGGGCCTGGGCTTAATTGTGCGATAAAATGCAGTGCGCAAATGGTCAATAACATCGACATAATTTAAAACTTACACATTTTCAGTACTATGTATTATACCGACTGATGAGTTGATTTCACTATCACAGTAAATTCAGGTACAAAAAAACCGAATCAATTGATTCGGTTCTTCTACATTTAAAACGATTATTTTTGATTCACGTCTTTCAATTCAATGTGTTTATGCGCTGGTTCAACTTCATGTGCCACACCATCGATAATATTTGAGCCTCGTGAATGACCACCAGATTGTTGGTTCTGCATATCTTGCATTTGGCGCATTAAATCTGCAAATGGATTTTGACCTTGAGCACCACCACCCATGTTCCCCATATCGCCCATCATATTGTTCATCATGGCTTGTTGCTTTTTCACCATGTATTTCATACCTGCTTTTTTAATCGCATTTTGAACAGGTGGAAGGATAACCAATAATGCTAAAACATCAGTAATTAAACCAGGAATCATCAATAGAATCCCTGCAAATGCAGTCGCCATTTTCTTGGTCATTGTCGGATCATCCCCCATCATTCCCGTCATTTGCATTTGTTGCAACTGCGGCATAATGGTCGCTGTACTTGAGCGAAGTAGGTTAAGCCCGATCACAAAGGAGACGATAAACCAAAAAAATACATACCATCCGCTTATGAATTGAGCAACACCAATCCACACAAGGATTTCTAGAATGAGACCAATCAGAATAATAGGAAATAATTTCATCGAAAAAATACTATCTCAAAGCAAAAATTTAATTTAAGTATGAATACAGCCCCATTAGTCGCAAGCTTTTTCATGACCTTTATGTAACAATATGGGCATTATTTTTTTTTTAAAGTGCAGGCATGACATTAATTATCGGTATTGATCCCGGATCACGCTTAACAGGTTATGGCATCATCGAAAAAGATGGGCAAAAACTGAAATTTGTTGATGCCGGAACAATTCGTACCGAAACTACGGAAATGCCAGAACGTTTAAAAAGGATTTTTGCTGGTGTAGATCGAATTGTTAAGTTTCACGGCCCTACTGAAGCTGCCGTTGAACAAGTCTTTATGGCACAAAATCCTGACTCGGCATTAAAACTTGGTCAAGCACGTGGCGCAGCAGTTGCAGCATTAGTGAATTTGGATTTACAAGTGGCAGAATACACGGCGCGGCAAATTAAACAAGCTGTCGTAGGCTATGGTGCAGCAGATAAAGAACAAGTCCAAATGATGGTCATGAAATTATTAAGCCTCTCTATTCAGCCACAACAAGATGCGGCTGATGCCCTTGCTGCGGCAATTTGCCATGCGCATGCTTCTGGCAGCATGAGTAAGCTTGCAGTGCTCAATGCATTAGGTGGTATGGCACGTGGTCGAAGCCGTAATAGTAGTCGCAGACGTTAATGCGAAGGCTATTTATAAATAAGGCTTTGCATCCCGACGAACTTCTCGAACACTGGGCTGTTTAGCATAGGTTGCGATCAGCATTTTTCCAGATGTTCTCAAATTCTTTTTTTGCTCAGGATCAATGCGTATCAATACCAGCTCTTCTGGAATTCGTTGATTCGGGATTTCACGACAAATAATAATATTCTGATTTCTTTCAACAACCTTATAATCTGGAAATTCTTTTTGCAATTTATCTTTAAAAGAAATCGTTGGATCTTGTTTTTTACTTGTATCTAATTGAGTATAAATAATCAATAAAATACACGCTGCAAAAACAATACCGACAATCAGATACTTATCAATCATTTTACTTCACTCGAATATACTTTTGCTGTTTTTCATTATAATGATAAATATAAGTTTCATTCACAGGAACAATTTTAGCAATATCATCAACATATATTTGTTTCGTTCCCGAATAACGAATTTCAATATCATATAAGCCATCATGTTCAGATGTTAAAAAATGATAATCACCATGCGTATTGTAGGTTTCTTCATTCCCTGTAGCTTCATTGTCATTACCAATTTCTGCAACGTCTAAACTTATCAAATCTGTCTGTTCGTCAAATGGAATGATTCTCAGCTTTGTAGATGAATAACCATTTTGGCTGTACTCCTGCTCATCGACATAACCTTTGATTTTAGAACCAATATTACGGATATTTTTAATAATTTGGTCTGTTGGATAAGGTACATATAAAAAATCATCATTCAGCAAACAATTATTTTCATTGTGACTTACAAGTTGATATTGACCATACTCATTTTTCTTAAAAATATAAATAATCGTTACACTGAAAGCAAACTTCCCCATTTCAATATGTTGTGAATTATGCTCAGAGATTGCAAACTGGCTAACCGTCAATACGTAACGAGATTCATTGGCTTTATTTTGATAAGGTTTTGCAGCGCTGAAAATTAATATGCCGCTCTCTTTACCCTCATGAATATTACCTAGATTTTTAATTCCAACGTACTGTAGATTTTTTTGATCAAGTTCAGAGATTTTTACATACTGAAGATCTTTCTGATAAAAAGTCTTCATCACTGTTTTAAAATTTAAATCTTTGAGCACTACACTCTTTATTTCATTATTTTTTTTATTTTCCATAAGTTCTATGATTGGCTGAGCTGTCGTTACAGTAACCACACCTACAACAAGTAAACTACACAATAAAAGTTTATACATCATAATTGCACTTATTTTTATAAATCTAACGAATATCTGAGTTTAAATCATATCATCTCAGCATTTTAAAGTCTGAAAATTCACCGAGAACTTGAACATTCATATCATGTTGCTGAATCAGACTAACATTTGCACTTAAAGGACCTACATAAGCGTGCCAAATAATACTTAGAACAGCTTGTTCATTTCCAATAATGACTGCTTCAACATCACCATCATCTAAGTTTTTTACATAGCCTTTTAAGTGTAATTTCAGCGCTTCTTTTTCAAACCAACGGCGATATCCAACGCATTGAACCTTGCCACGAATTATCAATTTGACTGCTTTCATGCTAAAGCCTCAACCATGACAATGATTAACCACATAATATACAGCTTCATTCATATGATGCGCCTGTAGCCCACGCTGCCCTTGTATCGCCAGATAATCACCTGCTAAAGCATGTAAAATTACAATCTCATGTAAATGAATATGCTCAGGAAATTGCGCTTTCAAAGATGCAATCATGCCTGCTAGTACATCCCCCATTCCACCAGTACCCATACCTGCATTGCCTGCCGTACAAATCCAAAGATCATCTTCAAGAATCAAGCTTCCTGCTCCTTTTAGTACCCATTGTCCTGCATATTTCTTTTGCAGCTTATGAATAGCTGCTATTCGATCCGCTTCAATTTCAGCTACAGAGCAATTCAATAACTTAGCGGCTTCACCGGGATGTGGGGTTAGGTAAGTACGTTGATTTAATTTTATAGATTGCTCCGCTAAGAACCATAGCGCATCGGCATCCAATACCACCTGTAAATGCACCGCTTGATGAATTTTGACAAACCATTTTGAAAACTGTTGTTTCGCCCACTCATCACGCCCCAAACCCATACCAAAACTGACCGCATCGACATGATCTATTAAATTTTGAAGTTCATCATCAATTAAGTTATTAATATCTCGAAGCATAATATTGGGTGAACGCGTCAAAATTGCAGTGTGATGTTTCACATCACAAACGATTGTCACCTTACCTGCACCTGCGCTGAAAGCAGATTCTGCTGCCATCATTACAGCTCCCCCCATATCTGCATGCCCACCAACCACCAACACATGCCCATAACTACCTTTGTGACCAAAAGCTTGACGTTGTGGTAATTTAATTTGAGTTGGAGAAAGTTGTGCAATTGGTTTTAATTCAGAATCTATCGGAATTGCAGAAATTACTTCAATCTGACCTGAATATTCCTTGGCTTGTCCTGTAAATAATCCTGCTTTAAGTCCTAAAACTGTAAATGTATAATCTGCTTTTATAGCAATGGCTAAGGGTTGCCCTGTATTTGCATTCAAACCACTCGGAATATCGACGGCTATTTTCAAACCTGTTTGAGCATTAAAACTTTGGATAATATTTTGCCAATTATTATCTAAATTTCGATTTAGACCAATGCCAAACAAAGCATCAATATGACAGTCAAATGATTGAGTCATCATAAAATTTTGATGAATCATAAGTTGATGTTGTTGAGCAATCAAAATAGCAGATCTTAAATCTTGCGATTGTCCCGCTTCTGCTGCAAAAATTTCGACTTGATACCCATATTGCTGTAAATAAACAGCTAGACAATATCCATCTCCTGCATTATTCCCAGAACCACACCAAATGGCGATTTTTTTAATTTGTGAATGTGATGACTGAAATAATAAATCTAAGCGTTGCGCAATTGACCATGCGACCTGTTGCATTAAACCAAATGAACTATTTTGCTGTGCAAACCAACGTTGTTCCCATGCTTGAATCTCGTGGCTATGATAAACTTGTTGTCGCATCGCTTTATCCTTTTCTTTTTACATTTTTATAGTACTTCTAATCACTATGTCGGCACCTTCAACCACACAACATATTCCTTTGCAACAACTTGATCTACAAGCGTTAAAAGCTTGGATCAAACAACAAGCGTTGCATCTCGGCTTTGCTGATTGTGTCATTGCACGTCCCGATGCTCAAGCTGAATTAGCACGATTTAAAGAATATTTGAAACGTGGTTATCATGGCGATATGAAATTTTTAGAAGAAAATTTAGAAAAACGTGCAGATCCGACATTATTAGTGCCCGGAACAAAAAGTATTATCTGCGTCCGCATGAACTATTTGGTTGAAACACCAAAAACTCGATATATTCCAGATGAACCAAATGCCGCCATTATTGCACGCTATGCACGTGGGCGTGACTACCATAAAGTCATGCGTGGGCGTTTAAAAACATTGTCCAATTTGATTAAAGAAAAAGTTGGTGAATTTGAATCACGCCCATTTGCAGATTCAGCACCTATATTTGAAAAATCACTGGCTGAAAATGCAGGTATGGGATGGACTGGAAAACATACCTTACTGATTCATAAAAAATCGGGTTCATTCTTTGTTTTAGGTGAATTATTTACTTCCCTAGATTTACCTTTTGATGGGCCGACCACCAAACATTGTGGTTCATGTACAGCATGTATCGACATTTGTCCGACTCAAGCCATTGTCGAGCCCTATATGCTCGATGCTCGTAAATGCATTGCCTACCTTACCATTGAATATAAAGGCATCATTCCAGAAGAATTACGCCGAGGAATAGGTAATCGTGTTTTCGGTTGCGATGACTGCCAACTGATTTGCCCATGGAATGGTTTTGCCAAGAAAGCAACGATTGAAGATTTCAATCCAAGACATGGTTTAGATCAGGTGAGCTTATTGGATTTATGGTATTGGGATGAAGCAACATTTTTAACCTGCACAGAAGGCAGTCCAATTCGTCGCACGGGCTATCAAAGTTTTATGCGTAATATTGCCATTGGGCTAGGGAATGCACCTTTTTCAAATGAAATATTCATCGCATTACAACAGAATAGATCACTACATGATGAGATTGTGCAAGTCCATATCGACTGGGCAATTGCGGAACATTTGAAAAAAAAGCAGTAAATTTAATCGTTTCAACTCGCATCAAAGAAGCTATTTTCTAATTTCAAGTTCATTACAAAGTTTACAATATTTTAAATTTTTAATGACCAATACGACGAAATTAACATTTCAATAAAATACAATATTGTGATGAAATAACTGTAAATATGCTCAACTTCGCAACTATATCTACAATTTTAAATTTAACGACTTCCGACATTTTCAATCGTTACTAACCATCATATTTGGATGTTTTTGCACTTTTGAATTGGCTTAAATTCTGTATGATAAAGCCATAGACTATAATTATCATGGATTTTACCAATGACTGTACGTAATGACTGGACTCGTGACGAAATTCAGGCTTTATATGAACAACCTTTTTTAGATTTGGTATTTAAAGCACAGCAAACGCATCGTGAACATTTCAATGCCAATACAATTCAAGTGAGCACATTACTGTCCATTAAAACAGGTAAATGCCCTGAAGATTGTAAATATTGTTCGCAATCTGCACGTTATGATTCAAAATTAGAAGCTGAAAAACGTATTGCTGTCGATAAAGTCATTCAAGAAGCCAAAGAAGCTTTAGAATCTGGCTCTTCACGCTTTTGTATGGGTGCAGCTTGGCGTAACCCACATGAACGAGATATGCCTTATGTCTTGGAAATGGTTCGTGAAGTTAAAGCATTAGGTTTAGAAACCTGTATGACATTAGGTATGTTGAATCAATCTCAAGCTGAACGTTTACAAGTTGCAGGTTTGGATTATTACAATCACAACTTAGACACCTCTCGTGAATACTATCCAAAGGTGATCAGCACTCGCACTTTCGATGATCGTTTAGATACGCTAGATCATGTACGCAATGCAGGTATGAAAGTCTGTAGTGGCGGTATTGTCGGTTTAGGTGAAAATAGCCACGATCGTGTAGGTTTATTATTAGAATTATCAACATTGCCAATGCATCCTGAATCTGTGCCAATCAACATGCTCGTACCTATTGAAGGTACGCCCCTCGCAGACGTTGAAAAACTCGATGTAACAGAATGGATTCGTACCATCGCAGTTGCGCGAATCATTATGCCAAAAAGTTATATTCGCCTTTCTGCTGGTCGTGAATCAATGAGCGATTCTGATCAAGCTCTAGCATTTATGGCAGGTGCAAACTCATTATTTAGTGGTGAAAAACTATTAACCACACCCAACGCAGGTGAAGGTAGAGATAAGCAATTATTCAGTAAACTTGGATTAAAAGCAGAGAAAGCAAAACCATCAGTGGCTGAATTAACAATAGATGCGATGGCGAGTTGATTTAAGCTCATCGCTTAAAACAATTCACAATGTCCAAAATCAAGGTATCAACATTTCGATTTGTTGATACCTTGAATGTAAATGCTGTTATTTACGAAACTTTAAAGATGAATTTAGCCAGCAGCCTCATGAGATGGATAAATAAACAAAACTATCCAATCATCGTTCACACAAATATATGTATTCACTACTCTATATGAATGCCAAAAAGTATTATTTTTACTGCCAAAATACTGCTAAATCACCATCTTTTATGCAAAATTTACGTTCTTGGCATAACTTTCGTCTATACTCTCTTTAAATTCTAGTTCTCATACCTTATTTCATTATGATAATCAGTTATCTTTTTATAATGCAGCAACCCTTATAATCGATCAATTATCATACACATTTCAAAAATAAATGAACTATTCATGTTTTGTCATAAATATGTCACATATATTTATCAAAATACTAGTATTTGGGCTTGAAATAATAATTAAATATGGTACAACTGAACAAACCAATCTAGACCAAAACAATTAGGTTTTTGTCGAGCAGACAGGAGGTATGGAGATGTTATCAATACATTTCAACAAGCAAGTCTTCATTAATTCTTTGAGGGCTAACAAAAAGCTAGTCACGTACTTAAGTACAACGATTGCTCTTTTTATTACTTTATTTATTCATGGCTTGATTCAAGGCAACTTAAAACCTGAATTTTTTGCTTATGCCTTAGTTGTTTCAGCTGCTTTTTATATTTGGGATGTAGTGGATCACAAATCTAGAAAACTCACTAAAATCACTGATTAAAGGTGGATGCCTCGCATCCATCTTTAATCTAGAATCAAACACTAATTCTCAAATAAATAATAAAAATATCAAAACATCGAAAAAAGAATAAAGCCGTATTTCCAATACATTGAATACGATTAAAATAATGCTTTAAACATTCCCAACAATAAACCACCCGTTGCAATAATCTCACCAATCACCAATAAAACCATCGCCATTCGCATAAGTACTTTAGGTAATTGAAATTGCCCCAATTGATGCGGTTCTTTGAATTGATTACTTGTATCTTTTAACCAACCATGCAAAATATAACTGGCTATAGAAAAAGTGAAGAAAAAGATATTAATCACAATAAATAAAAAATTAACTGTTTCTGACCATACCGAACAATAAGCCATCACAGCCAAAATCAAGGTCGCAGGTGCATAAAGCAAGCTACTACGATGTGCAATATCCACATAATAATGTGCTCTCGCTGATTCTGAACGACTGATTTGGTAATATTTCCAAACACCTGTTAGCATTCCCACCCACAGGTACATCCCACTGAACGATAACGCTAATTTCACCGAAACGGGTAAAGCCATAAATTCCATTTTAACTACCTATTCTCAATCATGATGCAAAAGATTTCCAATTGACTTTTAAGTCATATAATCATTAAGTTTCTTTTTGGAACTCGTGTAAAGTAATTCTCATAGTAATAATGATTAAATAACCATGAACTCTTTTGAGAATGTAACCGTAACTTGTACAGATGGCTATAGCTTAAGTGGACGTTTTTATCAGTCAAAACAATCAACTAAAAATTTGCCCATCCTTCTATGCCCTGCGACTGGGATTACTCAAGGCTTTTATCACAATTTTATCGAATGGCTTACAGAACAAGGCTCAGATGTACTGGTCTTTGATTTTCGTGGCATTGGTGATTCGCTATATAGCTCACTCCGCGATTCAAATGCGAGCATCCAAGATTGGGGATTACTGGATATTCCTGCTGCGATTCAAACATTATTGGAAAAGACAGGACAAGAGCAAGTCACTTTATTGGGGCACAGTGCAGGTGGGCAATTGCTCGGAATTGTGTCTAATTATGATAAAGTTGCTCAAGTTATCGCTATTTCAGGATCCACAGGTCATGTAAAAGGACTGAAAGGTCGTACAAAACGCATGGCACCTGTTATGTTTAATTTGGTTTTCCCAGTTTCAACTTTAATCAAAGGCTATGGAGCAACCAAAATGCTAGGCATGGGCGAGAACCTGCCTAAAAATGTGGCTAAGCAATGGGCACAATTTTGTAGTAAGCCAGGCTATGTAATGAATGCGATTGGTAAAACCATTTTTGAGGATTATCACGCTAAAGTGAATTGCCCTATTACCGTCTACTGGTCTTCGGATGATGAAATTGCGACTGAAGCAAATGTGAAAGATTTATTGCGCTTGTATCCAAATGCGAACACAGACATGATCGAACTTGAACCACAACAGCATAATCATAAAGCTATTGGTCATATGATGATGTTTAAAAAATCTCATCAAAATTTATGGCCTATTATGGCTGAAAAAATATATTCTTAATCTATCGAGTTTAGCCGCTTAAACACATCATCCTGTTAAAGCGTCCTTTTATTCAAAAAATGCCTCAAATTTGAGGCATTTTTTTACTCAGAAAAATCAATAATAAAATTACTCAGGGCGTGTGATTTTCACCGTTTTAATTCGATTTTCATCCATTTCAACGACTTCAAACCAAATACCATCCTGTTCAATTTGCGTACCGACTTTAGCTTCACCTTGAGTTTTATCTAAAATCAAACCAGCAACACTGAAATATCCAGAATCTTCTTGAACCAAATCAATTGTTCCCAGCTCTAATTCAAGCTGGTAAAGATCTAACATTCCAGATGCTTTCCAAGTCGTATCATCTATTCTAATCAATTCAAGCTGTTCATCCGCATCTGGGAATTCACCTGCAATAGCTTCAAATACATCAAGTGGTGAAATTAAACCTTGAATATTACCAAACTCATTACTCACTAATACCAATGAGCCTTTAGAGGTTCTCAAAGTATTAATCGCATCAATCACTTTCATTTTTTCAAAAATAAAAATCGGACGACTACGCTTTAATAAAGCTTGTAATTGTTCAGGCTCTTCTAAAACATCAATTAACTCTTTCGCACGGACAACGGTAACCACCTTATCTAAATGCCCACGACACACTGGAAATAGGCTATGCGGCACAGCTAAAATCTGTTGACGAATACTTTCAGGATCATCATCAAGATTAATCCATGAAATCTGATTTCTCGGTGTCATAATTGAAGCAACGGTACGTTCAGCGAGGGTTAATACTCCACCGACCATATAACGCTCTTCATCACCAAAGGCTTTCTGCGCAGCTAAGGCTTCAGGATTTTGTAACAAGTCAGCATCTAATTTACTGCCCATCAATTTCAAAATAGAATCGGCTGTGCGATGGCGCAATGGAATCTTGGACTCATACTTTTCAGCATTACGACTGGTATATTGGTTAAATGCTTCGATGATGATTGCAACACCAATACCTGAGTAGATATACCCTTTTGGAATATGGAAGCCAAAACCTTCTGCAATTAAGCTCACACCAATTAACAGCAAGAAACTTAAACACAGAATAACCACTGTTGGATGTTTATTCACAAAGTTGGTTAATGGTTTAGAAGCAATCAACATGACAATTACAGCAATAGTGACTGCCGCCATCATCACATAAATATTATCCACCATTCCAATTGCAGTGATCACAGAGTCGAGCGAGAAAACCGCATCTAATACAATGATCTGTGCAACAACAGCCCAGAATCCTGCGTAAACAACTGCACCCGTGCTTTTGACTTCGGGCTTGCCTTCCATTTTTTCATGCAGCTCTGTGACTGCCTTATAGACAAGGAATAGACCACCAAATAAGAGAATTAAATCTCGCCCAGAAAAAGAGAATCCAGCAACTTCTACAAGCGGCTTAGTTAATGTAACCAGCCATGAAATAATAGACAACAATCCTAAACGCATGAGCAAAGCTAAAGACAAACCAATGATTCGTGCTTTATCGCGTTGTTCAGGGGGAAGTTTATCTGCCAAAATGGCAATAAATACAAGGTTATCTATACCCAGTACAATTTCTATAACGATTAAAGTTAAAAGACCAATCCAAATGCCAGGATCTAATAAAAATTCCATTATTAAATCTCCTGCTTATTATTATAAATATATAAAGAAGCAATAAATAAGCTTAACCTACACGGCGACGGATCCATGAATGATACCTTTTCAACAAGAATTACTATAATTATGCATAATATTAGAGTTTTGTAATTACTTTTCATGAAAAAATTACATTTATTTAGTATTTAATTGTGAATAATGACCCATTCGTAATTCAGCTAAATTGCAATGGATCATCAATAATAAAACTACCGTGCAGTAAACAATAAAATATTAATTAACATCACTTTTAGTCAATAAAATATTAACAGAAACATTTTTTATCAAATCAACAAATGCCGAATAATTAAAATCCACTGATCTATTAAAAATAAAATATTACAACAATGAAACATCTCTGGAAAAATATTACCTTTTTATATTCAATGAGATAAATAATAAGATACATCTATAAAGCATTCTGGTTTACACAGCTTATGACCTAAACGACAGAACCTTTTATGAATAAAGCCAAGTTTTTGTGGTCTAATTTTCCACTAAAATAAATAGTCAGCACTTTTGTTTAATAATCATACTTTTTTGGCATAAAGTTTTTTAATTTTGATTAAAAATTTTCAAAATAAGTGAAAATAAACAAGACCTACAATAATGGCAAGCGTCACGACATTGAGTGTAAATACGCACTCTTTAGGTACTTGTATTAATAGTGATTCAGTTCTAAATGAGCATTATGTCAGCGTTGTTGTAACGCAAAAGAATCGTCAGCAAGAATTGACACACAATGTTATTCTTGAGAATACACATCCGATAGCAAAACTATCGGTTATGAAAAGTATAAATTCTTAATCACAAGAAAAAGTAATTAGATTTACTCAAAGTATTGTTGCGTTTCATCAAGATAAGGATAATTATAAAATATCTTCACTTGATCAAGCTGCCTAAGTTTACTCCAAGGAAAATCTATATTGAGTAGATTTTCCTTGTTTTTTTGCATTAAGTGATACATCACGTATTGATTCAACTTATCAAAATAAAATATTATTAGACTTTAAGTTTAGCAATAATTACAAAAACCAGGTACTCCCTAATGACTAAGAAATATTCAAAATTTTTACCCGCTACGGAAAACTTCAATATTGAAAACTTTCCTTTTTACTGGATTACGCAAGTTCATTCACAATATGTGCTGAATGTAGACCACGTACTCAAAAAATATGGTGTAGATAACTCTAGAAGACGCTTATTGGTCTCTTTAGAGTCAAAACCCAATGCGAGTGTTTCTGAGCTTTCAGAAATGATTGTCTCTAAAATGTCGACCACAACAAAAATTGTTTATCGCTTGAAAGAAGAAGGCTTTGTAGAAACTTTTTCTTGTGAAAATGATGCACGAATTACACGTGTTTATCTCACAGAATCAGGTAAACAAATGACACACAAAATCAATGACTTAATGGCTATTGTCTTAGAACAATCTTTTGAAGGCTTAACACCACTACAAATTGAAAAAATGATGGAAAGTTTGAAATTAATTTTTAAAAATCTAGCACACTAATCACTTAATATTAATGGGTAATCCTATTCATCAAATATTTCAATCTGTGGTGAGTTTTTGTTATTTCGTTGTTTAGGACAATAAAAGCACTCAAACTCCTCCACAGGAAAACCTTCGATAAAAGGTGAAATATCGGGTTGTTTTAGCATCAACCACTTTTCTAAACGGCTATGCGGTATTACTACAACTGATCGTTTATCTGTTCGTGGCTCGTGAAATTCACGCATCATCTCATGTTTATGCGCGTCCATACTTATAAGTGTTGCAGAACGAATCACTTCCCCACTTGCTAATCGAGTTATTTCATATAAAGCTGCGAGGTAAAATGCTTTTCCATCCTTCCGCTTGACACCCCAACGCTGTGGTCGCCCGTTGACATATTTAGACTCATAAAACTCTGTAACAGCAACAACACCAAATTGGCACTTATTAAAAGCCTCACTAAAACTTGGCTTTTGCATAATGGTTTCATTACGAGCATTGTAAGTATGCTTGGCAATGTCTTTGTCATCTGCCCACTTGGGAATTAGACCAAAATTAACCATACGCCACTCTAAGCCCAATGTAGATTTAAACAGTAATGGCGTTAGAAAACTCGGGAAAACCTCCGCTTCATACACAAACGGAATGGGTGGTAAATCTAATACTAAAATTTGTAAATGCGTAATGGGCTTAAAATTGGCACACATAAGAATAACAAAATATATTGATGGTTGGCTGAATTCATACTGGAAATGAAGGTTAGATAATCTTGAAGAAAATCCACCTTCATTTTTTGACTTTTTTTTATCCAAAAATCTTTTTCATTTTTGCACTCAAACCATGAAAAAATTTATGTTTTGCGTTGGCTTTTTCGCTGGTTAAAAAGTTAATTTGAATCGATTGCCGTTGTCCTTCATAAGGAATATAGCCATGCCAACCATTATCCGTCACTTTAAATGCAACCAATGAACCCGGCCCTGCATTAATTTCTGTAACATAGTTATTGATATCATTATCATTATTCAAAATACGCAAACGACCATTCGGGGCATCCCAAGATTCATTCAAATAAATCAAGATTGTTAATAATTTACTTTTCGAATCACTATGAATACGTCCATCTTTTTGGCGTGAATAACCACGTAATGTCACCATCATCGGATGTTCCATAACATTTACATCAAACTTATCCGTTAAGATTTGACGAAACTCAGGCGTATCTAATGATTTTAAAAAGCGATCAAAATTAGGCTTAATTTCTACATCTTCAATATTATAACTTCCACCCTGTTCAATTTTAGGAAAATCCTGAATCACACCCTGTACTTCGCTGTCTGCCAGTGCATTTTCAACTATAAAATATGGATAAGGTGTATGGCTCACTTCGGCATTTTTCAGTGCATCTAATTTCAAAATTGATGTCATTTTAATTCAACTAAATAGTAATGCGATTACCCTAATTGTAGCAAAAAACACTCGATATGAATATTAACAACATATTTTAATAAAGCAAAAAGAATGATAACCTAAACGTAGATGAATTGAAGCTGCTCGTGATCAATGCAAAAATATTAATCAAAATGAATATTCTTATCTATGTTCAATTATTTTATTAATCATTTAAGCCAATATATAATTTACGATACCGATTATGTCTAATAAAAACCTAAAGCAGAAACAAAAAAGCCAGTTATCGAAATAACTGGCTTTCAATTTATACAATGAAATTAATCACCTGTATAACCTTTTAATTTTAAACGTGCTGCATGCAATAGTGGCTCTGTATAACCCGATGGTTGCTCACCACCTTTAAATACTAAGTCATACGCTGCTTGGTAAGCATAACCGTTGAATGCAGGTGACATCGCCGTATATTCTGGATCATTGGCATTTTGCTCATCCACAATTTTCGCCATGCGTTGCATAACTTCTTCAACTTGCTCTTTCGTCACAATAGCGTGACGCAACCAGTTTGCAACGTGTTGTGATGAAATACGTAAAGTTGCACGATCTTCCATTAAACCGACATTATTGATGTCTGGTACTTTAGAACAACCTACACCTAAATCTACCCAACGAACCACATAACCCAAGATACCTTGAAGATTATTTTCAAGTTCTTTGGTTTTTTCTTCCGCAGTCCAGTTTGTATCTGCTGCTAAAGGTGGCGTTAACAAATCATCTAAAGGTAATGCTTCAGTTTTCAATAGTTCTTGTTGACGGTTTGAAACGTTACATTGATGATAATGAATTGCGTGAATAACCGCACCAGATGGTGATGGAACCCATGCACAGCTTGCGCCCGCTTCTGGATGCTCAATCTTTGTATTATACATATCTAAAAGCATATCTGGTTTCGGCCACATGCCTTTACCAATTTGCGCTTTACCACGTAAACCAGCTTTCAGACCGACCATAACATTACGGTTTTCGTAAGCAGGGAACCAAATTTGAGCTTTTACTTCGCCTTTACGAACGAATGGACCCGCTTCCATAAATGTATGAATTTCATCACCTGTACGGTCCATGAAACCTGTATTAATGAAAATTGTACGATCTTTCGCTTCATAAATACAGTTTTTCAAGTTTACAGATGTACGACGCTCTTCATCCATAATACCGATTTTTAAGGTTTTTTCTGGTAAGCCAAGCGCTTGTTCAGAACGACCAAATAATTCAACTGCAAAAGCAACTTCTTCTGGGCCGTGCATTTTTGGTTTAACGATATACATAGAACCTTTACGAGAGTTCTTGTTTTCGTTTTCGCCTTTAATGTCTGCAAAAGTTAACAATGGTGTAATTAATGCATCCATGATGCCTTCGTAGATTTCAGCACCATCTACAAGGATCGCAGGATTTGTCATTAAATGACCCACGTTACGAAGTAACATGAGTGAACGACCGTGAAGTTTAGTTTCACCACCAATCAAGTTTTTGTGCGTACGGTCTTTGTTAAGTGTACGAGTAACGGTTTTACCATTTTTCTCGATAGACTCTGATAACGTACCACGCATTAAACCTAACCAGTTACGGTAGCCTTCAACTTTCTCTTCAGCATCTACTGCTGCGATTGAGTCTTCTAAATCTTGAATCGTGGTCACAGCAGCTTCAAGTACAAGGTCTTTTACGCCAGCCGCATCCGTTTTACCAATTGGGCTTGTTGCATCAATTTCGATAACAACATGCAAACCATTGTTCAACAATACAATTTCAACAGGTGCAGCTTCTTCACCATTAAAGCCAACGAATTGAGCTTCGTGTGCCAAAGTAGATGTAGAACCATCTTTTAATGTCACAACAAGTTTTTTGCTTTCTACAGCATATTTTGTTGCATCTGCATGTGAACCATTTACCAATGGGAATGTTTCATTTAAGAAATTTTTAGCAAATGCAATAACTTTATCGCCACGAACTGGGTTATAACCCTTACCTTTTTCTGCGCCACCATCTTCTGGGATCACGTCAAAACCGTAAAGTGCATCGTATAAAGAACCCCAACGCGCATTTGCCGCATTTAAGCAGTAACGTGCATTACGCACTGGTACAACCAATTGCGAACCAGCCAACAATGCAATTTCTTCATCTACATTTTGTGTGCTGATTTGAAAATCTTCTACTTCTGGTAATAAGTAGCCAATTTCTTTAAGGAAAGCTTTATAAGCTTCGAGTTCAAATTTATTATTGCGGTGCCATTCATCAATTTTAGCCTGAATATCATCACGCTTTGCTAAAAGCGCTTTATTCTTAGGGCTAAGATCGACAACGACTTGCTCAAAGTTCTTCCAATATGTTTCGTTATCTAAACCAGTGCCTGGTAAAGCTTCTTTTTCGATGAAATCGTAAAGTTCTTTAGCAATCGCTAACTTGCCTTTTTGAATACGTGCAGTCATTGTCTTTCCTGATATTGCTACTTTTTATAACAAGAGATTCTAGTATACCGATTTAAACCATGCTGAATAGTACTATCACATTGCTAAATAGTGATCATTTCCATTGAAATAAATGCGAGCATCAACCTAACAAATAATGATCAAAAATACGACAATATCATCAACTTGGGTAATATTTATAGTGTATTAAATTTTTTAAATGTCGAAATTAGACCAAAGTTCAGAACGCTTGCTAATTTATTCATTTTTTCTAATACACTTTCTTCCGTGTGCAAAGATTAAGCCATGAATCTGACAGAATGTCGATAAAGCAAAGTAATTATTGTGTTTAAAATTATTGTCAAATCACTTCTTTCCAATTATAAAAAAGGCACTTCAAAAGTGCCTTAATTTTTTAAATATATTTCTCACTATTTTAAATTGAAGCCTTACTCAACTTTTAACTCTTTGTCTTTAATCTGACGATGTTCAGCTTGAATATATTCATCAGACTGCATTTCAAGCAAGCGTGAGCGTGTACGCTCAATCTCAAAAACAAGTTTTTCTCCTTCATAGATCTCTATAATAGAATCCTGCGAAGTTAAAAGCAGCTTCACTCCACGATCATAAAACTCATCGACCAAATAAATAAAGCGACGTGTTCCTTCCGAAAGCAAATCGGTCAAATGCGGAACATTACTCACTAAAACAGTATTATAAATATTGGCAATTTCAATAAAATCAGAAGGACTGCGTGGTTTCATACACAATTCTCGGAATTCACACCACAATACATCTTCTGTATGACCAATCGTCTCAACCACACGATTATTGATCATAATCGGCTCTTCCGAAATTTTTTGCGATGTCGTCAAAGCAGTAAAACGCTTTGCCATCCACACTTTATGATCATCAGTTAATGGTGATTTAAAGAGTTGCGCTTGTTTTAGCACACGTAAGCGATAGTCCACACCTGCATCGACATTCAATACCACACAATAGGTCTTCACCATTTCAATAGTTGGGATAAAACGATCACGATGGATACCATTTTTATATAGACCATCTGGAGCAATATTGGATGTTGCAATTAAAGTGACGCCACGTGTAAATAATTTCTGAAATAAATCACTCAGAATCATTGCATCTGTCACATTAGATACAAAAAATTCATCAAAACAAATCACTACGGCATCTTTATAAATTTGATCTGCAACCAAATCCAATGGATTACGCTGTCCAGATAATTTATTCAATTCTTTATGCACAAATTGCATAAAATGATGGAAATGCATACGTGTTTTACGACGGAATGGAATCGAATCATAGAACTGATCCATTAACCATGTCTTACCACGCCCTACACCACCCCACATATATACGCCACGTGGTGCAGTTTGACGACGAAAACGACGGAATGCCTTTTTTGAAGCTTTATAGCGATTAGTCAGTTCATGCCAAACGCGATCTAACTCATGTACTGCCTCTGCTTGGGCATCATCTGGTAAAAACTGCCCAGAAGACACAGCTTTCGCATAACGTTCAGCAGGTGATACAGGACTAAAGGCGGTGTTTGAAATTGAATTCTGATCTAACATATCATTCAGTTACTTTTAATGGCTAATAGGAGTATATCGAATATTCATTTTTGATAAATAAAACTTTGGGCTAATCTTCATGATTATCTATAGATCAATTCACTACACATTATTCGCTACTCATTCATTTCACATACTTTTTTGTATGTGAATGCATTCTATGATGTTGCTATTCGGCAAAATGAGCTGAATAATCATGTTAATACCACTGTTTTACTTACCATATTGTCTTGGACTTTGCCCAAACCAACGCTTAAAAGCATGATTAAATGCCGCAGGTTCAGAATAGCCCAGTAACTCAGCAATCACTTCTATCGAGTATTCTTTATATTCAATAAGTCGCAATGCTTTGTGTTTAATCAACTGTTCACGAATTTGTTTATAACTGGTATCAAGTTGTTGCAGTTGGTGACGTAAAGTTCGCTCAGGCACATTCAAAGCCTGTGCAACTTCAGCCATAGACGGAATAATTCCCTGTTGCAATTCAAGATAATCATTCACACGCTGTATTAATGGCGGTGTTTTAACTTCCTCAACATTCAGACGCTCAATTTCCGCAATACATTTGGCTTCATACACACGATTTGTAATTGGGTCCGATGATGGAATTTTTAGCTCCATCACTTCTTTGTCGATCAAAAAACATGCGTACTTACAACCAAAATGGAGATCTGAGCCATAATAATCATGATATTGTTTTAAAATATCAGCATCTTCAGGCTGTGTAAAAGGCAGTTCAATTCTGACACTCGGTACGCTTAAACCCATCATTTTATAAATATCATTCAGGAACTTATACGTACCAGAAACTTCACATTGCGCTCTAAGTAAACCCATTTCAGAGTTTAAATCTACAGGTTGATAAGTTAATGCTATTTGGTGTTCTCTATTTTCAACACCTAAAACACCATATAAATAAGTCAAACTTTGATATTGGATACCATTATGAATCGCATCATATACACGATTGCACGTCACCAATAGCATCAGTAAAGAACCATAACCGGCAAGAGAATAATGCTGTCCAATAAATAAACCCGTTTCAGGCTGAACATCATGACCCACAACTTTAAGAATGTCCCACTCTAAACTTGGGTGAATAATTGAACTCGGATCAAGCGCTTCAGCTTTAATACCAATACTCTCAAGACGATCATCTACTTGGATTCCAGCATTACGCATACCATGAATTAAATACATTAAACCGAGGATTGATCGTTTCATATTATCTGCAAACCATTCTTACCCTCACTTTTTACTATAAAGCTCACTTTTTGCAAATTGCCGAATATATCAATTTTCGTGTCATTGCAATCATTATTACATTTGCAGGATTGGTTTAATCTACGTAAAACTGAAAAACTCAGAGCATGTAAAATGAGTACAACACAAGCAACGACAACTCCTATTCAAACAACACAAATCGCAATTATCGGATCAGGTTTTGGCGGTTTAGCCATGGCCATTCGCTTAATTCAAGCCAATGTCCATGATTTTATTATTCTCGAAAAAGCCAATGATGTCGGTGGTACTTGGCGTGAAAATCAATATCCAGGTGCAGCGTGTGACGTACAATCACATATGTATTCATTATCTTTTGCGCCAAAATTAAATTGGTCAAAACGATATGCCGAAGCACCTGAAATTTTTAATTATATTCAAGATTTAGTCCACAAATTCAACTTAAATCAATACATCCAATTCAACCAAGAAGTCATTGCAACCCAATATGACGAACAAAATTTGAATTGGCACTTAACATTAAAAAATGGTCAAAAAATTGATGCTCAATTTGTAATTTTTGCATCTGGACCTTTGCATGTTCCACAAATTCCACATATTAAAGGTATCGAAAAGTTTAAGGGTGAAGTGTTCCATTCTTCACACTGGAACCACCAATATAATTTAAATGATAAAAAAGTCGCTTCAATTGGTACTGGTGGCAGCGCAATCCAATACATTCCAGAAATAGCGCCCAAAGTTGGACAATTATATGTATTTCAACGCACTGCCGCTTGGGTCATTCCACGCGATGAACGTGCTTACAATGTATTAGATAAAAATTTATTTAGTCGATTCGATTGGTTTAGAAAATTACATCGTGCTCGCTTATATTGGTCAAATGAGTCTCGTGTTGTTCCGATTGTAAAACCACAAATTATGAAATATGGACAAAAACTTGCCGAAGCGTTTATCAAGTATCAAGTCAAAGACAAAATGACTGCTCAAAAATTAATTCCTGATTTTGTTATGGGTTGTAAACGCATTCTGATTTCTAATAAATATTTTCCAACATTTAACCGTGAGAATGTTGAACTTATTACAGATGGAATTGTTGAACTCACTGAAAATAGTATTATTTCTAAAGATGGTCAAGAACGACCAATTGATTGTTTAATTTATGGTACTGGTTTTATTACAGATCCAAGAATTTATCTTAAATCATTTGATTGCTTTGGAGAAAATGGCCTTGAACTTAAACAAGCATGGAAAGATGGTGCGGAAAGCTATTTAGGCATTAGTACAAAAGGTTTCCCTAATTTATTTCAATTGCTTGGGCCAAATACCGTATTGGGTCATAACTCAGTGATTTTTATGATTGAGTCACAAGTTAATTATATTTTACAGCTTATTCAAATGGTGAATAAAACCCAAGTTCAAGCGATTGCAGTGAAACCAGAAATTCAAGAGCAATTTAATCAAGCTGTGCAAAATAAATTAAAAGGGACGGTTTGGCAATCAGGTTGTGTCAGCTGGTACCAGCAAGATGGTGGTAAAAACTTTTCTTTATGGCCCACCTATACTTGGAAATATTGGTTAAAAACACGTAAAGCAAATCCCGCTGATTATCGTTTATTGGGCAGTCACCAAGGATCTAATAAAAAGTCAAAAGTAGCTTAATTGTTTCGACTATAATAGATAGGTATTTTTTGCCTATCTATTTTTTATGCAATCTCTTTGGCTTATTTTCCAACTATTATTCTGTTTATTCATTGGTTTTATCTTAGCGCGCCGTTTACCCGAGTGGCTGGAGCGTATCTGTCTTAAAATCCTACCTTATTTTACTTATATTTTACTTGTTGCAATTGCAATCGAGTTTTCTCAAACTATTCACAGCATTACCAGCCCAACTGAAATTCTAAGCCATGCCTTTATGATTGCAATGGCAACCTCTCTGGGTGCATTTATATGTTGTTACGTTGTTTTTAAAGGCATTGGCTATCAGCCTTCACAAGGCAAAGTATCACTACAATTGGTCATGAGTTCTCTAATTAATATCAGCTATGCATTTATTGCTCTTGCATTCGGTTATTTTGTAGCTGAATTATTTAATTATTTTGATGCAACATTGCATGTTAGTACTTGGAATTTACTACTGATCTTTATGTTTTTAATTGGCTTAGACCTCGCTTATTCACCATTAGATCGCTCTTGGTTAAATTGGAAAATATTACTCGTTCCAACAGCTTGCATCGTGGGATCAATTTTAGGTGCGTTGGTCGTTTCATTGTTTATTAAAAATATTAAGCTCAATGATTTGATTATGTTATCCCAAGGTTATGGTTTTTACTCCATGACAGGAATTGTCGTTACAGAATTAAAAAATTCACATTTAGGTAGTATTGCCTTAATGAATGACTTATTTAGAGAAATTTTTGCAATTGTATTTATGTATTTAGTTGGATGGCGTTACCCACGCTCAGCAATTTCATCCGCAGGCGCAACAGCGATGGATGTAACACTGCCTATGGTCAAACAAGCCTGTGGTAATGATTTTATTCCACATGCAATGGTCAGTGGCTTTGTACTTTCAGTATTAGCCCCCATCGCTGTGAGTGTATTGGCAGCTTTATAAGTTTCCATCTAACGAAGAGGCTAGAGAATATTCAATTCTGATTACTCTATCCTCTTTAGATAATTAAGCCTGAAGAATAATATTAATGATTAGAATTTTATATTTCGGTACACAATGAAAAATTAATTTTAAATGATTGTTTATCTTACAAACTCAAAGCTATACCAACCAGAAAATCACCCAAGATATCTAAAACACCAGCACCAATTTCAGCAACATCAAGACCAGACGTCCAATCTGAATTTTGGCTTTGCTGTTGTTCTATTTCTTCTAATTGCTGTGCAATTTCATCAGCTTGCTGCTGTAAGTCTAGTGCGTTAGGATCATGTGACATAAAACAACCCTCTTCTTTAAAAGAATGCAAATCACAATTCAATCAAACATATAAGAAAAGCCTTTCATATGAAAGGCTTTTAACAACTTAATAACGCATAATATTAAGACAATGTTGCCAGAATATCTCTCAGAGTTTGGCTAGGATTTTCTGATTGAGTAATTGGGCGGCCAATCACTAAATGCGTAGAACCATCTAACATTGCTTGCTTTGGTGTAACAATTCGCTTTTGATCATCCGCATTTGAACCTTCAGGGCGAATACCAGGCGTTACAAGTGAAAATTCCTGTCCTAATTGATCACGTAGCATTTTTGCTTCTTGCGCAGAACAAACTACGCCATCCAAACCACTGTCTTGCGTCAATTTGGCTAAACGCTGAACCTGTTCAAATGGCTCTACATCCAAACCAATATCACGTAAGTCTTCACGTCCCATAGATGTTAAAACAGTTACTGCAATTAATTGTGTTGCGTAGTTGCCCTTTTTTAAGCGTTCCACGCATGTTTCCATCATTTTACGTCCACCAGATGCATGTACATTCACCATCCAGACCCCCATATCTCCTGCAGCACAA
This sequence comes from Acinetobacter psychrotolerans, assembly GCF_048552595.1. Lineage (NCBI taxonomy): Bacteria > Pseudomonadati > Pseudomonadota > Gammaproteobacteria > Moraxellales > Moraxellaceae > Acinetobacter > Acinetobacter psychrotolerans. The sequence goes on along the minus strand of NZ_JBIMDK010000009.1, from coordinate 52,783 downwards.
ACAGCTTGTGCAGTCGTATTTGGAATATCATGAAATTTTAAATCGAGAAACACTTCAAAATTGCGGTCATGTAAAGCTTTGACAATAGATGAACCTTCATGAGTAAATAATTCTTTACCTACTTTCAAGCGACAAAGTGATGGATCAAGCTGATCGGCTATCGTTAAAGCGTCATATTGGCTTTTTGCATCTAGGGCTACAATAATACTCACGAATCTCAATTCCAACACATATAAGTGCGGCGATTATAATGGGGATTGATTGATGCTGTAAAATAAACAACGCATTAAAATGATAATTATTATTTTATATTGTGTAGAAAAATAAAAAAGTGCGGAAGTTAAAAAACTAAAAGCCCCATACCTATACAGCATGGAGCTTTTTTAGCATTACGATTAAAGGGGACTAGAGCTCTTATCTTCAGAGTGAATATCTAATACCGTCTTTTCATGACGCACTTTCGCAGCCGCTTCTGCCGCTGCCAGTTGTGCAGTTTGAATTTGTTCTTTTCTTAGATGATCAATATCTTTACGTAATCGGCGAATTTCCCAGTTGTTTTGAAAAACACGGAAAACCTGAACACCAATTAACAATCCTAGAACAATACCAATAACTAAGGTCAGTAAAAGCAATAAGCCTAAACGCATTGCTGGAACTTGAGTAAACCAAAGGTCTACAGGTAATTCTGTACCATTAATAAGAACTAATGCTAAAGAATATACAAATACTGCTATTAAAAGCAGTCCTAAGATAAAGCGCATAATCACCCCATTTGAATTTTATTTATTGGCAGATTCGTTTACTGCATCACGTAGTGCTTTACCAGGTTTAAAATGTGGTACTGCTTTTGCAGCAACCTCTACAGATCTTCCTGTTTTAGGATTACGACCCACACGTGGATCACGGTGATGTAAAGCAAAGCTACCAAATCCACGAATCTCTATACGATCATCAGAAGATAATGATGCAATCATTTGATCGATCATAATCTTAACAGCTTCCTCAACTAAAGGTTCTGCTAAATGTGGGTTTTTGAGAGCAATTCTTTCTATTAAGTCAGACTTATTAAGTGCTTCAGTTGTCATTTAAGACCTCATTAATTTTAATGCTAATTAACATACACTAGATAATATCCTTTTTAAATACAAAAAGGTAGCGCAGTAATCACATACTACGCTACCTTTTACAGTAATTGCATAAAAAATATTAATTAATTACATTAAATAATACTTTTTAACAATAACTTAGTGGTTCATTTGAGCTTTGATCAAATCACCAATAGTTTTAGGACCATTTTCTTGACCAGCAGCAGGTGCAGCAACTTTCAAGCCAGCAACTGCCTCTTTCTCTTCAGCTTCGTCTTTCGCTTTGATCGACAAGTTGATAGAACGTGATTTACGATCTACGTTGATGATCTTCGCTTCAACTTCTTGACCAACTTCTAAGAATTTAGTTGCATCTTCAACGCGATCGCGATTGATTTCAGATGCTTTCAAAGAAGCTTCAACTTCGTCAGCTAACTTAATAGTAGCGCCTTTAGCGTCAACTGCAGTCACAGTACCTTTAACCAAAGCACCGCGTTCGTTAATCGCTAAATAGTCATTGAACGGATCGTTGTTTAATTGCTTGATACCAAGACTGATACGATTACCTTCAGCATCTACAGACAAGATAACTGCTTCAACTGTATCGCCTTTCTTGTAACGACGAATAGCTTCTTCGCCTTGTTCGTTCCAAGAAATATCAGACAAGTGAACTAGACCATCGATACCGCCTGGTAAACCGATGAAGATACCAAAGTCAGTGATAGATTTGATCGTACCAGAAACCTTTTCGCCTTTGTCGTGTGACTTAGAGAACTCTTCCCATGGGTTAGCACGAGTTTGTTTGATACCAAGTGAAATACGACGACGTTCTTCATCAACTTCAAGAACCATAACATCAACTTCATCACCAATCTGAACAACTTTAGATGGATGGATGTTTTTGTTAGTGTGATCCATTTCTGAAACGTGTACTAAGCCTTCAACGCCTTCAGCAATTTCAGCAAAACAACCGTAATCAGTTAAGTTCGTTACACGAGCTTTAACGATTGAACCTTTAGGATAACGGTTCATGATTGCTAACCAAGGATCTTCGCCTAATTGCTTAAGACCTAAAGATACACGGTTACGTTCTTTGTCAAATTTAAGTACTTTAACAGTAACTTCTTGACCCACTTCAACAACTTCTGAAGGGTGTTTGATGCGTTTCCAAGCCATATCTGTGATATGTAGAAGACCGTCAATACCACCAAGGTCAACGAATGCGCCGTAATCAGTAAGGTTCTTAATAGTACCAGTAACTGTTTGACCTTCTTCAAGTTGAGAAAGTAATGCTTCACGGTCAGCTGAAGATTCAGCTTCCATAACTGCACGACGAGATACAACAACGTTATTACGTTTAGCATCAAGTTTAATTACTTTAAACTCTAACTCTTTACCTTCAAGGTGAGTCGTGTCACGGATAGGACGAGTGTCTACCAAAGAACCTGGTAGGAATGCACGAACTGGACCGATATCAACAGTGAAACCGCCTTTAACCTTACCAGAAATGATACCAGTAACGATTTCGCCGTCTTCAAAGATTTTTTCAAGTTTAGTCCAAGTTTCAGCACGTTTTGCTTTTTCACGTGATAAAACAGTTTGACCCATACCGTTGTCAAGTGCTTCAACAACAACATCAACTGTGTCGCCAACTTGAACTTCAAGTTCACGTTGTTCATTTAAGAATTCAGAGCGAGATACAACACCTTCAGATTTAAGGCCAGTATCAACAGTTACCCAGTCAGAATCGATGCTAACAACGATACCTTGGATGACTGCACCCTTTTCAACGTTGAGGTTTAATTCACTTGCTTCAAAGAGGGCTGCAAAAGATTCGGTCATGATATACCTAGAAAAGTCAGCGGTCTTGGATCAGACAAGGCCGGTTTAGTTAAGCGTCTACATAGTCCGTATAAAACTGATCAAGCTATGCTTATGCTGATTTTTTAAAATCAAAAAATTAAGTTATTTATCTAACTGTGCATCGACATAATCAGTCATCAGTTTAAATACTTCATCGATATTCAATTCAGAACTATCAATGATATAAGCATCTTCTGCTGGCTTGAGTGGAGCAACAGCGCGCTCCATATCTCGATTATCTCTAGCCTGTATATTAGATAAAATATCGCTTATTTTAACATCCAGCCCCATTCCCTGCAACTGTTTTACACGACGCTCTGCACGTGATTCGGCAGATGCAGTCAAATAAATCTTAGCTTGGGCTTGAGGAAAAATAGAAGTTGCCATATCTCGACCATCTGCAACCAACCCTGGTGGTTGGGCAAATGCATGTTGACGATCGACCAATGCAGCTCTAAGTGCAGGAATCGCAGCAACTTTAGACGCAAGCTCTCCCACTCGTTCGGTACGAATCGCTTGAGTCACATCTTGATTATCCAACAACACAATCGTTCCAGATGCTGAGTTTTTAAATTGGATGTCTAAATTTGCTGCAATTGTAACGCTTTGTTTGAGAACAGGCTCATCATCAAGCGCATCTATTAATGCTTTATTTTGCAAGGACAATCCAAGTAAACGATACAATGCACCTGAGTCAAGTAAATGATATTGATAATGATCTGCAAGTTTTGCTGCAAGTGTTCCTTTACCAGAACCACTTGGCCCATCAATCGTGATAATTTGAATTGTCATTGAATTTCCAATTAAGCTACAGACTTAGCAAGTTTCTTAAAGCCAAGTGTAATCGCTAGTTTAAGCTGTGCAAGTATTAATTTACTCACAAATGGCGCACGTGCTTGTAATTCGATCGTATAGTCTACACGTGTTTTATTTGCTGCAATTTCAGTAAATTCAATAATACCAATATGATGCTTGATTAATGGATTATTGATAATTTTATATTCAATTCGTTTATTCACATCAAGCAATGTAATCTGTTCTTGAATAGGTTTGATTGGTCCAAAACCCATACGGCGAATCGAACCCAAACCATCTGGACGTTTTGGGTCTGCAGAATCTTTCACGCGAACCACTTGTACAGGGGCAAAAGCAGTATTATAAGTTGCATGCTTTGAAAGTAGATCAAATACTTGGTCTAGAGGTGCATTAAACTCTTGTTTTACTTGAATCGAATTCATTTTTATTACCCTTTTAAATGCTATATTTATTTTGACAATATATATTGTCATAAAAATCAAACATATTCTAAAACATATTTATTCATCATTTAATGACTTTTGTTGTAATTTCTGCAGTTTTTTTTGTTCTCGGCGCATTTTAAAAAAATCAGACAATTGTTCAGAACATTGTATTTGTAAACAGCCACTTTCAAATTTAAATACATGATTATAATAACCCGTATCTAACAATTGACGACTACTAACCAATGAACCAGCTTTAGGCTCAAGTGCTGCAAAAACAACACGTTGAATACGAGAATGAATCAACGCCCCCACACACATGGTACAAGGCTCTAACGTGACATAAAGTGTGGCATCTTCAGGAAGTCGATAATTTTCAATATTTTGGCAAGCAGTTCGGATGGCCTGTATTTCAGCATGCGCAGTCGGGTCGCATTGTGAAATAGGCGAATTATAACCTTCCCCAATCACCCGACCTTGACTCACAATGATTGCTCCGACAGGAATTTCCCCCTTAGAAGCAGCAAATGCAGCAAGTTCAAAAGCTTGCTGCATCCATTGTTCATCTATTTGCTGTAAAATTTCTTCAGACATAATACCTTAAATCACACCATACTGTGCTAACAAGGCATTCCAACTGTCTATTGTCGTCACTGGAGGATTCTTTGACAAAATCGCTGCCAATGTCAAAGCATCCGACTGCTCCCATTCAGGAGATAAGTCTTTATCAACCAAACGTGCACGGACACCTTCTACGAAATCAGGATGGCGAATTTTCCAATTAGAAATTTGTTTTTCCAACTCAAAAACTTCCGCCCATGGATGAACCTGACGTCCCCATTGCCACAACAACCATGTAATTGCTGCCGTACTTGGTGAACCCTTTTGTAGATTTTCACTGGCTTGGCGCAACCAATCGCTTCGCGCATCACTCAAACCAATAATCGACTCATAATCTTGCTGGAAATTTGCACCACGACAAACACTGTGAATAACATCAAGTGAATTTTGTAGCGGGCCTGGCGAAACAGGACGATGCAAACTGTTTAAAGTATCATCCAATGCACGGAAATCCCCTGCTGGATAATGTTCCCAATCAATACTAATAAGCTTTTGTAAAACAACATCACGCTGTGCATCACAAATATGCGTTGCCCATCCAATTCCATAACCACCCGCAGCAGTCATGATTGAACCCGTTAAGCCCGTAAATAAACCAATTGGACCACGATCTGCCAAGAAGCGAGTAGCACCTACATCAGGATATAAACCAATATTCACTTCAGGCATGGCAAGACGCGAATAAGGTGTAACTAAACGGAATGGTGCAGCCATAAACAGACCTAAACCACCACCCATCACATAACCTTCACCCCAAATAACGATTGGTTTGGCATAGTTATGTAACAATAAGTCGAGCGCATATTCTGTTTCGAAGAATTTGTTTGCTGCATCTACTTCATTATTGATCACCAATTGGCGAAGTTTACGAACATCACCGCCAGCACAAAATGCTTTAGGTGTAGTCGAGTCCAACCAAATAGCTTTAACTGAAGCATCATCATGAAAGTCTTCGAACAACTTTAATAAAGCAGCAACAATAGATTCATCTAATGCATGAAGCGATTTTGGACGATTTAAACGAATAACTCGCCATCCATTTTTTGCTTCTTCGATGATTAAATCGGGGTGATAGTCATTCATTTCGGGAGAATTTGTCATGCGTCCAGCTGCCAGTCAATCGGCTCAATGCCATTTTGTTTCAGATAATTATTTGTTTTAGAAAATGCCTTACAACCAAAAAAACCACCACGATTCGCTGCCAATGGAGAAGGATGAACAGCTTTCAATACCAGATGTTTTTCCTGATCTATGCGTTGTCCTTTTTTCTGAGCATACGCACCCCATAAGATGAATACAATATGCGCTCTAGATTCATTCAACACATCAATCACTTGATCTGTAAAGTCTTCCCAGCCACGTTTTTGATGTGAAGTCGGCTGTCCTGCCTCTACAGTCAAAACACTGTTGAGTAGCAATACACCTTGTTGTGCCCACTTGGTTAAATCACCATTACGTGACACAGCAATACCTAAATCCGTATTTAATTCGTGAAAAATATTACGCAACGAAGGTGGTATAGCAAGACCTTTTTGCACAGAAAAACTCAAACCATGCGCTTGATCTGGACCATGATAAGGATCTTGACCTAAAATCACCACTTTCACATTGGCGATTGGCGTTGTATTCAAAGCATTAAAAATCAATGAACTGGGTGGATAAATAAGTTTATCAGCATTTTTTTCTTCGACCAAAAATGACTTTAGCTCATCCATTTTTGGACTGAGTAAAAAGTCAGCCAAACTATCTTTCCAACTTTGATCCAACCGAACTTGATTTAATTTTGTTTGTTCGAGTTCAGTCAATTGCATCTACGCTCATCCTAAATTCCAACTTCCTAAATTTTATCCATAGATGTTTAAATTAATTTCCTAAAAAATCACGATTTAAACTTTAACTTGTAAATCCACTTCAGGATTTTGGAATTGAACACCTTGTTTCAATTTTTCATACATTTCGATATCAGACCATTCAGCTTGCACTTGTTCTGAAAAGATAATTCTATCTAAGCTTAATTGTCCCATTTGAACATTATCAATATCTTCTTGAAAGCTTTGTGCATAACCTGTATCTGTTTCATGCACAATCACAGAATAAACTTCTACGTCACCTTCCCCATTTTGGGTAATAGTTGACTGTAACACTTGCTGTGCAAGGAAAAAGAATATACGTGAAAACTGCTCGGCTGATGGTGAGACAGGCAATGCAACCCAACGTGCGCTAAAAGTTTTACATGCCTGAATATATTCAGGATTATCATCTTGCCAATAACATATTGCATGATCAAAGCTATCAAAGAGCTCTTTAATTACACCTTTAAGCAGACCAAAATCATACACCATTTGACCATGATCAAGCTTAGATGCTTTCAGGAGTAATTCCACCTTATAGCTATGCCCATGTATAGAGCGTTTGCAACGATCTGAGGTGCAATTACGCACAATATGTGCATTTTCAAACTTAAACAACTTACGAATTAACATGAGTCAAATTTTACAAACAAAGCGGCTGAGAAACTCGATTATAAAGCAAAATTCATTCACTGAGCATTAATTTTAACGATCTTTGCGATTGGTAAATAGATAAATACAGCTTCTTACTTTAAAGCACTGTAGATGTAGTCGTTCAAATGAACAACCTACCAAATACCAACGCTAAATATTTTTCTTCTTTTATTAAATTACACATATTTTCATACACATTTTAAATTTAATGCCTTTAATTCAATCATGCTTAAATACCTTGTGCAGATACATCCAAAAATGAACTATGCAATTTAAAATGGCGCTAAACTACGTGAATAAACATACACTTGCGCCTTATCATTTCGCATTAAATAACTAGTAAATTGACGTTTGCGATTACTCAGTAGAACTTCGATATTGGCTTTAAAATAATTCGATTTCACATCGAAAAGTGCATCTTTATTTTTTTGTGCAAATGTCTCCGCTGCCAATATATCAAATGATGGCGTTTTCATTAGCTCTGTGACATTGGCAAAATACTCAAGTTTACCTTGTTTTGATTCAATCGTAGATTTCACCGTATTTATATCTATTCGCTCATCAATCGCTGCTAAAACCATTGCAGGCGCAGTATTAATATTAATTTTCGTATTTATATCAGGTAATGCACTAATATATATTTGAATCAAATCGAAATTCTTCCCTTCAAAACCGCGAACCAATTTTAATTCTTCCACACTGGCAAATTTGCGATTTGCCGCCATATAAGGCTTAGCCAATCCTTGATAATAGCTACTCTCCGCCCCCATTGAGCCATTTGTTTCATCATCTGGATCTTGCCAATCGATAACAGATTGAACCGCATCTGCTGGCAATCCAACACGAACCAAAAGTTTTGAAAAATATTCTTGAGTAACTGGATTCGGCTTCCCTTCACTATTCAGCAAACTGTTAATATTAAATTTGCCCGATTCATCCAACAATTGTCCAGAGACATAACCATCTTCAACTGGAAACGCAGGCATTGGCTTTGCCCAAGTTTCTTGTAAATAATCTGCCGCTTTACTACTTTCGCTATCTTGTACTAACAATTCTGAATAAAAAGCTTCTGCACTTTCCGCATAAGAAATTGATTGATTTTGTCGTTTTAAAAAAGCTGTACTTTCATTGGTATAACTTTGTCTTTTTGCAATCGTTGCAGCAATAATAGTCGCCAATGCCACCATGACCAATATCGTGATTAATGCAATCCCTTTGTGCTGCTTCATGTGCATATCGATCGACCTATCCAAAGTATTTAATCAGATGAAATTACGATTTTTTGATCTCATAGTTAGTATTTAACAAACTAAACATCCATTCATATTCAATATCATGAATAGTCACTTTAATTTTTAAACCACGCGGTAGTAAATTTTCAGTGGTTTCCTGATCATTTGCCCAACGATCCAACTCATTCGGATTAAGTACACTGACCTGAAACTGATCTACATTTGCCAATAACACACTGGATAACGGCTGTTCTGAACGCACTCGGTTCAAATTTGAATACTTTAAACGATATAATTTTTTTTCTTGCTGTTCATAATGATATTCCACTCGCTCATAGGGAGAAACACCCTGTTTAAGTGGGTCGGTCACCCCTGCTTTGCTAAAAGTGAGCTTTTGGTTATCTAAACGCAATGGCGGTTCAATTTCACCACCATTATTGGCTGAAACTGGAATAATCTGCAATGTATCTCGTTGAATTTGCTGATAAGCTTCCTGTAATTGTCCAAGATTTTCCTCATGCATCGCATTGCGGTCTTTTACTTTGATTAAATAATCAAAAATTTTCCAACCCAATGCAGAAAGCACTGCAAAAATTGCAATCGCCACCAATAGCTCTACCAATGTAAAGCCTGACTTTTGGATAAAGTTTTGCGCTTTCTTATTATTTTTTATCATCATTTTCATGATTGTTTTTCTTTTATTGGATAATTAAAAAAAACCATATTGGTGATGCCAGTCTCTACTTTCCCTAAATCATTATCAAAAAGACTGACTTGAATATCAATTTTTTGCACATTCGGACTGATTGTAGATTCTGATTTTTTATCAATTTGCCACGTTTCACCTTGTGCAGTAATTTGCTTGGAAGCAGTTCCAGTCAACCACTCTCGATTGATTATCATTTGAGCAATTTCATTTTGAGCTACAAATTGCGCTTTGGTACGCAAAATCGCATTGGCTGTGGATTGCGTGTATTGCATTGCTACTTTAGTTAACGCCATTGCAGCAACTGCGAAAATAGCCAATGCCACCACGACCTCTATCAGGGTAAAGCCTTTATTTTTCTTCATCTACTTTACCCAAATAATCAACACGTATGACATCGCCCACAGGGGTTTGGTCATAATACATTTGAATAGTTACTGGTTTCGCCTCACCATTACCAAACCAAATTAATTTCGGTGCATTATTTCCCAATAAATCACTATTACTCGCATTTTGAAATTGATGATCTTGTTCTTGGATTTGGAAAGATACATGGTCTGGTAATGTTCTTTTCTGAAAATCAGTCTGCTCTTTCCACGGCTTATTTTCTACAATACGAACGTTTTGTTGAGCATCCGTTTTTACCGGAATATATTCAATAATACCGTACTGTCCCGCAGTAACATCGGTCGCATTTTGCTGATCCAAAGCATAAATACGTGCTTGATCATTGGCTTCACGGTTAATTTGTTTTAAATCGAGTAGTAACATTTCTCGTGCTTGCATTGCTTTGCGCTGATCCAAACCATCAATATTTAATACAAGAAGTGAAGCGATAATACTCATAATGACAATAACCACCATCACCTCAATCAAGGTAAAACCTTTCATTGTTCGAGATGACGGTATAGTTTTAATCACAACTTAAGCGACCCGCACAGAAGATTGTGGATGTTTAGGTACTGCCAATGCTTGATCAATCAATGAAACTCGAAGTGTATCTCTGCAACCTAAATAACGTTGATAAAAACTTGAGTTGAGAATTGCTGCACCACCATGGGTGATTGACCAAATTGAAGCTAGATAATCACGTGTAGACATTAAACTATCAATCGATATTAAATAACTTTCTGTCATACGAATAATGAGACGTAAGCGCTGTTTACGTATTTGATAAAGTTCGCTAAACAAAAGGTGAATACCGACACCTGTCGTAGAAAGACGCTCTTCGATCTGATGAAACAATACAGCTCTTTCTGGATGATGCAAATGATGCAACATAAAAAAAGCCAAATGCTCAGGAAAGGCTTTTTCTGTATCCCGTATCATCTCTAACAACATGCGTTCATTACGAGTAATGAGCAACATATATAGCTCATCTTTGCTTTGAAAGTGTTTGTAAAGGGTTCCCTTCGCTAGATCAAGTTCAGCAGCGAGCGCGTCTAGCGTCATCCCTGATTCACCATTCTCTAAAAGCAATTGTTCAGCAACCTGAAAAATTAACGCTTCTCTTGCTCTAAATTGAGCCTGTCGATCCATCTTCACCCAATAAACTCTCTTCTTTGTTCTATCCGTTAAAACGATTTAATTCATTCGACTACTTTTGCTTCAGGAGATTTTCAAAATTTTGTGTAGTAATGAATGCAATTTCCTCAAGCGATTTATCATATACATCACTTAAGGCTTTGGCTACATAGGGAACGTATTTTGGTTCATTAGACTTTCCTCTATATGGCATAGGCGCTAAATAAGGACTATCGGTTTCAATCAAGACACGATCTAAAGGCACTTGTTTTGCAACATCTCGTAAATCTTGTGCATTCTTAAAAGACACGATACCTGAAAAAGATATGTAATAACCACAGTCTAAAACAGCTTTTGCTGTTTCCCAGTCTTCTGTAAAACAATGCAAAATACCATGCGTAGATTGCTCTGCACGAATGATATCTACAGTATCATGCTTCGCAGAACGTGTATGTACAACCACAGGCTTTTTCACAATTTGTGAAGCATGAATATGCCGTGCAAAACAGTTTTTTTGCTCTGCAACAAATTCAGTGCTGTGGAAATAATCTAAACCTGTTTCACCCAATGCCCAAGCTTTATCCGCTTGTGCCAGTTCTACCAATTTTTCAACGGTCGCTCGCTGCATTACCGCTACATCTTCACATGGATGTACACCAACACTATAACCTACGTCTGCATGACGAGCCGCAATTTCTGACAATGCAAGATGATCGTCTAAATCGACAGAAATCCCCATAAATTTAGAAACACCACTTTCACGTGCTTGTTGTAAAGCTACGTCAAGGTTTCCCTGATAAGGGGTTAAATCCAACATAGTGAGATGGCAATGGGTATCAACAAACACAATATTTCCTAATGCTTTAAAAGAGTTTTACATTGTAAAACTAGGACGATCCAAAGACATACTTCCTGCAAGCAATTTCTCTGCTTCCATTTTGTAATAAATGCCTTTTTCACCAGATAATTGAATTGCGAAACCTTGCGGTTTAATCCCGTTCTGTTTTTGCGAAATCCAAACCACTTTACCCGTTAATGGAATTTTTTGTGATTGCTCAGGCAATCCTGCCAAAACAAACACTTCATCACCCATTTTTACAGGATTTTTTGAAGGTACAAATAACCCTCCACCAAGGATATAAGGCATATAACTGGCTTGAAGTGTGGCACGATCATTAATATTGACTTGAATCAAGCCGCCCATACGTGGTTGCATAATGATTTCCCCTTAATCCCTTATGAATATAAATATACAAATTTTATGTCACATTCATTAATTGAATGGATAGTTGATCAACAATTAGATTTGTTTGAACATTTTGATCAACTTTTAACTTTGATTGTTGTAGATCTTCATAAATTGCAAATAATTTTTGCAAACTATATTGTTCTGCAAGCACTGTGAAATCTAAATCAGAATTTTTTACAACTTGATTCAGCTTGACACAAATTATATCTGACAACAAGTATTCAAACATTTGCAGTAGATCTGAAAAATTTAATTCTTTATTCCATTTCGTTGCAAACTGTAAAGGCATACTTCTTTGTTGCACCAGTCGCAACCAATCTTTTACAAATTCTGCCCGACGATTCAACCAATCCAATTCAGACAGAGCAATCGCTTGCAAAGGCATATAACTAGAAAGATTCATCAGTAATGGAATTTTAGAGTGTAAATTTTCTGGAAGATGCTCTTGTAAATAAAGTTCAGACTGATTTGGGCTAATACGATCCATTGCAAAGCGCTGCAAACGACTTCTAATCGTTGCAGGTAACTTCAAGAAGTGATCAGCCAACAAAATGATCACCACACGGTCGCCTGGTTCTTCAAGTGTTTTCAATAATGCATTTGCCGAAGCAATATTTAATGCTTCCGCAGGTTCAATTACAATAACACGCCAACCATCTACCGTTTGCTGGACAAATGGCAGTAGATCACGGATCTTCTCAATCTTAATTTTTGCGTTTTGCTTTTTATTGTCTTCATCGGTGGTGATATAAACACAGTTCGGATGTGTATCCGATTTTAACCACTGACAACTACTACATTCACCGCAAGCACCAGCTGGAGTTTTATTTAGACATAAAATCCAAGCCAAAAACTGTTGAGCAAATGCGTGTTTTCCACAGCCTTTTTTGCCGTAGAATAGTAAACCATGTCCCACTTGAGGAAAACGACCCGTCAAGGTATCCCAAACTGTTTGTTGCCAAGGATAAACTTGAGAATTAGCAGCATCCATTAAACATTTACCTAAAAATCACAACCAACAAACATAAAATATAAAACTTAACCTTTCTAACATTAAGCTATTCGAGATATCTATTTGAAATAATTATTCAAAAACAGAAATATCAAGTGCATTCAAACGATCTAAATCGGCTTGAGTATCCACGCCTGGTGGTAAGTTTACCTGTGCAACATCAATTGCAATACGATGACCATTTTCCAAAATACGCAATTGCTCCAAACTCTCTAAATGCTCCAATGTGCCTACATCCCATGTCACATATTCCTGCAAAAGTTTTACACGATAAGCGTATAAACCTAAATGACGATAAGCATGTTGATGCAATTGTGGCTCAACTAGCTTCGCACCATCGCGATCAAATGGAATCTGTGAACGACTAAAATATAAAGCTTCGTTAAATTTTGACATGACCACTTTCACAATGCTATCACGCTGAAATTCTTCTAATTGATAAATCGACTCACACAATGTCGACATAGAACATAAAGGCTTTTGCTCCAATAATTCAGCAACTTGAATCACCAATTCGGCAGGTAATAAAGGTTCATCACCTTGTACATTCACAATAATATCATCTACTGCCCAACCTTTAATCCGAGCAACTTCACTCAAACGATCTGTACCTGAAGGATGATCTGGGCTGGTCACTACAACATCAATACCTTCCGCACGACACACTTCAGCAATCCGCTGATCGTCTGTTGCCACACAAAGATCATCAAATCCTTGAACTTTTTTAGCTTGATCGACCACACGTAAAATCATGGCACGACCATGAATTTCTAAAAGTGGCTTAGCAGGTAAGCGTGAACTCGCAAAACGTGCTGGAATAACGATATGTTTCATCTAATAACCTTGTATTTAACCAATACCAAGCTGTGTGAGTTGCTGCCTTAGCAATTGGTAACATTCTTCTGATAAAACTGCCTCTACAGGTACAACCCAAATTTCACGGCTGAAAGAAGAATGTTTTTTCAATAGCGGCAAAAGTTTAACTGCATCTTTCTCAGTGGTAATAATCGGGTTCGTATCTTCAAACTGTAAATCATCAATTTCATAATCATGGTGATCTGGAAATTCATGACATTGAAACTGGTATACACCAATACTTTCCAGCGTATGATAAAATCGCTGTGGAAATCCAATCCCCACTACTGCATAGTAAGCTTGCTGCGAATCAAAACGATCTGATTGACCAAAACTGGGATTTAATAAATAGGGCTCAGCAACTTCTAAATGCATATTTAAATTAGACAAAGGTTGATGTGCATGTTCTATTACCGTACTATTTTTCAAACGACTAACAGGTTCACGCAAATAACCTTCTGGCAGCATTTTCTGATTCCCCAAACCTCGATTATTATCTAAAACAATCCACTCGAGTTGTCGTTCCAAAGCCCAATGCTGCAAGCCATCATCACTAATAATGAAGTCTAAGTCATAATTTTTAAGTAATAACACAATACTGTCTTGGCGACTTGAACCCACAGCCATGGGAACATCCGTCGATTGAACAATCAAACATGGTTCATCACCGTGAGTTTCAGGTACAGAATCGAGTGTAACCAAAGCAGGAAAAGGCCCCTTACCGCCATAACCACGACTAATAACACCAACACGTATTTGATTTTGTTGTAAATATTTAACCAATTGAATTAAAAGCGGTGTCTTACCACTACCACCAACCGTAATATTGCCAATGATCATGACTGGAATGGGCGCTTTATACGTTTTTTTTATCCCGCTACTATACAGCCATTTGTTCACTGCAAAGCCAGATTGATAAAGCCATGATAATGGGCGCAATACAATCAACCACTTGGCTTTCTTATTCCAAGCATTTTGAATGATTTGCGCGACTGACATACTCGATTATTCCTCGAAATTACGTGCATGTAACTGATAATACGCACCTTGCAGCGTTAATAACTCTGCGTGTGTACCTTGCTCTACAATATGTCCTTTATCCATCACCACAATTAAATCTGCATTTTCAATAGTCGACAAACGGTGTGCAATAACGATCGTGGTGCGGTCTTGAGCCTGCATTGCATTATCAAAAGCTTTTTGAATAAAGTGTTCTGATTCATTATCTAAAGCACTGGTTGCTTCATCTAAAATCATAATTGGCGCATTTTTCAGAATAGCTCGTGCAATAGCAATCCGTTGACGCTGACCACCTGAGAGACTTAAACCTTGCGCACCCAACGGTGTATCATACCCTTTTGGTAATCCCATAATAAAATCATGTGCAAAAGCGGCTTGTGCTGCTGCAATTACTGCCTCATCACTTACACCTTCCATCTGCCCATAAGCAATATTTTCACGTACTGTACGATCAAATAAAACCACTTGCTGATTTACCATTGCAATTTGAGAACGTAAACAATTCAGCTCAATGTCACGGATTGGAATATCATCAAGGTAAATTTGTCCTGCGCTATTTTCCTGAAAACGCACTAACATATTCACAAGTGACGTTTTACCCGCCCCAGAACGTCCAACCAATGCAACTGTTTGCCCTGCTTGAATATTCAGTGTGAAATCTTGAATAGCTTTTATATCGCCTTTATAAATTAAATCGACATGATCAAATTTAATATTGCCGTGTAATTTTGGTTTGAGTGTACCTTTATTCTCTTCTTGAGGTAAATCCAGAAGCTCAAAAACTGAATGTGCTGCAGCCATACCTCGTTGAATTTTCTCATTAACATCGGTCAATGCTTTAATCGGTTTACTCAACATTCCTGCGGCAGTGATATACGCAATAAACTGACCTGCTGTTGTATCATTGCCTAAAATTTCAGGACGCAATGCAATCCACATAATAAAACTCAAAGAAAGTGACATAATAAATTGTACAACTGGACTATTCAGCTGTTGTACCACCACCATTTTCAAACCACGTCTTAAGTTTTCTTCTGAGGATTTATAAAAACGTCTTTGTTCACTCTCTTCACCTGAAAAACTTTTAACAACAGCATTACCACTCACCGTTTCTTGCACGACATGATTCACATCACCCATCGTATCTTGAACTTGAATAGATAACTTACGCATTCGCTTTGCTGCCTTTTTGATAATAAAACCAATTACTGGCGCAAAAAACAAAATACAAAGTGTAAGTTTCCAATTGCTATACAACAAATAACCCAACAATCCAATGGTGATCAAACCATGTTGTACAATCGTTTTTAATGATTCAGTCGATGCAGCAGTCAGTTGCTCGACGTTATACATGATTTTTGCGGTGATATGACCACTATTGGTATCTAGATAATACTGCGCAGGTAAACGTAATAACTTAGCAAATACTTCCTGACGAATATTAAAAATCAAATTACGAGAAATAACGGAGGTGAAATACCCCCCCATAAACAAACCCACACCGCGGAAAAACATCAGTAAGACGACAAGCACTGGAAATATTGAAGTAAAACTACGATCTCCCGTTTGAATCGCAGTAATAATTTTTTCTAACAACTTCGCCACAGACACTTCTGTCGCAGCATTGACTACAAAACCAACAATGACTAATAAGGCTACACCCCAATATGGCTTTAAATACGACAACAGACGTGTGTATACCTTAAAATCTTGATTCACTGATTAATAACCTCGGGATGAAACTTTTGTACTGATATTAATATTAACAAAACCAAGTTGCCCTGCGACATCCATGACACGAATAACATCTTGATGAGTTGCCTTAGCATCCGCTGCGATAACAAACATCAAATCACGTTTATCGTTCGCAACTTGTTTAATTGCTGTGCTTAAATCCGCAATTTCTTGACTAGAAAGCGCCTGACCATTGACAGAATAATGCCCTGTCGAGTCTACCATGACTTCAATTTTGTGTTGGTATTCTTTTGGTGGAACACCTTGTGCATCTGGTAAAGATAAGTTAATACGACTTTGTTGATTAAAAGTCGTCGTCAGTAATAGAATCACTAAGATAAACAATAAACAATCAATCATTGGCGTAAGATTGATATGAATATCTTCAACCGCTTTGCGTTTAAATTTCATTACCACATCCCTAACGATTAGCTAGCTTTTTGTTGTTCTTTCTCATGGTGCTTTTGAAAAAACAATGACGCATGGAATAGTGTAGATTGCTGTTCTAATTCAGCCACATACTCTTGAACTAAACGCTGAAAATAACGATAGGCAAATAAAGCAGGGATAGCAATCACCAT
This sequence comes from Acinetobacter psychrotolerans, assembly GCF_048552595.1. Taxonomy (NCBI): domain Bacteria; kingdom Pseudomonadati; phylum Pseudomonadota; class Gammaproteobacteria; order Moraxellales; family Moraxellaceae; genus Acinetobacter; species Acinetobacter psychrotolerans. Next base: position 35,556 of record NZ_JBIMDK010000009.1, on the reverse strand, counting down.
ACCCGCTGCAGTGGTAATTAATGCTTTTGAAATACCCGGAATCATCATGGTTGGATTTGCAGTAGAACCTAAATCAATCACAAGGAATGATTCGATAATTCCGATTACTGTTCCCAATAAACCCAACAAAGGTGCAACCGCACTTAATGTACCTAAAAAGTTAATATTTTTTTCTAAAAAACCAATTTCACGAGACGCAGTTGCCTCCATCTGCGCACGCGCATAGGCTTCGCCTTGTGAATAGGCATCTATGCCATCTTTAAAAATATAACCCAATGAGGTTTGACGAACAGCTTGATCTTGCTCCATCGCATCAAGTACATCATCAATTTGACGTCCTTTTTGCATCAACAAGGGTTTGGGTAGAACCAAAGATCGTTTTAACCGTAAAAATCGCTCAATCGAAATTGCTACCGTAAAAATTGAACACAGCACCAATGGCACCATTAACCAGCCACCAGCTTTAACAAGTTCCCACATCTTTAGTTCCCCAACCTTATCTAACCATTTTTAAAAATTATTTTTCTATTAAACAGATGTTTAAAATACCATCCAACTCATCAAGTGAATTGTAGCTAATGACGAGTTTTCCTTTACCCTGTTTGTTGTAGTCTAATTTCACACTTGCACTAAAACGCTCAGACAACTTTTGTGTAAGTTGCTGCACATCGGGTGCTTGTGGATCTTTCAACTTATCCTGCTTTGGCGTATTCCAATCACGTACCAACTGTTCTGTTTGACGAACAGATAAACTTTTATCAATAACAATTTTTGCAATTTGTATTTGATCTTTGGCTTTCATCGTCAAGATGGCACGGGCATGCCCCATGTCCAATTGACCTTGTTGCATTAAGTCTTTAATTTCATCAGCAAGACTTAACAAACGCAATAAATTACTCACCGTGGTACGTGCTTTGCCTACAGTATCCGCAATCTCTTGATGACTCAGACCAAACTCTTCATGAAAACGCTGTAAAGCCAAAGCTTGATCTATCGGGTTCAAATCTTGACGCTGAATATTTTCAATCAATGCCAAAGCAATTGCGACTTGATCTGTCAAATCACGAACAATCGCAGGGATTTCAGCTAGACCTGCGAGTTTAGCAGCTCTCCAACGACGTTCACCTGCAATAATTTCGTAAGGTGTCTCACTATCTTCGATTGGACGAATCACAATCGGCTGCATCACACCATGTTTTTGAATCGATGCTGCCAACTCTTGCAACTCATTTTCATCAATAAAACGACGGGGTTGATAAGCCCCACGTTTTAAATGATTCACATCAATCTGTTTGAGCTGACCATGATCAAGTGCCTGAACTTCGAGCTGTAATTTTTCTTTTTGGATTGAACCTAATAATGCATCTAATCCACGACCCTTAGCCAACCCTCTTTTTTTAACGGTCATGCGTTACTTCCTTTTTTCACTTTGTTTTTTTTCAACATTTCAGCTGCTAAATTTAAATATGCAATTGCACCTTTTGAGCTTTTTTCAAAATAAATAATCGGCAAACCATGAGCAGGTGCTTCTGCAAGACGTACATTTCTCGGAATCACAGTATCATATAGCTTCTTACCAAAATACTGTTCTAATTCCTCAGAAACATCACGTGTTAATGCATTACGTGCATCATACATGGTACGTAATACACCGATAATTTCTAAATCAGGGTTTAAAGCTTGCTGAATCTTATCAATGGTTTGCGTAAGATCTGCCAAACCTTCCAATGCATAATATTCACATTGCATCGGAATCATTACAGAATGAACAGCAGCTAATGCGTTGACTGTAATCAGACTCAAACTCGGTGCACAATCGACAATAATATAATCATAGTCTTTTTCAATTTGCTTCAAGGCTTCACGTAAAATAAATTCACGCCCTTCTTGATCTGCAATTGCAAGTTCAACACCTGCCAAATCACGGTTTGAACCTAGAACTTTATAACCAACTTCTGCTTTACTGATTGCTGTTTCAATTGAAACTTCACCCAATAACACGTCGGTTACTGAATAAAGCAAATCATTTTTTTGAATTCCAGAACCCATCGTGGCATTGCCCTGAGAGTCCATATCGACCAATAAAACACGTTTTTTTAAGACGGCTAAAGAGGCAGCCAAATTCACGGCTGTTGTGGTTTTACCTACGCCACCTTTTTGGTTTGCGATAGCAATAATTTGAGCCATGGTAACCCCAATCCTTAGTTTGTTTTAAATTTGTTTGAGTAAAAGTAAGTGTCGTTGTTCATCTAAGCGTGGCACTTTTAATTCAATGATTTTGCAACTAAATTGATTTTTATGTAATTCAATTTCATCTGTGGGAACTAAGCCTTTCATCGAGGCAATCACACTACTTGCATTCATATAAGGCGTAGATGCTGTAATGAAATCTGTGAGTGATGCAAAAGCACGACTGGTAATCACATCAAACTGACCCAACTCTTGAATCATGTCTTCATTTTCAACACGGGTTTGGACAGCAATTACATTTTTTAATTTTAAATCTGCAATAAACTGTTTAAGAAAACGAATTTTCTTACCATTTGAATCTAATAAAACACATTGGCGATCGGGTTGGCATAAGGCAATAATCATGCCTGGCATTCCACCACCTGTACCAATATCAAGTAATCGACCCGCGGGCAAATCATTTAAAATACTTAAACTATCCAACAAATGTTTAACCAACATTTCTTTAGGATCACGGATTGCCGTTAAATTATAAGCTTTGTTCCACAAGGCTAACGCATCTTGATACTTCAAAAGCAAATTTAGTGCTTCTTCACTTAGTTCTAGCCCAAGCTGTTGACTGCCTTGCTTTAGCTCTGGAAAAAATGGATGCATAATATATTACATCTCAAAAAAATTTGTAGAAAGTATACCGATTTCTAGTCCGTGGAACAGTACTTAACGACGAGTTAATACACACTTAGTTGTGTTGACCCTGTCTAATTTGCAAATCTAAGGCAGTTAAACGCTCAGGTGTTCCTACATCAACCCATGCGCTCTGCATTTTTTCGGCAGAAACCCGACCATCCGACATGCCTTGTTTCAGCAAAGGTGCAAGCGGTCGCTTACCATTTTCCAAACCATCAAACATTTTTGGATGGATAATAGACACTCCACTAAATGTTAAATTTTCACCCTGTTGCTGCTGATCGAATGTATATGCACGACCATCAGCCAAAGTAAAATCACCATTTGGATGCTGCTCTGGATTAGCCACAAAAACCAAATGTGCTAGATCATCATCCAAATTCACATCTAGAAGCGAAGCAAAATCAAAAGTCGTCCACACATCACCATTCACAAGTATGAACGGCTCTGCACCTAATAAAGGCAAAGCATTGATAATACCGCCAGCCGTTTCCAAACCTTGATCTTCACGTGTCCAGCGAATAGTCACTCCAAACTGCGAGCCATCACCTAACGTGCCGATCAAAACATCTGCCAACCATGCAGAATTGATAATAATTTCAGTCACACCAATATTTTTTAGTTTTTCGATGTGCCAAACAATTAAAGCCTTCCCACCTACTTCAAGCAAAGGTTTAGGTTTATATAACGTCAAAGGACGCATACGATTGCCTAAACCTGCTGCTAAAATCATCGCCTTCATTAAGCAACAACCTCGTATTTACCAAATTTATCTTCAAATTTCGGCAAAACTTTAGCATGAATGAAATTCATGAATGGTTGTAATTCTGCATACGGCTTACTTTCTTCAAGTAAATACCACATAACACGCGGTAAATCTTTCAAATATCCCGATTTCCCATCACGTTCAAATAGGCGCACAAAAATACCTAAAATTTTGATGTGACGTTGAATCGCCATTAAATCAGCATCTTGTTTAAACTGTTCAAAATCACGCCCTTCTTTTGCAGAATTCGGCAATAGATCATAGAACACTTTGAACCATGTATAGACACGTTCAGGACCCCACTGTACGTAGGCATCACGGGTAATCGAAATCAAGTCATAAGTATCCGCACCAATCACCGCATCCTGAAAATCAATCACACCTTGTTCTGTTTCATCTTTTAGAATCATCAGATTACGGCTATGAAAATCACGATGTACAATCACTTGAGGCTGCGCTAAAGCGGCATTGGCAAGTATTGCAAAAGTACGTTTGATTAAAGCCTGTTCTGCTTCAGTTGGTTGGATCTGTAAAGATGGCAACAACCAATCGGTCAGCAACGTCATTTCCGAAATCAGCTTGTCGTAAGTATAGGCAGGGAAATGATCAACACCATCAATAGATTGTAATTGAATTAACTGTTTAAAGCTCTGTTCATAATGTGCATCTACGGTCTGATCATTGAGTAAAGTAGACAGTAAAACATCACCAAAATCTTCAATCAGTAGAAACCCTTGTTCTAAATCTTTTGCGACAATATGGGGTACGCGTACACCATTTTTATCAAAGAATTCATCTATAGACACAAAAGGACGACAATCTTCCTTCTCAGGAGGTGCATCCATCAACATAAATGTTTTATTATTCAAGCTAATTCGTGCATAACGACGGAAACTCGCATCGCCAGCTAAAAAGTTGATTTGAAATTGATCTGAATTAAGTACAGATGTAATCCAAGTTTGTATTGTTTGTTCACGTTGTGTATTCATTTGCAATTAAATCTAATTCAGGCTGCATTTTTGAAGCCCTAAGTGTAGCTACTTATCAACTTTTTCTCTATCATGCGACAATAATTAATTGCGATTTGCATAGTTGGTTAATGAAACAAATGAAGCATCAGTTTAAGTTTAATCCTTTAGCGACAGCCATTTTGACACTTCTTTGCGGAAGTTCTGTGTCTAGCTATGCTGAATCTACGGAAAATGTTTCGGAAGTTAACAATACGCAGTTAAAATCCGCAATTAAAGAAAGTTTTGCAGGTCAAAATTTCTTTGAACAATATTATGTCGATAAAAATTCACCAGAAGCACAAGTTCGCCATACAAAAAATACAAGCAATCATTACTGTGAAGGAGTTTGGATTACGCCCTTTAACAGCCAATCCAAAGCAACAAGCCCTGAAGATGGCACATCTGTTGTCACAGCTGATAATGCTTATTACAATCCAAATGGTGATTCAGTCCTTTCTGGCGATGTGATGATTGACCAATCTGGTCGTATGATTCGTGCCAACGAAGTGACTATTGATAAAACTCAAACTTTTGCCAAAGCCAAAGGCAATGTGCAGATGGCGCAAGGTGGTATTATTGCGCAAAGTGATGAAATTGATTACAACCTAAAAAGCGGAACAGGTCAGCTCAATAATAGTTTCTATATTGCTGAATTGACGCATGCACATGGTCATGCTCAAAAAATTGATAAAATCTCGCCGACTCAAATTATTTTAGAAAAAGCTAGCTATACCACTTGCCCACCCGATGAAAAACCAACTTGGAAAATTCAAGCGGATACAATTAAAATTGACCAAGAAACAGGTCGTGGGGTAACACGTGGAACTAAACTTTATGTCAAAGATGTTCCCGTCTTAGCTGTGCCTTATTTCAACTTCCCCATTGATGACCGCAGAACAACAGGGATTTTGAATCCAAGTTTCGGTTTTACCAATGACGGCGGTTTTGAAGTTGCAGTTCCTGTTTATCTAAATTTAGCACCCAATTATGATGCCACCATTACCCCACGCTTAATCACTGACCGTGGTTTAATGGCACAAGGCGAATTCCGTTATTTAACTGAAAATTTCGGTGCAGGCAGTGTTTGGGGTAGCTATTTACCTTCAGACCGTGAATATAATGATGAAGACCGCTCAGATTTACATTTACTGCATAATTGGCAAATCAGTGAGCAATGGTCAACAAATGTAGAATACAACTATGTTTCTGATAAAGATTTCTTTTCAGATCTAGACAGTAATCCAAACTCACGTACCGAGCTGAACCAACGCCGTGCATGGGAATTAAATTATGCACATGGCATTCCAGGACTGAAAGCACAATTTAAAGTGGAAGACTTCCAAACTTTGGATAAAACCATTTCCGATGTAGATAAACCTTATGCACGTTTACCACAATTTTTATTAAATTATATTGGTGGTAATCCACAAGGTTGGGAATACGAATACAATAACGATACTGCCTATTTCAAAAAAGATATTAACGATAGCAACACCAACCAGATTACCCAACCAAGTGGTACGCGCTTATACAACCAATTCGCGACACGCTATAATTTCCGAAATCCATGGGCATTTGCCATTCCTGAAGTTTCTATTCGTAGTTTAAATACCTTCTATGACCAAGAAACAGAATTAGCACTTGGAACAGATAATAAAACCAAATCCATTACTGTGCCTCAATTCACATTGGATACTGGGTTAACTTTCGAAAAAGATGGTAAATTCTTACAAACCATTACACCGCGTGCATTCTATGCATATGCACCTTATAAAAACCAAGATGGTAATCCGAATTTCGACTCAACCACAGCATCTATTGGCTATGACCAATTGTTCAGCCCGAATCGTTTTTATGGGCATGACCGCTTAGAAGATAACAACTTCTTGTCGCTCGGTATGAGTTATAGCTTATTTGATACAGTTGGATTGGAACGCTTAAGAGCGAGTGTTGGTCAAAGTTTTTACTTTGATGACCGTAAAGTTACACTGCTCAACAAGGCAGATGACTTTGATACAGAAAAACGTACTGGCCCCGTAATCAGTCTCTCTAGTCAACTTTCACAAAATTTCACCATTAATACCAATTCTGCGTGGATGTCGAATGGTGATAGTGCCCAACACGACTTCCAATTGTATTACACAGGCGCAAAAGGCAATCTCTACAATGTCGGTTATTTCTATCGAAATAACCTGCCAGACCGCCAAGATCAATACGATCAAGCAGTTGCATCATTTATACAACCCGTAAAAGACAATTGGCGTATCATGGGTCATGTTCAATATGATCTTGACAATCATGTCGCACGTGAATACTTATTGGGTGTGAATTATGAGTCTTGTTGCTGGGGAGTTTCAGTGTATGGTCGCTCATACTTCAATGATTTAGATGATGTTTCTCTTCCAGATACAAAACCTAAACGCGCTGTGATGGCTGAAATCACCTTAAAAGGACTTGGTGGTTTGAACAACAAATTAAGCTCACTACTTGAAAATCGTATTTTAGGTTTTGATAAAGCTAATCAATCTTGGACACATTAATGAAGACGCAAAAATTTAAAAGTTTATTTAAAGCATCAACCTTAGCTTTGTTAATTTCTACCTCTATTTCGCTCCATGCGGCACCACAAGATCAAATTATTGCAATTGTTGGTTCAACAGCAATTTTAAAAAGTGATTTAGATCAAGGTGTAGCTGAAGCAGTCCATAAATTGCAAGCTCAAAATAAGCCTATTCCACCCACTAATATTTTACAGACTCAAGTTTTAAATCAATTAATCACTCATGATGCACAACTTGAACAAGTCAAAAAATACGGTTTAAAAGCAGATGAAAAAAGCTTAAATGATGCGGTACTCAGAATTGCGCAACAATCTGGCGCGCCGTCATTAGAAGCATTCCAAAAAAAATTAGACTCTGTTGCGCCTGGGACATATGAATTATTACGTAGTCGCATTTCAGAAGACTTATTGATTCAGAAACTGAGCCAACAACAAGTGATGTCACGTATCAAAATTACAGATTTAGACGTCGATAACTTTTTAAAATCACCAGAAGGTCAAGCCGCTGTAGGCAGCCAAGCACATGTATTACACATGCGCATATCAGGAAATGCTTCTGCTGAAGAGTTAGACAATACTGCTAAAGCTGTTCGTGGCGGCTTAAAAAACAGCAATGATGTCAAAGATTTAGAAAAAAAATTCACAACTGCCCAAATAAAAGTTGATGGTGCAGATATGGGTTTCCGTCCCCTTTCAGAAATTCCGGCTGAACTTGCTGCGCGCGTAAGTACATTGGAAATTGGTCAAACGACTGAGTTGATTAAAGCGAAAGACGGAATTCATGTTCTTAAATTATTAGAAAAGAAATCAGACGACAAAAAAGCATTAGTCCCACAATACAATACTCGTCATATTCTGATTAAAACCTCTGAAGTGGTTAGCCCTGAAAATGCTAAACAAATGATTGATAGCATTTATAATCGTTTAAAAGCAGGCACTGACTTTGCAACACTTGCCTCAACTTACTCAGGTGATCCTGGTTCAGCACGTGATGGTGGTAGCTTAGGTTGGGTCAGCCCAGGTATGATGGTGCCAGAATTTGACAAAACGATGCAAAGTATTACTGTTAACGAAATCAGCCAACCTTTTGAAACACAATTCGGCTGGCACATTCTGCAAGTAACAGGTACACGCCAACAAGATATGACCGGTGAATATCAAAAACGTCTAGCACGCCAAACTTTAGGAGAGCGTCAATTCGAGTCTGAGTTTGACAGTTGGTTACGTGAGTTACGTGCAAACACCTATATCGAAATCAAAGATCCTAACTTAGATCCAAAATCAAGTAACTAAGTTACTTAAAGATACTAAAATAAAACCAGTCTAAATGACTGGTTTTATTTTAGTCTACCGACTCATCCAATTATCCCTATAAGATTTGCAGTCAATCTCCTGATATAAAAAAGACGCCATGAGGCGCCTTTTTTACATCATTAATTTAATAAAAATTAACGATTGTTTTCGTCTTCTTGTGAATCTTCAAATTTAGTTTCGCCACCAAAGTCAGCACCTTGACCACCGAAGCCACCTTGACCACCGAAGCCACCAGGTTGACCACCGCCGAAGCCACCGCCTTGACCGCCGAAACCGCCTTGACCGCCGAAGCCACCACCTTGACCGCCGAAGCCGCCTTGACCGCCGAAGCCACCAGGTTGACCACCGCCGAAGCCACCTTGACCACCGAAGCCACCAGGTTGACCGCCAAAGCCGCCAGTTGGTTGACCACCGAAGCCGCCAACAGCGCCTTGTGGAGCACCAGCAGGAGCACCAGCAGGACGTGGATTACGTGCTGGAACAACCGTTGAAATAGCGTGTTTGTAAACCATTTGGCTTACTGTATTTTTCAACAAAACAACGTATTGGTCAAAAGATTCAATATGACCTTGTAATTTGATACCATTTACAAGAAAAATAGAAACTGGAATACGTTCTTTACGGAGAGAATTTAAGAACGGATCTTGTAAAGTTTGACCTTTAGACATTTTATACTCCAAAAAAAAAATTAAAAATTCAGCGCAAAAACTACCTTTATTTTTCAATTAAAATTTATAAAAAAGGTAGTAGCTAAATTTTGCTTTATCCGTATAAGTTTCGCAAGTCTTCTTGAGCTCGGCTTATCGTTAAATAAGTTTTAAAATGGTGTAATTCTTGCAACGAACGTAACCAAGTGTATTGACGTTTTGCTAATTGTCGTGTCGCATATAGCGATTTATTTTGCATTTCAAGTTTACTTTCTTGACTCAAGTCGCTGTTTTTTAAAAAATCAATAGCTTGGCGATAGCCTACAGAACGAAAAGCGGGCAAATCCTCATCTAGATCGTATTTATTCATAAGATTCTCAACCTCATTTAAAAATCCGATTTCCCACATTTTTTCCAAACGAGTCTCAATACGTTTGTGCAATTCTACGCGGTCAGGGAGTAATGCATAATTATGGAAATTATAGCGATATGGTTGCTTTTTAGGTTGTTCTGCTTGTAATTGTGTAATGGCCTGTCCAGTAATTTTATAAACTTCTAATGCACGAATAATACGCTGCTTATCACTGACTTTAAATTTTTCACCTGCGAGCGGATCAACTGACTTTAATTCATCATAAACTGCTTGCCACCCTTCAGCTTCTGCCTTTAGCTCTATCGCTGCACGAATTTCATAATCTGCACTGGGTAAATTACTAGACAAACCTTCCAGTAATGCTTTGAAATACAGCATTGTTCCACCCACTAGAATCGGTGTCTTACCCTTACCATGAATTTCATCAATTAAGCGGCTTGAATCTTCGACAAATTCAGCAGCAGAATAGACTTCAAGTGGGCTAATAATGTCGATTAAATGATGCGGATAGCGCGCCTGCTCCTCTTTTGAAGGTTTAGCGGTACCAATATTCATATCTTTAAAAACTAATGCAGAATCGACGGATATGAGCTCATAACCGCCTCGCTCAAAAAGCTCACATGCCAAAGCGGTTTTCCCGCTCGCTGTTGGCCCCATTAAGTTGATGACGGGCAATTGATTTGACATGTAAAACTACTCTCCTCGAGCAAATAATTTATCAAGCTGTGACAATGGAAATGCACGCCATGTCGGACGCCCATGATTACATTGACTCGCAAATTCAGTTTGTTCCATTTGGCGCAGCAAAGCATTCATTTCCGAAAGACTGAGCATACGATGGGCTCGAACCGCTCCATGACATGCCATACCCGCTAAAATATGATCACGCTTTTGTTGCAATGCCTGCGCTTCATCATTGGGGTCTAAGTCATTGAGTAATTTTGGCACAAGCGAGTCAAAATCGGCCTTGTGTAAAATGGCAGGAACACCTCGAACAATTACTTGCTCATCACCATATTGATCTACATCTAAGCCCAATCGCTCCAATTGAGACTTTAATTCATCAATACGGGTCGCTTGCATACGTGTAATTGAAATGACTTTAGGAATAAGCAATTGCTGTGAAGTCCAAAATTCAGGTTTATCCCAAGCCAGTTTCATTTGTTGCAACAAAATTCGTTCATGTGCTGCATGCATATCAACAATGATCAAACCTTCAGTATTCTGTGAAAGTATATAAATACCATGCAGTTGTGCAATCGCAATACCAAGCGGATATTCATCTACATATGATGTCGCCTGATTTGAAATAGCATCTACAGAACGATTATAAGAGTCTTGATCTGAAAGATTTTCTGCATCATAAATAGGATTGGCATTTGAACCATCCGTTTCACGTAATGGAGCGAGATAGCTTTTTAAAGCATTATTGAGTTGCTGTGTTCCACGATACTGTAGTTGAGACTGTTGCGATTGATTTTGTTGATAATGAATCGCTTGTGGCTGATATGTACTGAAATCATTCAGTCCATCACTGACGACTTGATTTGCAATTGAACCAGTATTGCTTAGGCTATTTTCAGAGCTTGTATTCGACTGCTGGTTTCCCTGTACGTTATTCGTATCACGATGTAATTGAAATTGCTCCTGATGGCGTGGCTGTTGTTGCCATTGATTTTCGGTCGTGTCATCTTGCTTCATTGCAGAAGACAATTCAGCTGTTGCCGTTTGAAATTGCGCTAAAGTTGCTTTGGCATAATGTCGTACAAATTCATGCACTTCACGTTGATTTAGAAAGCGAATTTCATGCTTAGTTGGATGCACATTCACATCAATATTTTCAGGATCTACTTCTAAAAACAGTAAATAAGCTGCATGTTGATGACCATGCAAAATTCCATCGTAAGCCATTCTTAATGCATGGGAAATAGTTTTATCTTTAACAACACGACCATTCACATAGACATATTGTAGATCTGATTGAACACGTGCATCAGATGGATGACCGAGCCAACCGGATAGACGCATACTGATACTATCTGCATCAATCCAATAGGCATTTTCGGTAAATTGGCGACCTAAAAGTTGTTGAACCCGTTGGAAACGTAATTCGCCACTATCTGCAATAGGAAGATTTAAACGAATGTTATCATTATGTTCTAACACAAATCGAATATCGAAATGAGTCAAAGCCATACGACGAACAATTTCTTCTATATGCCCAAATTCTGTCGTTGGTTTTTTTAAAAATTTACGACGCGCAGGCACATTAAAAAATAAATCTTGTATACGGATATGTGTGCCTTGCTGTGCAGCAACCGCTTGAATATCTTGCTGATCAAAAGCCGTTCCATTCACTTCAAGCTGATAACCGATCCCCGAATCATCTTGACTACTGGTCAGTGTTAGCCTTGAAACCGCTGCAATTGAAGCCAATGCCTCACCACGAAAGCCTAAGCTAATAATAGCTTGCAAATCTTCTGCGGTTTGAATTTTACTGGTTGCATGCCGTGTTACAGATAATGGCAAATCATCTGCATGAATGCCCCGTCCATTGTCAATAATTTCAATGAGCGTACTGCCACCTTGCGCCACACGAATAATCAGTTCAGTCGCCCCTGCATCAATCGAGTTTTCCAACAACTCTTTGACCACGGAGGATGGGCGCTCAATCACTTCACCTGCGGCAATTTGGTTCGCCAAAGCAGGATTTAAAGTTTGAATACGTCTTAAACTAATTTCTTCACGTAGCATTCAATTAACCTAAAATGAATAATGATCTATAGATTTAAAAATGAGATTGTTCACGACATACTTCATGTATGTACGCAATCAATTTAAGGCTTTGATTAATTCAGCAGAAATACTGTTAATGGTTACTTCACGAGCCTTTTCATCATCAGTTTTATGAATTTCGATAATATGATCTGCTTGAGGAATTTCTTCACCACCTTTAGATGGCCACTCAAACAAAAATAAAGCATTTGGAATATCTAAATAATCACGAATACCCATTAATTCAAGTTCATACGGATCATTTAAGCGATATAAATCGAAATGAAAAATGTCTTTTCCATGAATTTTATACGGTTCAACCAAAGTATACGTTGGGCTTTTTACCGCACCTTGATGACCTAAATTTTGTAGCCAATACCGTGTTAACGTGGTTTTTCCTGCACCTAAATCGCCGATTAAATAAATTACGCCATTTGCAATGTTTTGCGCCAGTTTTTGCGCCAGTTTTTGCGTATCCTGTTCATTGTTCAGGCTTAATTTACTTGAATATTGCATAGCACTCACGACATGATTCCAACCAGCCATTATGATAGCATTGCGCAGCTTTAAAACCTATGTCGCATTGTTTGGAAAATATTTCATCTGCTTTTTCTACATACAAACTTACCTTAAATCTATGATTTTATCTCTATCATGAAAAAACCCATTACAGCTTCAGAATACCAGCCGCCCATGCGTAATGGTGTGACTGCATCTAAAGTCTTTATTGAATCTACAAATCAAAAATATCAAACAACTTTTGAATATTTGTGTGAGCACTTCCCTCATATCGAAAAAAATGAATGGCAACAACGCTTTGAAGACGGATTAATCCTTAATATACAAGGTCAAACCTTGTCTGTGGCAAGTGCCTTACAAAGCAATACGCATCTTTATTATTACCGCTTTTTGAAACATGAAATCCACGTACCATTCTTAGAAAAAATCATCTTTGAAAATAATGACTTATTAGTGGTAGACAAACCGCACTTTCTAACTATTAGCCCGACTGGAAAATACGTTCAGGAGACCTTACTCGTTCGGTTAAAAAAGAGCACTGGAAATGAACAGCTTACACCCATTCATCGCTTAGATCGTGAAACGGCAGGTATTGTATTATTTTCTAAAAATAAAGCTACACGCGGTGTTTACCAGCAAATGTTTGCCGAACGAGAAGTTAAAAAAATCTATCACGCAATTGCAGCTTACAATTCAAATCTTACCTTTCCATGTCAGCTCAATTTGAGAATGGAAAAAGGACATCCTTTTTACACTATGCAAGTGGTTGCAGGTAATGCCAATTCAAGTACAGACATTGAAATACTTGAACGCAACCAGTCTTGGGCAAAATATTTACTCAAACCATTAACAGGTAAACAACACCAGCTTCGTGTGCATTTGAATTATTTAAATATTCCAATCAAAAATGATCCTTTTTATCCAACAGTCGTTCACAAAAATGACGATGATTTTTCACAACCCTTGCAACTTCTAGCCAAACAAATTGAGTTCTTAGACCCATTAACAAAGCAAATTATGTGTTTTTGTTCTGAGTATGAATTGACACTGTAATTATTTCGTAATGACAAATATATGACTTTTTGATGATTAGACATTGAAATTGTTTAAGCTTTGAGTAGAATAAGCATTCAAACTTAATGTTGTTTGGTCAAATACATGAGAAAAACGGAAGTTTATCAAGTACGCCTTGATTCACAAGAAAAAAAACTGGCATTTGCCGTTTTTAAACAACTGGGGATCACGCCTGCTCAAGCAGTTCGCCTTTTTTTTAAGCAAGTGGTGATTACAAAATCGATCCCCTTCGCAATTGAAAATCAGAGCATCAACATGGATCAATTGTTAAAGTTAAAAAAACTGAAACAAGAACAGCAAAATGATCAAACACATCGTTCTGACGATTTAATAGACGACGATGAAGACCTATTTGCAGAACTGAATGCCATTTTGGGTGAAAGTGACAAAATTTAACAGTGTCGCATTTTAAAACAATTAATTAAGCGCATATTGATTTTTTTTGGTTATGCTCTTTTGCAAAGATAAAAAATCATTGCAAGGAGTATATCCATGATCGTGCGACGTGCGAGCAAAGAAGACTTAAACCAACTTGCTGTTTTATTTGATGAATATCGTCAATTTTATGGTACTTCATCGAATATTAAAGAATCCTACAACTTTCTAAAACAGCGCTTTGAAAATAAAGAAAGTGTTATTTTCATTCATATAAAAGATCAGACTTTTACAGGATTTGTATTGTTATATCAGGGTTTTTCTTCTGTAGCTTGTTCTAGTTATTATATTCTAGATGATGTTTATGTCACCCCTGTATTTCGTAGACAAGGTTCAGCGAAGCAACTCATTGATACTGCAATTTTGTTTGCACGACATGACAATGCATTAAGAATTAGCTTAGAAACGCAAAAAAATAATTATCACTCGATCGAACTTTATGAAAAAATGGGCTTTGTAAAAGATACCGAATTTCAAACCTATCATTGTTTTTTAAAATAAGTAAGTAGGAATTCCCTCTCCTTTTAAAGAAGAGGCTCAGGGAGAGGATTTGTTGATAAATCCCCCTTATCCCAACCTTCTCCCAGACAATATATAGCGCAAGAGAAGAAACCACCAATATTGGTTTTATAGCATCTTTAATTGTAAATAGTTGGTTGTTTTTAACTTACGCAAATGGTCTAGTATGAATACTTCAAACAATTAAAGTGTTTGGAAATAGTTGATATCTGTATTTTTTGCTGCAACAAATTGCGCTTCAGTTAAATAAACCCATTCGCCTTCTGGCAGTTCAGCTAATTTGAGCTGACCAATTTGCCCACGATGTAAAGATTCTACTTTATTACCCACGGCAGCGAGCATTCGTTTAACTTGATGATAAACTCCTTGATGAATTGCCATACTCAATTCATGTTCTGCAATACGTGTTACTTCAGTTGCGGCAAAACTCCCTTTTTCATTACGTAATTCAACACCATTTTCAAGCTGTTGAATTTGCTCATCTGTAATCGGGTCAATTGTTTTGATTTGATAAACTTTTGGCACATGCTTTTTAGGGTGCGTCAAAGCTTGCAAAAACTGCCCATCATCTGTGAGCAACAACAAGCCCGTTGTATCTTGATCTAATCGCCCTACGCACTGCAATCCACGATTCTTAAGCACATCATCAAACAAATCAAATACGCTAAAATGATGTGTTGCTTGATGAGAACATTCATAATTTTGCGGTTTATTTAAAGCGATATAGACTTTTTCACGGTATTGGAATGTATTCCCATACACTTCAAATTCTAAATCTTGTAAATCCAATCTAAATTTAGGATCTGTGATGATGTCATCTTGAATCTTAATTGCAGCATTTTGAATGAGCTGTTGGCAATTTTTACGTGTACCGAACCCTTGTGATTGCAACATTTTTTCCAACAGCATAAATTTAAACCTTTCTTTTGAAGTGCGGAGTTTACCTGAGGATAAACAACATAGCGATGTTACAACTCATACAAATCGACTATTCAACATAAAATCACACATTCATTTCACATAAAACTATCATAATCGCTATTTTAATATTCTTAATCACATGACTTTTCCAAACCTGACTTGGCTTTTCGTTATAATAAAACCAAGTATTAATTGAAAATGATGAATCTAGATGAGTTTTTCCAGTCTTGACCTTAACTTAATTGTCCTAATCGTTTTACTTGCATGTGGAGTATTTAGCCACAACACGGCGATCACAATTGCTGCTGGAGTATTAATTGTATTTAGAATTACACCTTTAAGTGAATTTTTTCCTTTATTACAAACACATGGCTTAGAAGTTGGTGTCATTATTTTAACCATTGGTGTATTAACCCCAATCGCAAGTGGCAAAATTCCGGGTGATGTTATTTTAAAATCATTCATGCATTGGAAATCTTTAACTGCAATTGCAATCGGGCTATTGGTCGCTTGGTTAGGCGGTCGTGGCGTACAGTTGATGACCAACCAACCCAATGTTGTTGCAGGTTTATTAATTGGTACAGTTGCAGGCGTTGCACTATTACGTGGCGTTCCTGTTGGTCCATTGATTGCAGCAGGTATTTTATCTTTATTAATTGGTAAGTCTTAAGCCGTTTATTTACGTCAATTACCCACGTCTTTACTTAAATTTTGATGGTGATTCAAATTGTATGCTCGCTCGAAATATCGATTGAATTTTAGTTTCACCTCAATCACCACCTTTTAGTTTAGTCACCAAGCAACTCTCGCTCTATGCCAGAAGATTGTTTTAGCGATACTTGTTTATATTTTGTTTTGAATAACACCTGACTAGAGACGATTCCACAGCATGACAATATTGCCATCAGTACGCCTACCCAGATCCAAGAGCCAAATTGTGAAACGATAAAAGCCACACTTGGCGGTAAAACAAGTTGTGAAATGGCTGATAATTGTAAAATCAACCCAATTGTAGTACTAATTGCCAAAGGATGAACTGCAAAATGCAAAGCTTGGGAAAAAACGACTGCGGCAACAAAACCGCCAAACAATGAAAAGCTAAGAACCAGAACATATTGCAAAATGAATGGTAAAAATTGCTTGAAGCCGTAAAAACCAATTGCGCAAAAAATTAGAATCAAAAAACCAATTTGAATTAAATATTTAGGTCTAATCCCCTTTTGAATCAAATGGCCACAATATACTGTTCCAACAGCATTACTCATTGCAACGATTGCAGTCAGCACCCCTGCCATTTGTAAAGAAATCTGATTTTGCTGATAAATTGATGGTAAAAAGCCAATTAAACCTAACCATTGCCCTGTATACGTTGCAAAAATAATAGCCAAAATCCAAGCAGGTGGATGTTTTAAAGTGATGGCTATTAATTGTTTAACATCGATATTTTTTGCATTCACCGTTTGATTCTCAGAACTTTCAATCACTCGATATTTAAGGCTTAAATCTTGATTTATCTCTTGAACATTGGGGACTTGCTTGTAAATGATCAAAGCGATTATTACCGATAATATGGCAAAGAAAATCCAAACGCCTTGCCAATAAAAATATTCGATGAGGTAAGGTGAAATGAGTATCGCAATACCAACACCGCCGCCCATATAGGCACTCCAAACACCCATTTTCTTATGAATTTGTTCTGGAGGAACCAGTTTTCGAATGTATGCGGGCGCACTTAAAGTCACCAATAAAAAGCCAAATCCTTCAACAATTCTGAGTAATAATAATGAGTAAATATCATGGCTAAAGCTCCCCCATAGACTTGCACTAAATAAAAGCAACAAGCCAATAACAATACAATTTTTTAAGCCAATTCTTTCGACATAACTGCCAAGTAATAATGCAAAACACATACCTGCACCCTGCACTAGAGACAGCAATAAACCTGCTTGAATCAAACTAATATGCAGTTCATTTTGTAAAATGTGTACAACAGGAGGTAATTTTCCAATATGCATGGCTGCGACAAATCCTGCGCAAATAATCCATATATCCTTGGATAGCTTTAACATTTTAAAACTCTTTTCATGTAATATTTCAAATATACATGAAAAATAAACGATAAATACAAAAGCTTTATTTAAACATAATTGCTAATTATATTTTTAATATCTCATATTTTGAGATTTAAATCTTTTCGAACTCTCTTATTCCCATACATTTTTAAATCTACAAATTCAATCAATTTATTCAGTTCTAAGCCATCCTCTGGAAATAAAGCCAAGCCAACACTTGCACCCTTTATTAAATTTACAACTCAATTATGCATTGATGTATGGCTTTCATATAAAGCTTAAATTAATGCACAATAATAACTTGAATACCGACATATTAAAATGACTCACATTTAAAGGAAATTACTAAAACTATGAAATGTCTGTATCATAGTCCTAAAAAACGAGACACTTTTTACTCAAAATATCTATTTAAAATTTCCTAGCCTTTCTAAAAATAGGTCGATAAAAGTTACTTCTACACTACATGAAAATCCAAACATTACTGTTGGTAATAATGATTACGCTTCTGTGAAAATTTACCAAGTTGCTTTAAAAACCCTTCAAAATAACTTTTCTCTTTTTCTTCCACACGATAGCCTGCATACAATGTACGGCGCAGACCTTGCGGTGATACACAATCTAAACGGCGAGACGTCACCCAACCTTTTTGTTCATACTCATACACAACCCAATCAGGTAAAGCCCCTATTCCACGACCACTTGCAACCAATTGGATAAGCATTTGGGTTAAATCTGTTGTACGAATATGTTTGGGTAAAATATTGGCAGGAATAAACAATTTCGCCATGATATCTAGGCGATGCTTATCTACAGGATAAGTAATCAACGTCTCTTCTGCAAGTTCTTGAATCGTGACACTTTCCGTACGTACCAACGGATGAGTATTGGACAATACTAAACGTGATTCATATTCAAAAATTGGGAAATATTCAATACCTTTTAATGCAATTGGGTCAGCGGTAATCAGTAAATCAAATTCTGCATTCTGCAATAGTTCATGCGGATTCGATTCAAAACCAGAAGCAAAGTCTAGATCTACATCTGGGTATTGCTGACGATATTGGTTTAGCAAAGGCATTAACCAATCAAAGCAACTGTGGCATTCTGATGAAAATATAATGCGCCCTGTTTGCCCATGCACAATACGGGTGATGTCCGATTGTGTAATCTGAATCTGCGGCAAAACATCATCTGCAAGTTTTAACAGTCGCTGACCGACATTGGAAAAAGTAACAGGACGATTACGGCGATTAACAACTTCTACACCATACCAATGATCTAATTCTTTGAGTTGATGGGAAATAGCAGATGGTGTTAAACACAAGTCATTGGCTGCTGCAACAAGTGAACCATGTTCACGCAAGGCAGTTAAAGTCTTTAGGTGACGGATTTCTAACATTGAAATCTATTCCATGATCGATTCAATCGTAAATAAGAGAAAATTAATGCATATTAAAGTACTTAATATGCTTCATAACTTTAATGTCATGAATAAAATTCACTATAACATGAAATTAATGAACTTGACTAAACATGAATAATATTTGATTATTACCTAGTGAAATGAATTCAAATCACGCTTAGAAAGTTTTATAGATATAGCTTTTGATATTCATAAAAAGTTTAAAGCAGTCTAAATAAATGATAGAATAATGAAAATAAAATCGTGTCATCAGTTAATCAGCGCCCCCCATTCGTGGAGGCTTTTTTTCGCAACTTACTTGTTCTTTATTTATCTAGCCGTATGAGCAACCGTAGTGATTCAGATTGCTTTAAGAGGATTCGAGATACGCTTTAAATAGAATATAGCTGCATCTCTTTTAAAAATAATGGCTTATTTATCTGAAAAATTTTGATGCAACAAACGAACCAATTCAACATTTTGAATTTCAACTTGCGCCATACGCGCAGTGGTTTTATCAAGCACTTCTTGTTGTATATGCATCTTTTTCGCTAAATCTTGCATAATATGTAAAGTTTGCTTGAGATGTTCTTCTTGTGCATTAATATGCTGTTCTTGTTCACTTTGAATGATTAAAAATTCTTGATTTTCCTTAGTCATTTTACCCATTTGCCAGATCAAAAACATCACAGCAAAATAAAGAATCACTATTCCTGTAATCATAAATATCATCTTATTTTTCCCCTTAAAATTACACGCTAAAAACCACGAACCAAAAGAAACTTTTTTATATCAAACAATGGCTGAATTAAAATGAACTGAGTTTAATCCTATTTAAAAATATATGATTAAAAACTAGTTTATTATGAGTTAAACAGCTCACACAAATCGAGTAAACGATTTGCATATCCCCACTCATTATCATACCAAGCAAAAACCTTAGCTTGATGCCCCACCACCATAGTCTGCGCTAAATCGACAATAAGCGAATATGGCGAATGATTAAAATCACTTGAAACCAACGCCTCATCTGTTACAGACATGATTTCGGCATAATCGTATTTTGCAGCCTGTATCAGTGTTTGATTAATAGAATGACTGGTAATGGGTGATTTAGAAATAAAGGTTAAATCAATTGCAGCCACGTTTATGGTCGGAACACGAATTGAGTATCCGTCTATACGATTTTCCATCTTAGGCATGACTTGTTTTAATGCACCGAGAGCCGAAGATGTTGTTGGAATGATATTTTGCCCAGACGCTCTTGCACGTCGTAAATCACGATGTGCATGATCTAGAACCGATTGATCTGCTGTTACTGCATGAATTTCGGTCATTAATGCCGTATCTATCCCAAAAGCATCGTCAATAATTTTAACCAATGGCACTAAAGCCTGCGTGGTACATGACACACTGGAAATAATCTGATCGGAACTTTTTAATTCATGATGATTCACACCATAAACAATGGCAGCATCAACTGTATCAAACGGTGCTGCGCCAATAATGACTCGTTTCGCCCCTGTTGTAAGATGTTTAGTCGCAGCCATTCTTGAACGGAATAAGCCTGTACATTCTAAAACCACATCTATATTAAGCGCTTGCCAAGGCAGTTTTTCAGGCTCAGCTTGTCTTAAAACTTGTACTTTAAGCTGAGTTTGACGTGCATCAATCGTCATATAAATTTGGTCATTTTCCTGAACAATATTGACTGCACCATCAAAACGACCATGCGTGGTATCGTATTTAAATAAATGTACGAGTGTTTCAACATCGGCAATATCGTTAATAGCAACAATTTCAAAATGAAAGTTTTTCGGATTTTCGAACCAAGCTCGTAATACATTCCGTCCGATTCGCCCAAATCCATTTATTGCCACACGTTGCATCAGATGTCCTTTTACAGCAAAACTACTTTATGCCGTATATGTTATAAGATTTATAGAGGCTACTGTTAGAATATGCTTTATTTTGTAATAAAAATTTCTCAAAAATAACTTTCCAACGTCGTGAGGATAAAAAGAAATGTGCTCCTCTCAGTCAAAGAACAAAACCATATTATGAATATCTGATGTAAAAATATCATTTTTGAACAGTTGAATTTTTAGACTCTGGAATTTAATTCGATTTTATAATTTAAAAGGTTGAACATGAAAACATCGCAAATTTTACTGAATACTGCACTGGTTTTGATTGCAGGAAATAGTTTTGCAACCCCCTACCAAAGCTGTTCAGAACAATTACAAACTTCTTTAATTCAACAATTTAAATTGGTCAATCATCAATTTTCAGACAGTGATGCTAAAACGTATAAAAGCTGTATCAATTTAGATTCAGAACAAAAAATCCATCTTCTCGCGATCAGCCAGCCTATAGCTTTTACAGCTTATGATGATATGGAACATGATCTCAATTTATATTTAATTGATTCGACCCAAGGTAAAATTCTACAAAAATATAAAGCACCCGAAACTTTTTATTCAGATGCAGATCATTACGATGGCGCAAAACTCCATAACACACGATTTTCAACATTGCCGAATATAGATGTGATTGGCTTAGAAACATCATCCTCACACCAAGGCGGTTTTACCTATAGTCACAACAATCTTGCTTTGTTTAAAGTTGAGCCTAAACAACCAATCAAACAAGTTTTTGCAGGTATTGATACCAATGAAAGTGGCTATGAAAGAATTGGAAATTGTGCAGGTAATAATACGAGCTCTGAGGTTAGACGTATTTTAATTCTTTCAAATAAAACCAATCATGGTCTTCAAGACATTGTGCTCAAAGAGACTAAAAACCAAACAATAACAGATTACAAAACCTGTAAATCTTTAACCAAACAATATAAGCAACAACAGATTATTCAGTTTAATGGTCAATCGTATAAATTGCAGCATCATAATTTATTAGCAATCGATCCTTTTTAATATTGCCTAAATCTTATGATGACAAAGGTACATTATTTTTAATTTATACAATTCAAACTTGATTTAGACGAAAGTTAAAAATGTATATAAAAACCCTCAATTCACCTTAAATTCATTGGTACATCGGTGTTTTTCCGTTATACTTTGGCGTTTTAAAAAATTAAGCCAATGTACAGAATAAGCATACAAATCAGACTTGAACTGTGCGTTTTTAGCCAATATGAGAATTATGGAGTGACTTGGTTGTGAGTACTCGTTTTATGACAACTGCTGAAATACGTGAAGCTTTTTTGCGTTACTTTGAATCGCAAGGACATACACGTGTCGCGTCGAGTTCACTTGTACCTGCCAACGACCCTACTTTGCTGTTTACCAATGCTGGTATGAATCAGTTTAAAGACTGTTTTCTTGGTCTAGAAAAACGTGACTATGTACGTGCAACAACATCACAAAAATGTGTACGTGCAGGCGGCAAACACAACGACCTAGATAACGTGGGCTATACAGCACGTCACCACACATTCTTTGAAATGTTAGGTAACTTCTCTTTCGGTGATTATTTCAAACGTGATGCTATTCGCTTTGCTTGGAATTTCCTCACTGGTGAAGAATGGTTAGCACTGCCTAAAGATAAATTATATGCCACTGTTTATCATACAGATGATGAAGCATTTGACATTTGGAACAAAGAAATTGGCTTAGCTGCAGATCGTATTATCCGTATTGGTGACAATAAAGGCGAAAAATACGCTTCTGATAACTTCTGGGCAATGGGTGATACTGGCCCATGTGGTCCTTGTTCTGAAATTTTCTTTGACCATGGTGATCACATTTGGGGTGGTTTACCAGGCACACCAGAAGAAGATGGCGATCGTTTCATCGAAATTTGGAATAACGTCTTCATGCAGTTTAATCGTACTGCTGATGGTGTATTGCATAACCTTCCTGCACCATCTGTAGATACAGGTATGGGCTTGGAACGTATTACTGCTGTACTACAACACGTTAATTCAAACTATGAAATTGACTTGTTCCAAAATTTACTTAAATCTGCTGCCGACATTATTGGTTTAGATACTACAGCGCTTCAAGCTGAAGCTACTGAAAAAAATACTCCAATTCAATACCCTGCTTCACTTAAAGTGGTTGCTGACCATGCGCGTTCTTGCTGCTTCCTTATCGCCGATGGAGTAAATCCATCGAATGAAGGTCGTGGCTATGTATTACGTCGTATTATTCGTCGTGCAGTACGCCATGGTAATAAACTCGGTGCAACAGGTTCATTCTTCTACAAAATGCTTCAACCGCTTGTTGATGTGATGGGTGTTGCTTATCCAGAACTGGCAGCAAATCAAACTCGTATTGAAGCACTATTACTAAAAGAAGAAGAACAATTCGCTAAAACACTTGAGCAAGGTTTAAAACTACTTGAAGGTGAACTTGCTAACTTAAAAGGTTCAGTCATCCCTGGTGCAGTTGTATTTAAACTTTACGATACCTATGGCTTCCCTGCTGACTTAACAGCGGATATTGCACGTGAGCGTGATTTAACCATTGACGAAGCTGGCTTTGAAGTCGAAATGGCTGCACAGCGCCAACGCGCACGTGATGCAGGTAAATTTGCTGTCGACTACAACAGCATTGTTAAAGTTGAAGGTGAAACTCAATTTGATGGTTATGACGCAACTCAAGGTCAAGGTCAAATCGTTGCGATCTATAAAGATGGCGAACAAGTTGAAGAAGTCGTTGAAGGCGATGAAGCGCTTATCGTTCTGAACCAAACCCCTTTCTATGCAGAAAGCGGTGGTCAGATTGGTGATACAGGTCTTTTCAAAAATGATACAGGTATTTTTGAAGTACAAGATACTAAGAAATCTGGTGGTGCATTCGTTCACCAAGGTATCGTGACAATGGGCAGCTTAAAAGCGACTCAAAATGTTGAAGCGATTGTTAAAGCAGACATTCGTGAAGCAACTGCACGTAACCACTCAGCGACGCACCTTCTACACGCGGTTTTACGTCAAGTTTTAGGCGAACATGTGCAACAAAAAGGTTCATTGGTTGCTTCTGACATTTTACGTTTTGACTTTGCCAATGACCAACCTGTGACATTTGAACAACTGCAACAAGTTGAACGTATTGTTAATGCTGAAGTCATTGCCAATACTGCTGTTTCTACTGAACTTTTAGATATCGATGCTGCTAAAGAAAAAGGCGCAATGATGTTGTTCGGTGAGAAATATGGCGATGAAGTTCGTGTACTGTCTATGGGTTCAATCAAAGAAGATAAAAACTTCTCAATTGAGCTATGTGGTGGTATTCACGTCAAACGTACAGGTGATATCGGTCTATTCAAAATCACTTCTGAAGGTGGTGTAGCGGCAGGTGTACGTCGTATTGAGGCTGTTACTGGTACAAAAGCACTTGAAATTGTACAAAAGTTTGATGCCGATATCTTACACATCAATGACTTACTCAAAGCTCAAAAAGATCATACTGTTGAAAAAATTCAAGCAACTGTAGAACATGCTCATCAATTACAAAAACAAATTGAACAATTGCACCAAAAGCTGGCGAACTTCCAAGCGTCAGATCTGATGGGTCAGGTTCAGAATGTTGCAGATCGCCAGACATTGATTGCTACTGTACAAGGTCAAGATGCGAAATCACTTCGTCATCTTCACGACAGTGTCAAATCCAAACTTGATCATGCAGTAATCGTACTTGCAGGTGTAGATGCTGACAAAGTCAGTCTAATTGCATCGGTTGCAAGCGACTTTACTGCAAAAATCAAAGCAGGTGACATCATCAAACATTTAGCAACTGAGCTAGGTGGTAAAGGTGGTGGTAAACCTGATTTAGCACAAGGTGGCGCGCCACTTAACGAGAAGCTTGATTCAGTTATTGCAGGTTTAACTGCATGGCTTGAAGCAAAATAATACTTCACCTTTTGTGTAAAGACTCTGAAGCCAATTCAGAGTCATGGCTTAAAATGGAACAACTATGGCATTAATCGTTCAAAAATATGGCGGTACTTCAATGGGTACTCCTGAGCGCATTTTAAATGTTGCTCGTCGTGTAAAGCGTTGGCATGATCACGGACACAAAATTGTGGTGGTTGTATCAGCAATGAGTGGTGAAACCAACCGCTTATTGGCTTTAGCGAAAGCCATTACCGAAACCCCTGACCCTCGTGAGCTAGACCAGATGGTGTCTACGGGTGAACAGGTAACGATTTCTATGTTAGCAATGGGACTCAATTCGATTGGTGTAAATGCAACCTCATTGACTGGGCGTCAAGTTGGTATTAAAACTGACAGCGCATTCAATAAAGCACGTATTGAATCGATTGATACTGATGTCATGACAGGTCATCTTGATGCAGGCCATGTGATTGTTGTTGCAGGTTTCCAAGGTTTTGATGCAGAAGGTAACACAACGACTTTAGGTCGTGGTGGTTCAGATACCTCAGGTGTTGCACTCGCTGCTGCTCTTAAAGCAGATGAATGTCAGATTTATACAGATGTTGATGGTGTCTATACAACAGATCCACGTGTTGCGCCAAAAGCGAAAAAAGTTGATCGCATTTCTTTTGAAGAAATGCTTGAAATGGCATCTCTTGGTTCAAAAGTTCTGCAAATTCGTTCAGTTGAATTCGCAGGAAAATACCAAGTGCCTTTACGCGTATTATCCAGTTTTGACAATGACAATGATGGCGCATTCGACGAAGATTTCAAACAAAATGTCGGGACACTAATCACTACAGAAGCGGAAGATAACATGGAAAATCCTATAATTTCGGGTATTGCGTTCAATCGTGACGAAGCAAAATTGACTATTTTAGGTGTACCTGACGAACCAGGTATTGCAGCTAAAATCTTATGCCCTATTGGCGATGCAAACATCGAAGTGGATATGATTATCCAAAATGTTGAAGAAGATGGTACAACTGACTTCACATTTACTGTAAACCGTAGTGAATTAAAAAAAGCCAAAGCTATTCTTGAAGATACAGCACAAAAGATTGGTGCACGTGAAGTTGCAACTCGTGATGATATTGTCAAAGTATCTATCGTGGGTGTAGGTATGCGCTCTCATGCAGGTGTCGCAAGCAAGATGTTCACTGCTCTAGCGAGTGAAGGCATCAACATTCTCATGATTTCAACGTCTGAAATTAAAATTTCAGTGATTATTGAAGAAAATTATCTAGAACTCGCAGTTCGCACACTTCACACAGCATTCGGTTTAGACCGTGAACATGGTGAATCAAGCGTACGTGCATAATATTCAAACAATTTAATTAAATATTTCACGCTAACAAGTGATAAATTAATAGAGCCACTATAGTTTTTACCATAGTGGCTCTGTTATATTAGATCATCTAGTTTAAGAATAATTTCAGCAGAATGTATAAAAGTGAAAAACTTGTCACATTATTCTGTTAAAATTGTGTCTGCTATCGAGGTTGTCTTTCTTTTAGAAATTCATTGCAGGTTTAGCGTTTAGGCAAGGAGATAAACATGCTGATTCTGACCCGTCGTGTCGGAGAAACATTAATGATTGGGGATCAAGTCAGTGTAACTGTGCTTGGTGTCAAAGGTAATCAAGTTCGTATTGGTGTAAATGCACCAAAAGAAGTGTCTGTTCATCGTGAAGAAATCTATCAACGAATTCAACATGAACGCGCAATGCACGAACATCTTCAACACATAGATCAAGATTATCAACCTTCTTTTGAAGAAGATAATACTGCTGCTGCGCAAAATAACTATAATCGATAAGATTTTAGATATTTTGTAAAATAAAGCGGCTTAATAGGCCGCTTTAAATTTATATAATTCAATAATTTAAAATAAAATACTATTTGATACCCAATGCCTTTTTTACGGGTGCATAGCTACGACGATGTTGATCAACCACACCATGTTCTTCAATCGCTTGAAAATGAGCCTTTGTTGGATAACCTTTATGTTTAGCAAAACCATATTGTGGATATTTCAAATCTAAATCAACCATTTCACGATCACGGGTTACTTTAGCCAGAATACTTGCTGCTGAAATTTCAGCATGTAGAGCATCACCACCGACAACAGCATCACAGCTCATCGTTAAACCTTGTGGAATTTTATTGCCATCGACCAAGACATGCTCTGGTTGAGTTTTCAATGCTTCTACAGCACGACGCATTGCCAATAACGAAGCTTGTAATATATTAATTTGGTCTATTTCTTCGTGCGTTGCCTCGGCAATTGCCCACGCTAAAGCTTTTTCTTTAATCTCTGTATATAACTTTTCACGCTTTTTTTCGGTCAATTTTTTTGAATCATCTAATCCTTCTATCGGATTAAGAGGATCTAAAATTACGGCAGCAGCGACCACTGAACCAACCAATGGGCCTCTGCCCGCCTCATCTACACCAGCAATTAACATTTTCATTCCTATCATAAAAAAAGACTGAACAAGTCAGCCTTTTTACATTTTAGCACGGATTATAACTGTATTATTTTACAGCTTCTGCAACACAGGCATTAATTGTTTTTGTCACAACATTTGACACAATCGCTACGCGTGCTTGTGGATCTATCGCTGCAGCCGCTAAATCAACTGCTGTTACATTTTGTGGTGCTTTTTCACTTACACAACCACAAATTTGGCCTTGCACATTGGTTTTTTGGTCAGCAGTCATTACTTTTGTTGCAGTTTTCCAAGCAGGTAAATTACCTAACTCTGTGGTACATTTTGCATTAATCGCAATTTTAAGTGCAACATTCCCTAACTGCGAAGTGGTTTGCATTGCACCGGTACCCGTTGAATCCGTAGTCGCACAAGCAGAAAGAACAAGGACGAATGGAGCAAGTACAGCAATCAATTTTTTCACGGTATTTCCTTTTTTTCTAAATAAATAAGTGCCGTTATTCTGCCTAAAGCCTCATTCAGAAGATATAAAAAAATTTAGCATCCATGTAATTTTAAGCTTAATGTTTAATTATTCTACATTTATAAACAGCGTTTCAATATTAAAACAATACGTTGAAATTATGAGGCTGCACTTTCATAAAAAAATGTCTATTATTACTCAATTATTGCAAACAGCATCTAGAGATCCACATGGAACAAAGTCAATCTCCTTACTACACAAGAACAGCTCAATGGTTGCATTGGATTATGGCGATCATTTTTATTGTAGCTTATGCTATCGGATTTTATAGTGGCAATTTTTTAAGCTACGAAGTTGATGGTAGCTTTAAAGGATCTGTTATTACCTTGCATAAGAATATTGCAACGGTCATCATCTTTCTTGTGATTATTCGAATTTTTTGGCGTTATACCCATCCTGTTCCAAAACTCCCCGATAGCATGTCACCGATGATGAAATCCTTCGCTCATATGGGTCATCTTGCATTGTATTTCATGTTACTTGCATTACCGATTACAGGCTGTTTATTTAGTTGGAGTGCTGGACATCCTGCACCTGTACTCTATCTTTTTGAAATTCCGCGCTTAGTTGAAGCCAATGACGACCTGCTTTATATCGTAAAACCATTGCATATCTATCTTTCTTGGGCAGCAGGTCTTTTATTGATTGGTCATATTCTTGCCGCTTTAAAACACCATTTTATAGATAAAGACAATGTTTTACGTAGCATGACACGTCAAGGAAAATAAGATATATACAATAAAGTGCATCCAATGATGTGCTTTATTGCTTAAAACTGCTTGGTTATGTAATTATTTCAAAGCTTCCTGCGCGCAACCTTTCAGGCTGCTCGATATCGCATGGCTTATTAATTTATTTTTTGCTGTTTCATTCACCGAAGCCAATAATAATTCTTTTGTAGACACATCATTCAAAGCATTATCACTAACACATCCACAAATATTTTGCTGCGCTTTCTGTTGCTGTTCTGCACTGAAAAAGAATGAAGAGGCTTGCCATATTTTTGATGATTTCAGCTCATTAGCACATTGTAGCGCAATCAAAGGCTTAAATACTTTCTGCGTCCACGTCTGCTCTTGAACTGTTGCAGCCATGACTGTAACACACTGCATACTACAAAAAACCATCAATATTTTTGCTAATAAATTCATCATTCACCTCTAAGGAAAGCAGCAATCACTACACTGCTTTCCTTAAAATTTCAGAATAGACTTCTTTCATAAGGGCTTAACTCTTTTTATCTCTCTGAATGAAGGTCAGAAAAATATAATAAGCCATGAAAGAAGTCTGTTAAGTGGTGATTTAAGCCACGGCGTCAATCTGTTGAATCCATTTTTGTTTTTCTGCATCACTGATGAAAGAGGCCTCAAATGAGTTCTTTGCCAATTTCTTCAAATCATCATTAGACAAATCTAATGCATCGGCAATTGCAAAGAAATTATCATTCATATATCCACCAAAATAAGATGGATCGTCTGAATTAACTGTCACATGCACGCCTTGTTGCAGTAAACGGTGAATGTTATGTTGTGCCATATCATCCACGACGCATAGTTTCAAATTACTCAATGGACACACGGTTAAAGGCATTTTTTCAGCAATCAAACGCTGCATTAGTTGAGGATCCTCTTCTGAACGCACACCATGATCAATACGATTAACTTTTAATAAGTCTAGCGCTTGCCACACATATTCTGCAGGTCCTTCTTCGCCTGCGTGAGCTACAACTAAAAAGCCAGCTTCACGCGCTTTGGCAAAGACACGTTCAAATTTTGAAGGAGGATGTCCAACTTCACTTGAATCCAAGCCAACAGCAATAATCTGATCTTTAAATGGCAAGGCCTGCTGCAATGTTTCTAAAGCAGCCTCTTCGCTCAAATGGCGCAAGAAACACATAATCAATTGTGAAGAAATACCTAACTTTTGCTGTGCATCATCACGCGCTTGTTGCAAACCATTGATCACAGTTGTAAATGCCACACCGCGATCTGTATGGGTTTGCGGATCGAAGAACATTTCGGTATGCACCACTTTATCTTCTGCACATTTCTCAAAATATGCCCAAGCAAGATCATAAAAATCCTGTTCATGAATGAGAACATTTGCCCCTGCATAATAGATGTCGAGGAATGACTGTAAATTATGAAAGTTATATGCTTGTTTTACTTCTTCAACAGACTTGTAAGGAATGTCAATTTTATTGCGCTGTGCAATGGCAAACATGAGTTCTGGCTCAAACGTCCCTTCAATATGCACATGTAATTCTGCTTTTGGTAGAGCGCGGATGAGTTCATTTCTGTTCATGTTATTACCTCAAAAATTTTCATAAAATACAAAATAAAAAGGGTGTAAACATGAGTTTACACCCTTTTTCTAACAGGAGAAATTATCCGCCAAATGCAGCGAATTTAATCACCCAAAGCACAGCAATAATCCATACCATATACGGTACAGTTGCAGCCTTGCCTGTGAATAATTTCACCAATGCATAACTGATAAAGCCCATGGCAATACCATCTGCAATAGAATACGTAAATGGCATGAATACGATCGTTAAGAATGCTGGAACAGCTTCTGTAATATCATCCCATTCAATATTGGTGATCCCTTGAATCATCAACACACCAACAAATAATAATGCAGGTGCAGTAGCGAATCCTGGTACAGATTGCGCCAATGGTGCAAGGAATAAACAGGCAATAAAGAGTATACCTACGACTACAGCAGTCAGACCCGTACGACCACCTGCGGCAACGCCCGCCGAAGATTCAATATAAGGCGTTGTCGATGATGTACCTAATGCAGCACCTGCCACAATCGCTGTTGAATCGGCAAATAATGCTTTTTTCAGACGTGGTAATTTACCGTCCTTCAGTAAACCTGCACGATGTGAAACACCGACCAATGTTCCTGTAGAGTCAAATAAATCAACCAGAAAAAATACGAAAATTACACCAATTAAACTTGCAGTGAATAAACCTTCAAAGTTCATTTGCATAAATGTGGGTGCAATTGAAGGAATTGTACCTACAATACCTTTAAACTCGTTAATGCCCAATAATGTTGACAGAACTGTAATTGCCAAAATACTGAGAATAATTGCACCACGCACACGGTAATGATGCATCACTACCACCATCAAAAAGCCTAATAAAGCCAATAACACTTTAGGATCTTTCAAATCACCTAAACCAACAAGTGTTGCAGGATTATCAACAATGATGCCTGCATTTTTCAATGCAACCAATGCAAGGAATAAACCAATACCACCACCAATTGCAAACTTCAGTGACATCGGAATGGCATTGACAATTGCTTCACGGATTTTAAACATGCTTATCGCAATAAAAACTAAACCCGAAACAAAAACAGCTGCTAATGCCGTTTCCCAAGGCACTTTCATCCCCAAACAAACTGAATAAGTGAAATAAGCGTTCAAACCCATTCCAGGAGCAAGTGCAATTGGATAATTTGCAATAACCCCCATCACTAAACAGCCAATTGCAGCAGCAAGACAGGTCGCTACAAATACAGCACCGTGATCCATACCTGTTTCAGAAAGAATCAAAGGATTGACAATAATGATGTAACACATTGTCAAAAATGTCGTTAAACCTGCCAATACTTCAGTTCTAAACGTCGTATTGTTTTCGCTTAGTTTAAATAAGCGTTCGAGCAAACCCGTTGAAGGATTTGGATTTGTCATTGTTGAGCCCCTGTCAGATTTGAGCTATTCGTTGATAAAATAAATTCATTTAAAATATATTGCCGTGCAAATTTAGCCTGTTTATAACATTCAATAAACGTACCAAAGTCATATTTCCGATAAAAACAAGATCAATTAAAAAAGCTGCGGTTAGGCAGCTTTATATTCAGAACGTTTCATAAACGGTCTTTATCGATTACAAGTTAGAAATTATAACATATAGTTCAGATAATTTTATCAGCCAGTTCATTCAACTTTTTGAGTTACAATTTTAATTGATGTATACATAAATTACAGGAAACTTCTACTTGGGAAATTCTCGGCAACTAACTTGTAAAAATCCTCTGCCCTTTGATTTGGTGTTTTAAAATCCAACCCTTTTTGAATTCTCTGCCAATTATAAAATAGCTCTATGTATTTTTGTAATATCTGTTTTTGTTTCTTCCCTTGTTTATAACTACAATGATGTACGGCTTTGTTGCACAAAGATTGCAAAGTTAAAATTAGCGCCTCAGTTAGCACCTGATATTGGTGAATCAAATTATGCCGATTATTTACAATGGATTCATTTACCGAAAGTTCGATAATGGCACCCTACTTGTTAAAAATATTTAAGTTTGTAAATGACTATTTAGAAGATAAACAATACTTTATTGAAAATCGTTTAACTAGTGCGGATTTTATGATGGGCTTCGCATTAATAGTCTAATCTATACATTAAATCAGGCAGAAAATTATCCGCATATTAAATGTTATGTCGGTGGTTTAACAAAACTAGAAAGTTGGAAAAAACTGTTGAAATTGAAAGCTCTTTAAGTTTACAGTGAGAAGGTTAATTATACTTAAAGTTTAAAAAGATTAGTAAAAAATGGGAGCCTAAATCTCCCATTTTTGCTTTTGTATAAGGTCTATTATGCTAATTTTAGAAAATATTAACTTTACTTTAAAATTGAAAAAAATCTTATTTGGAAATATTTTTATGGTACTAAATTTAAAATTAACTACTCTATGTATATTATCTTCTATGCTCATTGCTTGTGCTGGTGGATCATCAGACCACTCTTCAAACACAACACCTCCGAAGACTGATACCTCAACGACTACTCCTCCTACTCCTAATACCGATGTAACTCGTTACGCATATAGTTATTTCACCAATACAAATTATAAAGCAAATGAAGTACCACAACCAACGCTATTACAAAGAACACCGTTGAATTCAAATGGAAGTTTAAATCTTGCCAACACGCAAATCATTGATACATTACCTAATGCAAAAGTAAACTCATTAAATCTATTTAATGCTGAAAACGGTACAGTTTATGCTTATGTTAACCATGGTGATGGTTATCTTTATGGCTATAAAATCAATCAAAATGGTGTCACCAGTAAATTGCCATCTATACCTGTGAACCTTAACAGTGCGACTTCAACATTAAGTATCGATCAAACAAGTCAAACACTCACAACATTCGCCAATAAAGAATTTACCATATATAAAATTTTAGCTGATGGTCAGCTCAAATGGCAGTCCACCTATAAAACTTCAGATTTTCCTGAACTCAATAAAAATATTATTGAAATTAAAAATGATACTGTAAATAACTATTTATATGCGATAGATGATACAGGCTACTTGTATCAATACGATTCTCGAAATTTGAATGTGGGTATTATTCAGAAGGTAAATTCATACACATACCCAATTCAAGAATATCTAAAGCCATATAGCCATAATTTACAGGTCAGCAAGCAAGGCCGCGTTTATTTTGCAATGAATGATCGAGTATTGCTTTTACAGCAAGATTCAGCAGGTAAATTTGAATTAGTATCAGCTAGTAAGAACTTTGGTCTCAATCTAAATGCTTTTGAGATTGACGAAACTCGTAATAAAATTTATGTCGCTGATGTAACCCAAATTATGCAATTCAATTTAAAAGATGATGGAACTTTCCGATCTTATTCAATAGCTACAACTTGGGACAATTTTAATGATACCAGCTCCCCAAGCACTCAAACACGGGCAACTTTTTCCATCAATCCTGATGGCAAATCAGGATTTATTACAGCTTTAGATAAAACCCAAGAATTTACAATGGATACACTTGGTACATTGACACCTGTACCTCATTCAAATCAAAATCATGGATTACCTATGCACTTATTAACAGTACATTAACTCATCAAGCTTTTAATTATTGATCCTAAGTTTGTTCGAGAAAACTGAGCTTGATCGAAAATCGAGACAATAAAAAAGCCCAACAGGATGTTGGGCTTTTTTTTATTATATATATTTTTTAATTCTGACTTATTCCTGAGTAGCTAAAAGCTCATATTCTTTAAATTTTATAACCTCTACCCCTAACCTTTCATTAATTTGTTTAAGCAGATTTTGGTAATACACAATCTCATTATAATAAAAACTTTAGCTGCCTTTTCGACATCACCAAAACCACCTCTATTTTGAGGAACGACTCCAATAAGTTGAGGTGGTATGCGATGCCCTGCAAGTTGATCATCACGACTGGCAATTTTAATACTATAAAATTCATCCTTGGCAGCAACTTCTGCAAGCGGGATAACTTTGACACCATCCTTAGTTCCACCAAGTGTATAAACCAATAATTTTTTAAAGTTGCCTGCCCCTTTTTGAATTTCAAGTGAATCCTCCAGATCATCAACGTCTTGCTGACTTTGATGCGCATCTATCATGTGTAACATAAAACCTGCATGTGCCCCATTTTTATAATTATGAAAACATGGTTCTATTTCTACATTGAGCACTGTGAAAAATGAAAAGCCTTTTTAAGACTTCTTGCTCATTTCAGATAATAAATCTAGTTGAATTTCTTGTATTTGAGTTAACCTCTCCCATTGATGCATTAAAAGATGATCTAATTTTTCATCTAAATGTTGGATTTCCAACTCAGCTTTTAAATTAATTTTATAATCATTTTGTGAACGCAATCTATCTTTTGCTTCCTGTCTATTTTGGCTCATCATAATAACTGGGGCTTGAATGGCTGCTAAACAAGATAATATCAAATTCAATAAAATAAACGGGTACGGATCGGCAGGATGTGTAATCATTACCACAGTATTTACAACAATCCAAATTGCTATAAAAATAGCAAAACAAATTAGAAAAGACCAACTACCACCAAAAGTCGCTATTTTGTCTGCAAGTCTTTCCCCTAAAGTCCAATGCTGATCTAGTTTGTTTTCAACATTTCTTGTGATGAGCTCATGCTGCTCCATGCTTTTTATAACTTCAAACTCAAGGTCAGTGACTTCGCCTTTCTCTGATTTTAACAGCGAATGAACATACTGAATGCGATACTTAGTTAAATCGGCTTGGCAAATAAAGTTCTGGGGTAACCACGCTGGAAAATCATGTGAAATTTCTTCTGTAATAACTTTTCTTATTGCACCCATCGGAATGAGATTTCTAGTGGAGAATTTTTTCCCACAGACTAGACACTCACGACATTCATTTTTTTCACTCATGGTCGCTCACCTTTATAATAATTATAAAATTACGAGACTAACATCATTGAATAAATTTCAAACGAATGTCAAATTTTTCACCTTGTATTATAAATATCGACTTTATGGAGGGCAGAGTAAAACTTGAAGTGCGACATAAACCACCTAATTAATTTAAAGGGTTTATGGAGTATATAAAATTGTCATACCATCATCTTAACTTTGA
>NZ_JBIMDK010000008.1:0-144015 GCF_048552595.1 Acinetobacter psychrotolerans | reverse complement strand
GAGTAATTTCTACCATCAAATCAATGAAATAATTTCGATTGATCAATCAGTAAAAATCCACACAAGTTGTTCTTCATAATCTCTTAATGATCT
This sequence comes from Acinetobacter psychrotolerans, assembly GCF_048552595.1. NCBI lineage: Bacteria > Pseudomonadati > Pseudomonadota > Gammaproteobacteria > Moraxellales > Moraxellaceae > Acinetobacter > Acinetobacter psychrotolerans. The sequence continues at coordinate 143,922 of NZ_JBIMDK010000008.1, read as the reverse complement.
TCTTCATGCTTCGTCAGCATAAAGAGCTGGACTAGATAAACCTAACAACTCAGCACTTCGTGCTTCGTTCGTTTCCGTCTATCTCGTCGGTATGGGTGCAGTATAGGGTAATTTCGTACGCATGCAAGTGCTTTTAACTGATTGTTTTCACGAGTGTTGTATTTTTATGCACTATTTTGGATCATTATTGTACTTTTTACATCATAAACCTCTAATATTAAAGCAGAAATATGAATATAATATTTCTGCTTTGTTTTTTTAGTTATTTTTTAGCACTTGTATTCACAGCTTGAATACTGATTATTTTTACAGCTTGTTTAGGTACATCTTCATACATACCCATTGTTGCTGTAGGTGTGTTGACGATTTTATCAACAATATCTAGCCCTTGCGTAACTTTTCCAAATACTGCATAGCCAGGATTACCCGTCGCTTTATTTAAGAAGTCATTATTCGCAACATTGATAAAGAATTGGCTAGATGCCGAGTTTGGATCATTAGTACGCGCCATTGCCAATGTTCCACGGGTATTCTTCAAACCATTGCTTGCTTCATTGCGTATAGAAGGTTGTGTTGCCTTTTCTTGCATTTTGCTATCGAAGCCTCCCGTTTGAATCATGAATCCCGGAATAACACGATGGAAAATCGTTCCATTGTAAAATTGACTATTTACATAACTTTTAAAGTTTTTAACGGTAATCGGTGCTTTATCATCGTAAAGCTCGATATTGATATTGCCTAAATTGGTTTTAATTTGCATATCTGTATTTGCAAATGCTTGATTCACTAACAGTATCAATCCTATGCCTAATCCTATCTTTTTGATCATTCTCTTGTTCCTGAGTCGTTTTAAATTAACCATTGCTTATATAGAAGTTACTTCAGCAATTTATATCTGAAGCTATCAAAGTTTAATTGACTAATCTATGTGACTAAACGAGCTTAAGCAATATGCTCTGAACTACAACTCTGTAGTTTGAATGTTCTGTATAGCAGAAAGAGTAAAAAGCTGTAGAAAAATTATATTGCATGAAACATTCTCGTGGAATTTTTCATGTGAAGGTTATCTCTATAAATGACTGGATAAGCCATCAGTTCACACGGCGATAAGGAATTTTGGAAATGAATCAAAAAATCCACTGTTTCATACAAAACAATGGATCATTGATTTTTGATACTTCAGGAAGCTTTATTATCCTAAAGGTTATTGTTTATCCCAAAATTTACGAAACTCTTTACTCATTTCGATCACGTTCTTTTTTGCTTTTTTTGAAATAGGTGTGAAATTAATAAAGCCATGTGTTTGGTCTTCATAATCTTGATAATGAATTTTCACACCATTTTGACGTAACTTATAAGCGTAGATTTTACCTTCATCATGAAGTACGTCATGCCCTGCTGTGATTACAAATGCGGGAGCAAGTTTTTTTAAATTGCCGTAAGTCGGTGAAATAATTGTGTCATCTAATGCGACATTATGACGAGCCGCATAAAAAGCTGTTACATGGTCAATATCCGACTCTGTCAAAACAAGCCCTTCTTTATACGCAAAGAAAGACGGATGACGGCTTTTAAAATCGACTGCTGGATAAATTAAGAACTGTGCTTGCGGTGCATAAACTGCATTCACCGTTCTTTGTGAAATGACTGCACTGATGTTACCACCTGCACTATCACCAGCAACGGCGATTCGGTTTTTCAAAATTTTAAATTGACGACGATTTTGATATACCCACGCCAATGCATCTTCACACGACTGAATCAGTTCACGGGGACCTACTTCTGGTGCAAGTGGATATTCAATACTGAGAACTTGTGCTTTCGCATGTGTTGCTATCAAACGGCACACTTCATCGTGTGTCTCTACACTACCCACCACAAAACCACCACCATGATAAAACACGATCATGGGTAATTTTTTATTCGGTGCAGGATGGTAATGTCGTGCGTAAACACTGCCGCTTTGTAAAGGAAGGCGAATATCTTCGACCAATTGAACATGCGTAGACTTGTTGGTAATCGACTGCATTTGCGACTCAAACTGCTTTCTCGAACGCTCAACATTTTCACCAATAAAACCAACTTTACCTTGTTTAAGCTGAGCAGCCATCAAACACTTTGTAAAACTGTCTAATTGTGGAAACTCATACGGGTATCCCAATAGCTTAGCTAATGATTCCTGAGCAAATGTAGGCAAACGATCTAACGTTCTACCTGCTGAACCTTGCCCTTTTTCGACTAAATCCTGAATACTACGTTGGAATGCGACCATTGAGATTCTTCCTTAAGTTTCCAAATTCTTCATATTTTCTACATCATCAGGCATTGACTGACTATATTCTTATACAAGTCTAGTAATCGATATACAAATACAAGCTTTCAATACGCTAATCTTAGTCTTATGACTTGTCATTGACTATTTTGCTATATATCAATTTTTTTTTGCTATTTTTGAATGTTCTGTGGAGGCACCATATGGCTATAAAAGTATTATTTGTTTCATTAATAACGTCTTTGATTGCTGTGGGTTGTGTTGCACTCCCTGATGATGGATACGATGCTCGTGGTTATGATCAGCGTAGTTATGGCTACAATGGCTATCCTGTATATCGCAACAATGATGATCGATATAACAACCGCTACGACCATCGATATGATCGCAACAATGATCGTGATCGTTGGGAACGTGAACGAGCTTATCGTTTGCAACAAGCAAGGAAAGAGCAAGACATTCGTCAGTATCAATTAAAGAAACAATCTTGGCAGCTTGAACAAGCAAAACGTCAGCAAGCTAAAAAGCAACCATGGCAACATCAAGGTCAAGATTGGAATAAAAGACCTACTCCGAGCCAAAGTTCGGATTCCAAGCCAGATAAAAAACAGTGGCAACAACATAATCGCCACGACCAAAAAGGTGATAAAAAGCCTGATAATCGTAAAAATAAAGATCAGAATACCAATTAACAGCATAAAAATCTGGGCTTAGCTCAGGTTTTTTTGTCTTTTCAGCACATCTTCTAATGATACAAAACCAAAAAAAATACTGATAAACAAAAAGTTAACCAGTTATCGTTTTGGTCAAATTAGTCCATATTTTTGTCATTTAAGTCATTGCGATTTTAGTCATTTCAAGTGATCATTTTCATGACTTCAATGCACTATGAAATTGAAAATAATTTACTTGGAAAATAATGATTCTGATCGAAAGTTTTTGCTTTTAGATGAATTTTATCTGTCATTGAATTAGACGTTTAAATGTAAAAAGTTCACGTGATCCAAATCACTGGAACATCAATAATATTAATCATGGAAAGGAAAAAAAGAATGAAATGGTCTCGTGCTCTCATTGTCGCTTCTAGTTTATTTGCTGCTGCGTCAACAACTCAAGCCAAACAGGTCATGTGTGTTTTTGACTTAGTGGGTAAAAATGGCGATGTTTATACTTTAATGAAAGATTACCAACTTGCAGCTAAAAACTGGGGTGCGGATATCGAGTTAAAAGTAAACAGTAATGAAGCCGTTATTGCAGAAGATTTTAAAGCTGGAAAATGTGATGCTGTCAGTATTACAGGTATGCGTGGTCGTCAATTTAATAACTTCACAGGTTCTTTAGATGCAATTGGTGCAATTCCAGATCTCAACTTAGCTGTTAAAATTATGCAAGGTTTAGCCAATCCTGCATTTGCAAAATACATGACCAGTGGTAAATATGAAGTAGTTGGTGTCATTCCAGTGGGTGATGCTTTCCTAATGGTCAACGACCGTAATATTAATACTGTAGCAAAAGCTGCGGGTAAGAAAATTGCTGTTTTAGACTATGATCAAGCGCAAAAAATCATGGTTCAACAAATTGGCGCACAGGCCGTCAATGCAGATGTAACCAACTTTGGTGCAAAATTCAACAATGGTCAGGTCGACATTATTGGCGCACCTGCCGCAGTATTTAAACCTCTAGAACTGCATAAAGGTCTAGGAACTAAAGGTGCAATTATCAACTACCCACTTTTACAAGTCACAGGTAATTTGATTATTCGTCCAGAAAAATTTCCAGAAGGATATGGTCAAAAATCTCGTGATTGGGTGAAATCTCAATTACCGCGTGCCAGTGGTATTATTGGTAAAATGAAAGCTGATATTCCTGCTAAATATTGGATGCAAGTCCCTGCAGGTGATAAACCTGGTTATCAAAAATTGATGCGCGAATCACGTATTAATTTAACCAAGCAAGGAATTTACAATAAAACCATGATGAAAATTCTTTGGCAATTCCGTTGTAAAAATGATCCGAAAAACTTTGAATGTGCACTTCAAGATGAGAACTACAAATAATTATTCAGTTAAATCCGATAGATTTAGTCTGAATTAATTTTCAAGTTCACGCACTGACCATATATTGAGTATGTTATTATACTGAATATATGGTTTTTGCTTTTTTAAACCATCCGAAATTGTCTGAGGAAAACCCATCATGAATGCACAAGCGCTTGAGATGACTGATAATGCTGCAAATAAAGTTCGCCAGCTGCGTGACAGCGAAGGCAATCAGGAACTAATGTTACGTGTATATGTAACAGGCGGCGGTTGTTCAGGTTTTTCTTATGGTTTTAACTTTGCTGAAAGCATGAATGAAGATGATGCTGAGTTTATCAACGGCGATGTAAAAATGTTGGTTGATTCTTTGAGTTATCAATATTTGGTCGGTTCTAAAGTTGATTATATTGAAGGCTTAGAAGGTTCACGTTTCATCATTCAAAACCCAAATGCAACAACGACTTGCGGTTGTGGTTCATCTTTCTCGATCTAAAGAATTCTGATCTTTTAAAATCCCTCAATTACTGAGGGATTTTTTTCGGCTTTTTATCCGTATTTCCGTCGATTAGATCGTCGCAAAAACATGCTCCGTCAATTCTTTAGCATTTTGTACAGGAATCCAGTGCGTCGCATCCATAATAATTTCGGTATACGGTGCATTCACATACTGTTTATTCAGTTTTACGCTTTTTTCACCAATCGCAGAATCGTGCTTACCCCATATAAATAACGTCGGAACTTTGACTGGCTGGGTCAAAAACTTACTTGAGCTAAAAGGAATTGCTCGATACCAGTTGAGTGCAGGAGTTAGACGATTACTCTGAACAATATCCTGCTGAAAATCTGTTAATTGCTGATCAGTCATCCCTGAATCTTTAAGTAATGCTCGCCCAACTTTTGATAGTTTATGGAACAACAATTCAGGAACTTTAGGTAATTGAAATAAGCCGAAGTAATAGGATTTAAACAATTGATTACTGCTAAACATAGAACGCATAAAAGCGGCTTTATGCGGTACAGAAATAGTAATTAAGTGTTGAATTTTTGCAGGATAACGCTGTGCAACTTCCCAAGCTACCACTGCGCCCCAGTCATGACCCATCAGGTAAACAGGTTGTCCAATAATATCCAATAGAGCATTTACATCTTCGACCAAAGCTGAACTGCGGTAATCACGGCGATTTTTCGGCTGCGCCCCTAAACTATAACCACGTTGATTGACCGCAAAAGTTCTGTAGCCTTGCTCATTTAGAATTTCTGCTGCTTCCCGCCAGCTTTTATTGGTTTCTGGAAAACCATGTAAAAGAACAAAAGCTTTCCCACCCAAAGGTCCGCTATCAATCACATCAAAAGTCAAACCTTCACGCTGATATTGCTCTAAACGTATTGTGGTTAAATCCATGCTGTATCTCTATTTATGCAAAATTAGAATTTTTATAATATTGGGGGTTTATGTTTTATTTTTTAACAGCAGTAAAGGACAGCCTATAGGCTAAACAGGTCGAGAATTGTTTAACAATGTCCAACCTGAACACCAAATCTATTCAAAGCAACTATACAGCCGTTATCGTTCCTAAAATACGATAGCCTTTTGCACCTGTTACTGTTGGTAAATTACCACTAAATTGTTGATCAAAACGCATTGCCAACCATGCGAATGCTGTTGCTTCCACCCATGTTGGCGCTAAACCAAGTGCAGAAGTGGTTTGTACTGACCAATTATGTTTACGCAAACGCCAACGCAATTGTTCTAATAAATGTGAGTTATAAGCACCACCACCACAGACATAGACTTCGCCTGTATCCAAAGTTGAGCGGTAAATGGCTTTTTTAATAGCACGAGTGGTCAATTTCATTAGTGTTGCTTGAACATTTTCAGGCGTATCTTCTAATTCATTATATTCTATATCATTGCGCCAATCTGAAATCTGCTCATCAAGCCATTCCAAATTAAAATCTTCACGACCTGTGCTTTTAGGTGGTTCTTTAGAGAAATATTCATGTGCTTGTAAACGGTCTAGTAAGCTGCGAATCGGTTGACCATAAGCTGCCCAGTTACCATTCTCATCATAAGGCTGACCAGTGTAACGGTGACACCATGCATCCATGAGAATGTTGGCAGGTCCTGTATCGAAACCATACACAGCATCTGGATTACCCGCAGGTAACATACTGACATTGGCAATACCGCCAAGGTTTAAAATCACACGGTGAATCGTCGAATGTTGGAACAAAGCTTGATGGAATGCAGGTACCAATGGTGCACCCTGCCCACCTGCCGCCATATCACGGCGACGAAAATCTGAAATGACAGGAATCTGAGCAATTTCAGTAATAATATTTGGGTCACCAATTTGTAAAGTAAAACCCAATTCGGGGCGATGACGAATCGTCTGACCATGTGAAGCAATGGCTTTAATTTGACTTCTGTCTAAATGATTGTCTTCTATGAGCTGATTAACACCATGACCAATCATTGTTGCAAGTGCTACATCTGCCTTCCCCATACGATCAATTTCATTGTCATCGGGTAATGTCAGCGCCATCAATTCATCCCTTAAATAAGGGTCAAATGGCACAGTCAAAGTGGCATGAATCTGCAAAGGATCAAATGAAGCAGCAACAAAATCGACGCCGTCCATGCTGGTTCCAGTCATTACGCCAATATAGATTGTTGTCATGAAATATTCTTCGCCTGCATCTTGCTGAAAAAATGTTAGTATATCGCACAAATGAGATAACTGATGTATTGGATTTTGTGATGTCAAATTTCCTGCCAGCGGAAGAACAACTTGCCCTCATCCAACGAGGCACACACGAGATTATTTCTGAAGAGGATCTATTAAAGAAACTCAAAGAGAATCGCCCTTTAAAAATTAAAGCAGGTTTTGACCCTACAGCACCAGATTTGCATTTGGGTCATACTGTTCTAATTAATAAATTAAAAACCTTTCAAGACTTAGGTCATGACGTCACTTTCTTGATTGGCGACTATACTGCCATGATTGGTGACCCAACGGGTAAAAGCGCAACTCGCCCACCGTTGTCACGTGAACAAGTTTTGGAAAATGCCAAAACTTATCAAGAACAAGTATTTAAAATTCTTGATCCTGCAAAAACAACAGTGCGCTTCAACTCTGAATGGTTTGCGACGAAGACTGCTGCTGATTTAATTCAATTGGCTTCACAGCAAACTGTTGCACGTATGTTAGAACGTGATGACTTTACCAAGCGTTATAACAACCATCAACCGATTGCGATTCATGAATTTTTATATCCTTTGGTGCAAGGTTATGACTCCATTGCACTTGAAGCGGATGTAGAGCTAGGTGGCACAGACCAAACCTTTAACTTGTTAATGGGACGTACACTGCAAGGTCGTTATGATCAACAAGCTCAAGTATGTATCACCGTACCAATTCTCGAAGGTCTCGATGGCGTCAATAAAATGTCTAAATCTTTAGGCAACTATATTGGCGTTTTTGATGCACCAGGGGCGATGTACCAAAAAGTACTCTCTATGCCTGATAGTTTGATTGAGCGTTATTTTGACCTGCTTAGCTTTAAATCATTAGATGAAATTGCTGTATTGTTAAAAGAAGTCGCCGAAGGTCGTAACCCTCAGGACATTAAAAAACTTCTTGCACTTGAATTGGTGGAACGTTTCCACGGTGCCGAAGCTGCTGCTCATGCTCATAAAGGTGCGGGAAATTTAATTACCGAAGGTGAAATTCCAGAAGGCACACCTGAAGTGATTATTTCACGTGGTGAGTTTGGTGGTGAAGTTTCAATTATTTCAATCTTACGCGCAGCGGGTTTAACCAAGAATTCAGCACAATCAAAAGATGCTGTTTCACGTGGAGCCGTTAAAGTGGATTGGCAAGTGGTTGATGCAGACTTCATGGTGAAGGAAAATGTAAGCCTGATCATTCAAGCCAGCAAAAAAGCCATTGCTAAAGTAACTTTTACTGACTAATTAAATGTTTATTTAGAATTTAAAAAAGCCATCTATATTGATGGCTTTTTTAATGTTTCGTGTTTTGTCCTAGAATAGGGTCACTCACCAGAAAGTGAACATTCAAAGTTAGTACGATCAACTGTACATCGTGCTCTTTTTAAAACTGACATCATTACTGGATCATAAACTCCTGTTTTAGTCAGCTCAATACGTCCATCACGAAGTAATTTTTGATAACGAATTTCATCTTCTTTTGGAATATTTAATTTATATTTTGCAGGAATCTCTCGTTCTATACGCTCTATACTTTTAAATGAACCTGGTAATTGCTTTACAAACCACTCTCTAGATTTCAAACCAAAATCATGTGGAAACTTATCAGATTTCGTAATCAAATCAGCCGTTACATTGACTACAGGATAATTAAACATTGCACCATTGCTACCTAAACCTTTTTGAATTTCTAATGGCTTATAGGCATAAGCGGGTGCACCAATAATATCCACTTCACCGCTATTAAATTTTTTCACAAAGTTAAAAATATCAGATGGAACACCTACAGCCCCTACACGCTCAACCGCTGTTTTTTGAGCAGCATCATAATGCAAATAAGCAAACTTCTTACCTCTACTCTTTTCGATCGTATTAATTGAACGATCACGAACAAAAATATAAGCAATGCCTATTGGAGTGATACCCACCAATTCATAGTCTATTCCATTTTTTTCGGAAACTAATCTTTTAGCATTCCGTTTATCCAAAGCATAGGTGATTGCCTTACGAGCAATATCATTTGAAGTAACCCCGCCAAGTGCATCAATCGAACCACCGAATCTATTGTATTCACGAGCACGCATAGAGGTCATTGCAGCCCCATCACATTTCTTCGTTTTAAAATCCTTCGCTACTTGTTCTTCATTTTGATATGCCACTAAACTGACATCTGCACCCCAAGCTTTAGATGCTAAAGCCCACTCCTCCATCAGCTTATATGACTCACCAGCTTTCCCCAATAAATCGAAAACACAGACATTTTGTTTAGCTTGTACAAAAGTCGGTGCCATAAACGAAATAAAAGTAGCACAACCTATAATTTTAATTCTATTCATAAAATACCTTTTTATATTTTCCTATTTTTGAATATTATAATGTGATTTAAATCATAAAAATATAGGTTTATGCTTACAATCTATCTTTTTATATGTTTTTAACATCATCAAATAAACACCTACAAATCAATGTAGTAGTAAAATTTATTCAATTTAATTGGTATTTTCCTCACCAATTTTTTAAATAAACTTAAATTAAAATAAAATTAATTAACTCAATCTCAATAATATGGTTTAAATATTTTTATCCTCATATATATGCAATTAGCGTTTTTGAACTCTCACCTTTTCCTTTAGAATACCTCACCCCATATTTGGTAGTTTATTCATCATGATTCAGTTAGAACAACTTTCTATACGCCGCGGTGGACGTGTACTTTTTCAAAAAGCGTCTATGCAACTCCATCCTGGTTGGAAAATTGGCTTGACTGGTGTCAATGGTGCAGGTAAATCAACCCTATTCTCAGCACTATTAGGTGGTATGGAATCGGACAGCGGTTCTTTGACACGTCCAGCAGTTTGGACTGTGGCGCATATGGCGCAAGAAATCAAAGCTTTAGACATGAAAGCGATTGATTTTGTTTTGTCTGGGGATGAAGAATTTTGGGAAATCCAGCATAAACTAGATAATCCCGATGTATTAACAGACGAAGAACTTGCTCATTTATATGGTCGCTTTGATGAAATTAATGGCTATTCTGCGCCATCTAAAGCTTCACAATTAATGGCAGGTCTTGGCTTTTTTGAACATCAATCTGAATTACACGTATCAAGCTTTTCAGGTGGATGGCGTATGCGCCTGAATTTGGCACGTACACTCATGAGCCGTTCAGATTTACTCTTACTCGATGAGCCAACCAACCATTTAGACTTAGATGCAATTTTGTGGTTGGAAGATTGGTTAAAAGCTTATGAAGGCACATTGGTGCTTATTTCACATGACCGTGATTTCTTAGATGCCGTAACAGACCATATTCTACATATCGAAAACCAAGAATTAATTCTCTATACTGGGAATTACTCAACATTCGAACGTACGCGTAGTGAACGTTTAGCACAACAACAACAAGCTTTTGAAAAGCAATTAGAAACACGTGCACATTTACAGAAATATATTGACCGCTTTAAAGCCCAGGCAACCAGAGCCAAACAGGCGCAAAGTCGTATTAAACAGTTAGAGCGCATGCAAGAACTTTCTGCTGCGCATGTCGATACACCATTTACCTTCAGTTTCCGTGAACCAAGCAAAATGAGTTCGCCATTACTTGAACTTGAAAATGCGGATATTGGTTATGGCGACAAGCTGATTGTGACCAATGTCAATTTACAAATCACCCCAACCAGTCGTATTGGTTTATTGGGAATGAATGGTGCAGGTAAATCGACCGTAATTAAATCATTAGTTGGCGACTTACAATTACTCCAAGGTGATCGTAAAGATTCAGAATTATTAAATATCGGTTATTTTGCACAGCATCAAATGGATGCTTTGGATGGCAATGCAAGCCCAATGCTGCAATTGGCACGTATTGCCGATAGAAAAGTCAGTGATGCAAGTTTACGTTCATTCCTCGGTAGCTTTGGTTTCAGTGGCGAACGTATGGACACTCCAAGTGAAAGCTTCTCGGGAGGCGAACGTGCGCGTTTAGCACTGGCTTTAATTGTATGGCAACGTCCAAATGTATTGATTCTAGATGAACCAACCAACCATTTAGATTTAGATATGCGTCATGCTTTAACCATGGCACTCACAGATTTTGAGGGTGCTGTAGTCCTTGTTTCGCATGAACGTCAATTGGTTGCCAGTGTTTGTGACGAATTAATCCTTGTTCATGGTGGCGAAAGTCGTGAATTTGATGGTGATTTGGTCTCTTATGCGGATTGGTTACGTCAAGCACGTCTTGATATGATCAAAAATGGCGGTAAACAACCTGCTCCCCCTGTGAAATCTAGAGTTGAAGTACAACCAAGCATTTCAAAACTGGATAAAGAAGGACAACGCAAAGAAATGGCGCGTCGCCGTGAAGCTGCTCGTCCAATCCGTAAAAATATAGAAAAAAATGAAGCTCAAGTCGCTAAATTACAATCGCGTTTAGCTGAAATTGAAGGATTACTTTCAGATACTGCAATTTATGAAGCGAACCGAAAAGATGATTTGCTTAAATTAATGAATGAGCAAACTAAGTTAAAGGCTCAATTAGCAATAATTGAAGAGCAAGTTTTAGAATTGATGATGGAACTTGAAGAGCTTGAAAGCTCATTTGAATAAGTTCAATCAAGCAAGAAAGTAGCTTCAAGCTACTTTCTTGCTTTTTTTAATCATCTCAAATGACTCAACATTAAAATTATTAATCTTAATTTTAAAAATACAAATAAATATCAATAATTTAAAAATAAAATCTTCATAAAATTCCCACAATGATGACTTACTTGAGCTTGAAACTAATAAAAGAAAAGAATGCCATCCAAGTGTCATTCAACAAAAAGACATGAAATATCGTACTTTACATGAACACTTCAAACTCTTTTCAATCAATTCCAACAACAATTTTCAGAAACATATCGTTTTCTCAACGATTCTGGTTGTTTCTACTCAGATTAGAGCCTGAATACACCAGCATTTATTGATTTCACAGCAAATATGACTGTTTTAAGCAAAACAAAAATTGCATATTAAATATCATCCATAAAATTAATTGCATAAAAAAGCACATACAATAAAAATATAATTATCAAAAATCAAAAATTAGAGATAACAACATAGCTAATTAAGTCGCCATCAAACCAATGTCTTCTTATCACATCTACTTATTACGCTTACAAAATCCATATTTTTCTAATAAAACTTAATTTCTTCATTTTACTTTCAATCCAATTCATTTTTTTAATTTCATTCGTATATTTAAAAAATCAGCAACTTACACACCAATTAAAATCATAACTTTTATTTATAATTAAAAACCGCAATCGTGGAACATATTAGAACCACTACACAACCCTGTTTTTTATACAAATATAAGCTAGATTTCAATTTTTTAGTCATGAGTTAAATTGTGGATAAAGTTATAAATTTAAAATACTTAGCTTTTCTTAGATGAAGTAATATCTAATAAGATTTTGATCAAAAATGTTTAAATTAAATGATTTTCGCTCTGCTTTAGCCTTTAAAAATAAGTTATCCACAAAGTTTCCCCTACATATATTGATTAATTAGTAAACAAATTTCAAGTATAAAATTTAATCGATTTGGTTATTTTTATTTATTTTTAAATTCAAATATTTGATAGCGTTTTAATTTTAAACTTACAAATTTCTTTACATAGATGCGTAATATTTAAACAATTTATGATTATAAGCTATACAACTAACCTAAATTTATGATTTACTTATATAAATAGAGAGTAAATAATAAAATAAAGAACCTAATTCACAATATTTTTCAAAAAATGCAAATAAATGGAGTAAATGCTCTATTTTTTTTAAACAAAGCTGATTAATATTGCGCTTATGGAGAGTTCCTAGAGTTACACAATTAAATAAGGACGTAAAAATGAAAAAAATTGCGCTTGCTATCGCTGCAACTTCGATCTTTGGTTTTACTGCTACAACACATGCTGCTGTAAATATCTGTGTATTTGATTTACTTGGTAAATCAGGTGAATCATTCCAAATGGCTCAAGAATGGGCACTTTCAGCTAAATCTTGGGGTACAGATGTTGTTCTACTACCAAAACAAGATGAAGCTGTTGCGGATAATGATTTTAAAGCAGGTAAATGTGATGGTGTGTTCATGACTGCTATGCGTGCACGACAATACAATAAATTTGCGGGTTCAATCGATTCAATCGGTGGTGTTCCGAGTAATAATATCGCACAAAAAGCGATTACATTTGCATTAGATGCACGTAATGCAGCAAAAATGACCACAAATTTAGGTGGTAAAAAATATGAAGTGGCTGGTATTTCTCCATTAGGTTCAGCATTCATCTTTGTTCGTGACAAAAGTATCAATTCAATTGAAAAAGCTGCTGGTAAGAAATTTGCTGTATTAAGTTATGACAATGCACAGAAAATTTTAGTTCAACGTGTAGGCGCTCAAGCCGTTCCATCGGATGTGACGAACTTTGTTGCTAAATTCAACAATGGTCAAGTGGATATGGTTGGTGCTCCTGCATATGCATATAAACCTTTAGAAATTTACAAAGGTTTAGGAACGAATGGTGCAATGTTCAACTTCCCAGTTTTACAAGTCACGGCAGACCTAGTGATTCGTCCAGAAAAATTCTCCGCAGGGTTTGGTCAAAAATCTCGTGATTATTTCATTAAAAACTTACCGAAAAGTTTTGCGATGATTAACCGTTTAGAATCAGGTATTCCAGCTAAGTTCAAAATGAATTTAACGCCTGATGATAAACTTAAATATCAAAAATTAATGCGTGAAGGTCGTTTAGAATTAACCAAAATGGGTATTTACGATCCAGCGATGATGTCTGTATTGAAAAAAGCACGCTGTTCAGTTGATAAAGCAAACTTTGAATGTTCACTTGGTGGTGAATAAGTTTTAAAACTTATTTAACAGAAAAATAGATGCAAAAAAGCCAGCTTAATCACTGGCTTTTTTGCACCTCAATGAAGCGATTTAACGTTATAACGAGATGTAAAAAAGGGAGTAGACCAAAATCTATTCCCTTTATATTGAATAATATTTACTTAAGCATCAATATCTGCATTTAATGCATTTTCTTCGATAAATGCACGACGTGGTTCTACATCGTCCCCCATTAAACATGCAAACATGCGATCTGCTTCAATCGCATCATCAATCGTTACTTGTAGCATATTACGGTTATCTGGATCCATTGTCGTTTCCCACAACTGATCAGCATTCATCTCCCCCAGACCTTTATAGCGCTGAATCATCATCCCACGACGTGAATCGGACAGAATATGCTGCCAAGCCTGATGGAATGTAGCAACATTAATTTTCTTGTCACCTTTTTGCAGGTAAGCACCTTCTTCAAGTAAGGTAAACCAGCTTTTCGAGTTTTGTAACAAACGCTTATACTCATTCGAAGCCAACAAACCTTGATCAAGTAAATAATGATGCGGTAAGTTATGCACATATACTGTCACACGCGGCCAGTAATGAATTACTTTTTCACCATTTGCGTGTTCTTTTTCAAATGCTTCAAGTGTAATTTCAGGACGTAAACTTGGTTGTGTTGCTTCAATTGCAATACGAAGTTGTTCAGCCCACTGTTTTACGTATGACTCTTCATGATTGTGATCTAATTTGAATGCTTCTAAACCTAACAAACCATCCAATAAACTTGCAGGATAACGCACAGTTAAACGATTTAAGCTCTTTTGAGACGTTTGATAATCAGTAATTACTTTAGCCAATGCGTCACCACGAATCGCAGGTGCATCTGCACTAATATGTAAATTCAGTTCATCAATTGCGTTTGAAATCAAGTACGTTTCTAAAGCATCATTATCTTTAAGATATTGCTCTTGCTTACCTTTTTTCAACTTATACAATGGTGGTTGTGCAATATAAATATAACCACGCTCCACAAGCTCTGGCATTTGACGGAAGAAGAAGGTCAAAAGCAAAGTACGGATATGTGAACCATCCACATCAGCATCGGTCATGATGATGATTTTGTGATAACGCAATTTATCTGGATTATATTCTTCACGACCAATACCACAACCGAGCGCCGTAATCAGCGTACCTACTTCCTGAGATGAAATCATCTTATCAAAGCGCGCACGTTCCACGTTCAGGATTTTACCTTTCAATGGAAGAATGGCTTGCATCTTGCGGTTACGTCCCTGCTTCGCAGAACCACCCGCAGAGTCACCTTCGACTAAGTATAATTCAGAAAGCGCAGGATCTTTTTCTTGGCAATCTGCTAACTTACCTGGCAATCCAGCAATATCTAACACACTTTTACGACGTGTTAATTCACGAGCTTTACGCGCAGCATCACGTGCACGTGCAGCATCAATAATTTTACCTGCAATCGATTTTGCTGCTGCAGGGTTCTCTAAAAGATATTCAGAGAACGATTTATTCATTGCTTGTTCAACAGCTGTTTTCACTTCACTTGAAACCAATTTTTCTTTGGTTTGTGAAGAGAACTTTGGATCAGGCACTTTAACAGAAACAATAGCCGTTAGACCTTCACGTGCATCATCACCCGTCACAGCGACTTTTTCTTTTTTAAGAATATTTTCACTTTCAAGATATTGGTTTAAACCACGTGTTAACGCAGCACGGAAGCCCGCTAAATGCGTACCACCATCTTTTTGTGGAATATTATTGGTAAAACAACGGACATTTTCTTGATAGCTATCATTCCATTGCAATGCAACTTCTACCGTAATGCCAGTTTCAGCAGACTCTGTCGTGAAATGAAATATATCATTCAGGTGAGTTTTACCTTGGTTGATATATTTTACAAATTCAGCCAGACCACCCTCATAATCGAATATGTGTTCAGCAGCAATACGCTCATCACGTAAAACGATACGAACACCTGCATTTAAGAATGACAATTCACGTAAACGACGTGCAAGAATATCGACATTAAAAATGGTCTGCGAGAACGTTAATTCACTCGGGTAAAAACGAACTGTAGTACCTGACTCAGTCGTTTCACCAATCTCACGTAATTTATAAACTGGATCGCCATGGCAGTATTCTTGTTCAAAAACCTTACCTGCGCGACGAATATTCAATAGCAATTTAGCGGATAAAGCATTTACAACAGAAACACCTACACCATGTAAACCACCAGATACTTTATAACTATTATCATCAAACTTACCGCCTGCATGCAAAATGGTTAAAATCACCTCTGCCGCAGATACACCTTCTTCAGGGTGAATATCGGTTGGAATACCACGTCCATTATCTGAAACACTGACTGACTCATCTTCATGAATCGTCACTAAAATCTCATCACAGTGACCTGCTAATGCTTCATCAATCGCATTATCGACAACTTCAAACACCATATGGTGTAAGCCTGAACCATCATCAGTATCACCAATATACATGCCTGGACGTTTACGAACTGCATCTAAACCACGTAATACTTTGATACTAGAGGAATCATAAGCCTTTTCAGTGGTTGGTTCTGTTTGAGAAGCTGCTTGATCTTCTGAACTCATGGTTTCTCCCTAGTGAAAAATAGGTCTATCCAAATTGGGGTAAAATCAAAAATCATGGCTGAACTGCCTGAACTTGACCTTGGTCAACATTGAATAACTGATATGAAATAGACAAATCATGTAAATGTTTTTTTACCGATTCTTGGTCTAGTGTGGTTATAAAAACTTGGCTACCCAATTGGCTCAATCGCTCAATTAAACGGTGCTGTGCAGTTAAATCTAATTCTGCTGTCACATCATCTAATAATACCACAGTTTCCTTATTACAGGCGTGTAACATAGCAATTTGTGACAGTTTCAATGCCATGATCAATAACTTTTTCTGCCCTCTAGAAAGCACTGCATCGGCATCTCCTAAAGGGGTTTTTAACCGTATATCTGCACGGTGCGGACCGTACTCTGTATAACGGCGGTCAAAGTCTTTTTGATGATATTGTATTAAATCTTGTGCTAAACCATGTTCCACATGGAACCCTGCACTATATTCCATTTGAATAGAAATATCGGGCAATAACTGGGTTAAATCTTCTTGTAAATAGATCTTCCATTGCTCGATGATTTCGACCCGTTGGGAATGTAAAATTTCACCATATTCACTCAACATTTTATTCCACGGCTCTAAATCTTGCAGACTTAAATTTCGCCGTGTTTTGAGCAAGCTATTTCTTTGTTTTAATGCACGTGAATAATATTGCCATGCATGATAAAACTCAGGTTCCACGTGAAACATTAACCAATCGAGTAATTGGCGACGAGGCTTTGCACCATGGTCAATAATATCTGTACTTAACGGATCAATCAGTTGAAGCGGTAGAATCTTAGCAAGCTGCCCTTGAGTCGCAACGGTATCTCCATTGACTTTAATCAGTTGTTCGCCGCTTTGTAATTTTTGCATACCAATTTTTTCTGTGGCTGATTGAGCAAACACCACAGCATCACTGCTATCATTTTGAATATAATGTTTTGGAATATGAGTGCGAAAGGAACGCCCTGTCGCGAGCAAATGAATTGCTTCTAGTATTGATGTTTTACCAGAACCATTTTGCCCATAAAAAACATTAAACGGTTGCAAGCCTTGCAGCGCAACCGTTTTTATATTTCGAACACGTTGTATATTTAAACGCGTAATATGCATAATTTTAAGTGATTCTAGATCAATTACACACGCATTGGCATAACAACATAGGTTTGATCTTTTTGTAATGGATCTTGCACTAATACAGACTGATTTGCCTCAGTCATCGTCATCGCAACATCATCGCCATCTAAAACACTTAAAACTTCTAAAATATATTGTGCATTAAAAGACATTTCCATCGCTGTATTTGCATATTGAATAGCTAAATCTTCAACAGCTTCATCTTGCTCTGGGTTATTGGCACGAAGTTGTAATGAGTCTGTATCAAAATTTAAGAATACACCGCGTAATTTTTCATTACTTAGGATCGCGACACGCTGTAAAGATTGTTTAAATACGTCATGTGGAATCGTAACAATTTTATCACCACCACGCGGAATCACACGGCGATAATCAGGGAATTTACCATCAATCAATTTAGTGGTAAAACGAACTGTGATCGTGCCTTGTTCTTTATCACGACTTGGACTGTTGATGGTCACATTTAACAATTCACGACCAATTAGCAAAGTAAGTTGCTCATCTTCAATACTTAAAAGGCGCTGTAATTCACCTACTGCTTTACGTGGAACAATTGCTTGAACCAATTGCAATGCATTTGAAGAAGCTAAAGTTTCGCACAGTGCCAAACGGTGACCATCTGTGGTTACTGCACGTAGCTGATTTTCATCAATTTCAAGTAATGTACCCGTTAAGTAAAAACGTACATCTTGAACAGCCATTGCAAATGAAGTTTTTTCAAATAAGCGTTTGAGCTCACGTTCAGTCACTTGAACTTGCGTACCCTGACTGTTTTCATTGGTCAATAATGGGTAATCTTCTGCAGGTAATGTACCCAATACAAAGCGACTGTTGCCTGATTTTAAAATACAACGCTGATCTTCTGTAATTTGTAAATCAATCAAAGCAGCAGCAGGTAACGATTTACAAATATCCATTAATTTACGGGCAGGAACAGTGGTTTCACCGGCTTGTAAACAAGCACCTTCTGCCAAAGTTGTACTCGCAACAAGTTCCACTTCCAAATCGGAACCAGTGATCGTAAGCGATTGATTCGTTGTTTGAATTTTAACGTTCGAAAGAATGTTTAATGTATGACGACGTTCAACTGCTCCAACCACATGGGATAAAACATTGACTAAACTTTCTTTCGCGATCTTCAAACGCACGGTGGAATTCCTCTAACAAAATTTGACTGAAATATAGATAATAAATTTTTTTAATGACCTACTATGCGGCAGATTATACCGCATTGCAAGTGCAGAATTTGTTCAAAATTTAGCTTTGTAACAAACGCATGAGGTTCTTATAATCCTCATTAAAAATAGGGTCTTCATCACGTAAACTAAGTACTTTTTCGCATGCATGCATCACTGTACTGTGGTCACGACCACCAAATGCCATCCCAATCTCAGGGAAACTGTCTCCAGTGAGTTCACGTGCCAAACCCATTGCCAATTGGCGTGGGCGGGCATAAATACGCGTCCGTTTAGGACCAACCAATTCTTTGAGAGGAATACGGAAATACTCACTCACAACACGCTGAATATTTTCGGTACTGATGGTACGAGCACGAATAGCCAATACATCTTTCAATGATTCACGAACAACGTCTAAATCAATTGCAGAACCTTTAAAACGAGAAATAGCGACAACCTTATTCAACGCACCTTCTAACTCACGTACGTTTGCCACCACTTGTTGTGCAATAAATAATGCACAATTACGAGGTAAATCTATGCCACTACTTTCCGCTTTTTTTAGCAAAATTTCGATACGGGTTTCAATATCTGGAGGTTCAACACCGACAGATAATCCCCAAGAAAAACGTGAAACCAACCGTGGGTCGAGTTCAGTCAATTCTTTCGGATAACGGTCAGACGTTAAAATAATTTGCTTAGATTCATCCAATAAAGCATTGAATGTATAGAAAAATTCAACAAGACTAGCTTCTTTTCCTGCCAATAAGTGAATATCATCAACCAATAACAAATCTAATGAACGGCAATTCTTTTTAAATTCTTCAACCTTGCCTTTTTGTAAAGAACTCACAAAATCTTGAACAAAACTTTCTGCTGTCATATACATAACCCGTGCATTTGGCTTTGCTTGCAATAAAGCATTGCCCACGGCTTGCATTAAATGGGTTTTACCGAGACCTGTAGGTCCATATAAAAATAAAGGATTGTGTTGTGATTCACCCAATTGGGTTAATACCTTACGACACGTTTCCGCTGCCATTTGATTAGAACGACCTTCCACAAATAAAGCAAAGTTAAATAATGGATTCAGTTGGCGCTTTTTCGTATTTTTTGCTGGAACAACTTCAAAATCTTTTTCTTTCTTTGCTCTGAACGGTGCAGCAGATTGCGTTGTTGAGCTCTCTAAAGCTGCTGTCGTTGTCGCAGGTTGTTCAGAAGCCGAAAGGATTGCACCCGGTCGTGAATCTACCAATATTTCCACTTTACGAATACGACCTTCTGATAACTGTTCAGCAAGAATAGTAATCAGTTCTAAATGATGCTCTTGAATATATCGAGTCCAATATGGATTAGGTGCATAAAGTTTTAAAGTGTCTGCGACTTCTTCTGCAACCAACGGACGAATCCACATGGCAAAGACATTATCAGAGAGCTCTTGTCGCAAGCGAGTTAAGCAGTCCGTCCAAAGCATGTGAAACCCCTTCATTCCATTTAAATTCAAAAACCCATCCCCACAATCAAGGGGGTCGCCATTCTAACCAAGTTATCCACATCTGTCATGAGTAATTCGATCAAAGTTGCTCAAAAAAACAACCTTCCGTAAATAAATTCAAATTTAAAGTATTTGTGGATAAGGTTTTCCACAAGCTGTGGATAAAATATAGCATAAACTTATCCACAATCCACAAAGGTAATAAAAACAACAATACCCACAACATAAAACATTGTTATTTTTTAATAAAAGTGGCTTATCCACAGAAAAACACGTCCCTAATAATAATAAATTCAAATTTAAATTTAAAATTTATTTATTAGAAGCTCAGGTTTTGTGGATAACTACCGATATATGAATTTAAATTCAAAACAGCATGATTTTAAATTTAAAATACAGAATTTGAATTCAAATTTAATTAAGGTTATGGATAACTTTGCGGATAGGCTTGTTGGTAACTCTTATTCATTCTATAAAATAATGAGTTATGTTGTGAATATATTTTTCAATTATTTATATCAATTAAATCAACAAATAATATTGTGTGATTAAAAATAGAACAGCCATGAAAAGAAAAGAGGGTATTCATTGACAGCGTAAAGAATGCACAATATAATCGCGAACCTTTACAGAAAGATCATTATTGGAGTTTCAATATGAAACGTACATTCCAACCATCTGAATTAAAGCGCAAGCGCGTTCATGGTTTCCGTGCTCGTATGGCAACTAAAGCAGGTCGTCACGTTTTAGCTCGTCGTCGTGCAAAAGGTCGTCAAAGTTTGACTGTTTAATTTATTAAACAGTTGATAGACGACTTGGGTGTTATGTCTCTTTATAATTTCAGTCCAGAGGTGAGAATCCGCTGTGCTGCAGATTACAAAGGAGTATTTGATGGTGCGCTTTTTAAAGTGCATCAACCCCATTTTATATTCTTAGCAAAATTCACCGAACAGCCTCAAAGCCGTTTGGGTATAGTTGTTGCAAAGAAAAAAGTGCGCCGTGCACATGAAAGAAATCGAATAAAACGTTTAGCACGTGAAAGTTTTCGCTTAAATCAACAGCAAATTGATCTGTTGGATATTGTCGTAATGCCT
This sequence comes from Acinetobacter psychrotolerans, assembly GCF_048552595.1. Classification (NCBI taxonomy): domain Bacteria; kingdom Pseudomonadati; phylum Pseudomonadota; class Gammaproteobacteria; order Moraxellales; family Moraxellaceae; genus Acinetobacter; species Acinetobacter psychrotolerans. Next base: position 122,436 of record NZ_JBIMDK010000008.1, on the reverse strand, counting down.
AAAATAGGTATAGAGGCTATCCCAAATGCTGAATTACATCAGCAATTACAATTTGCATGGCAAAAATTGCAACGTCTTGTGAAAAAGCACTCAAAAACAATCAGCCCTTCCCCTCAAAAATAGAGGATACCAATGATTCGTTTATTGCATTGGTTGATTCGTTTCTATCAAATTGCGATTAGTCCACTCATTGGACCTCGTTGTCGTTACTTTCCGACTTGTTCTCAATATTCGTTAGAAGCAATCCATACATATGGTGCATTAAAAGGCTCATGGTTAGCCACGAAACGTCTGTGTCGTTGTCATCCTTGGGGTGGACATGGTTATGATCCTGTGCCAAAAAAAACAATTCGTTTTATTTCATTTCAGCAAATAGATTCTCAAACGCTTCATGTTCCTGTACCCTTGCGTGAACGTTTTTTGAACCAAAAACACTCTAACCATTTGGGGTAATAGATATGCAACAATGGGCCAGGTTTGCGATCCTAGGGGCCATGTTAGTCACCGCATATTTGCTCATTTTGGCTTGGCAAAAAGACTATGGTCAGGGCGATACAACAAAAGCTGTTACTCAGCAAGCCGTTGTAGCGCATGATGTGTCTGCCGATTTGCCAAAAGGTCAAGCAACTGCGGCTGCTAGCGATGTTCCGCAAGCGAATATAGCTGCTACACAACAGAAACCAGCTGTACCAGCCAAAGCAAATCAACAACTGATTTCAGTACAAACTGACCTTTATCATCTTTGGATTAGTCCTAAAGGCGGTGATATTGTGCGTATTGAATTACTCAACCATGACGAAAGCAAAGACAGTGATCAGCCTTTTGTTATGCTTGAAAGTGATGCAAAACGTACTTATGTTGCGCAATCTGGTCTGATTGGTCTCAATGGTCCAGACAGTAATCCAGAACGCCCGAATTATGCGTTTGAAAAACCAACCTATACCATCGCAGATGCGAAAGATGTAAAAGATAAGGACGGTAAAACAACTAAAGTTTTATCTGTACCAATGGTGTATAAGACTGCCGCTGGCGTTGAAATCATTAAAACTTTTACGATTAAGCAAGGCGCGTACCCAATTGACGTGAGCTATCAGGTTGTTAACCGTAGTGCACAAAATTGGCAAGGTCAGATGTTTGGTCAGTTGAAGCGTGATAATTCTGACGATCCAGGTAAGTCATCTCAAGGTATCTTTACTTTAGGTACATTCCTTGGGGGAGCTTGGGGCACGCCAGAAGAACATTATAATAAGTTAAAGTTTGATAACTTTAATGAAGAAAAACTCAATGCCAGTGCAAAAGGCGGTTGGGTGGCAATGGTTCAGCATTACTTTGTAAGTGCTTGGATTCCAGGTCATTTTGGTGGTCAAGAATACGTTGCTAAATTGGAATCTCGTAAATCTGCAGATGGTATGAATATCATTGGATTTACTTCTCCAACGATTGATGTGCCTGCTGGTAAAGCAATGAGCATTGATGCGACATTCTATGCAGGTCCAAAAGTTCAATCTGAATTGAAAGATTTGGCAGTCGGTTTAAATCAAACTGTAGATTACGGTTGGTTATGGCCAATTGCGAAATTATTATTCGTTGGCTTACAGTTCTTCCATGGCATCGTGGGTAACTGGGGCTGGTCAATTATTTTATTGACTGTGTTGGTGAAACTGATTCTTTGGCCATTGTCATCTAAGAGCTATCGCTCTATGGCGAAAATGCGTGTGATTGCACCTGAAATGCAACGCATGAAAGAAGAGTTTGGTGAAGACCGCATGCGTTTCTCTCAAGAAATGATGGCGCTTTACAAACGTGAACAGGTGAATCCACTTTCGGGTTGTTTACCATTGATTCTACAAATGCCGATCTTCCTTGCGTTGTATTGGGTGTTGATGGAGTCTGTAGAACTTCGTCATGCGCCTTGGATGCTTTGGATTCAGGATTTGTCAGCAATGGATCCTTGGTTTATCTTGCCGTTGATCATGGGTGTAACGATGTTTGTTCAACAAAGTTTGAACCCACAGCCTACAGATCCAATGCAAGCGAAAGTCTTCAAAATCATGCCGATCATGTTTACAGTATTTATGCTGTTCTTCCCTTCTGGTTTGGTTTTATACTGGATTGTGAATAACTCGATTACGATTTTGCAGCAATGGTTTATCAATAAAAATGTTGAAAAAGCCAAACTGAGTAAAGATATTGCTTAAATGATTTAATCATTATTAAGCAAGAGCTGAAAAAATCCGCTTGAGATGCTAATCTTAGGCGGATTTTTTTATTGTCAAAATTTGAGTAGATTTAGATGACCAACACTGTAAACCAAACCACGATTGCAGCAATTGCGACGCCACCTGGACGTGGTGGTGTAGGAGTGATTCGTTTATCTGGTCCAAAAGCTTATGCAATTGCACAAACCTTGACTCAAAAAGATCTACCTCAAGCACGTTTTGCAGGTTTTCGTCAGTTTTTTGATGAAAAAGGCGAAGTGATGGATGAAGGTTTGGCGATTTGTTTTCCAAATCCTCACTCATTTACAGGCGAAGATGTTGTCGAGTTACAAGGACATGGTGGCCCTGTTATTCAAAATGCTTTGCTTGCACGTTTGTTGGAATTAGGTGCAATCGCTGCTAAAGCGGGTGAATTTTCCATGCGAGCCTTTGAGAATGGCAAGATGGATTTGGTTCAAGCCGAAGCGATTGCCGATTTGATTGATGCCACATCTCAAGCCGCGGCACGTTCGGCTGTACGTTCATTGCAAGGTGCATTTTCAAACAAAGTAAATACGGTATTAGCAGAATTAATTCATCTGCGTTTGCATGTGGAAGCAGCAATTGATTTTCCAGAAGAAGAAATCGATTTTTTGGCAGATGGCAAAATTCTGAATTTACTTGAAGGTGTTCAAGCCTCTGTAACAGCTGTTCAACAATCTGCACGCCAAGGACAATTACTGCGTGAAGGTTTGCAAGTTGTGATTGCAGGAAAGCCTAATGCGGGCAAGTCATCATTATTGAATGCTTTAGCAGGAAATGATCGTGCGATTGTGACGGATATTGCGGGAACGACACGTGATGTTTTACATGAAAAAATTACTTTAAATGGTTTACCTATCACTCTGACAGATACCGCAGGTTTGCGTGAAACAGGTGATGTGGTGGAAAAAGAAGGCATCCGTCGCGCCATTAAGGAAATTGAACAAGCCGATTTATTATTGTTGGTTTATGACTTAAGCCAAGGAGAAAATCCTTTAGAGCTTGCAAAGCACTATTTTGCAGACCACATTGAACCTAAACGTTTAATGTTGATTGGTAATAAGTGTGATTTGACGGATCAAAAAATTGAATTAAGCGAGTTTACGGGATTTAGACATATCACCGTTTCTGCGAAACAAGAAATGGGTGTACAAGCGCTTATAGAAGCGATTACAGCGCATGCAGGCTTCCAACCTGAAGAAGATACCTTTATTGCACGTACACGCCATTTAGATGCAATGAAGCGTACTCAACAGTATCTTGCAGAAGCACATGAGCAACTTGTGGTGTACCAAGCAGGTGAATTGGTGGCTGAGTCATTACGTTTAGCACAAAATGCTTTGGGTGAAATTACTGGTGACTTTAGTGCAGACGATCTTCTAGGTGTGATTTTTGGATCGTTTTGTATTGGAAAGTAAAAGATTTGTTGCATTAAGTCGTTATTCTAAAGCTGATATTTGTCAGCTTTTTCTATAGAAAAGTTATTGTTTTGTAAAATGATTTTACATTGCTTATTGGTCTGTTTAATCTAAATACTTAAGTCATATAAGTAAAATTAGGTGAGCAAATTATGAAAAAATATCCTCTCGTTGTTTCTGCAATTTTAATGGCTGCGACTGCGAATGTGTGGGCTGGTCATGATGATGACCAACGTATTATTGATGCTGCTGCAAAGCATCAAGTGACGGCTGCTCAAGCGGCTAAAGCAAAAGATGAAACTGCAGTGACATTAACGGGAACGATTGTCCGTCAAATTAAGCATGAACATTATGAGCTACAAGATGCTTCAGGAAAAATTGGTATTGAAGTTGATGATGATATCGCCAATGCAAAGCATTTAAAAGTAGGCACTAAAGTGAAAGTCATGGGTGAAGTCGATACGCATCGCTATAAACCGACAGATGTTGAAGTGGTTAAAATTGAAATTATTAAGTAATTAATTCTGATCAATTATGTGTTTTGGTCAGTCATGTATTTTCAGAAAATGTAGGAGTTTAGCTCCTACATTTTTTATTTAAGCATATTTTATTTTTAAGTGATTTATCAATAAATAAATACACAATATTCCCACACCTACGCAGAAACCTAGAACACCTGCCATTAAACCAAAATGATCAGATAAATATCCTGCGACGATAATCGGTACAATTGTGCCAAAATAAGCAATAAACAAATAGGTGGAAATAACTGCTGCGCGATTTTCTATATTGGTCATGTGATGTACCAATGCAAATGCGCCGAGTAGACTTAAACCGTGCCCCATTCCCACACAAATGACACTAATAAAAAATAGAGCACTCCAGTGCATGATCATACAGATGGATAAAATCACATAGCTAGAAATTAATAAAATTAATCCTAAATTCAATGCTTTGTACATATCTATCGATTTAGCAATAAATTGAACCAATGCTGAAACCAGTAAAATACTAGCAATCGTTGCACCACTGATCAAAGGTCCATGCCAAGGAATGATATTTTTGATAAAAGATGGTGCTAAAGAAGCAAATAAACTGAACGAACCAAATGCACAAAATGCAGTAAAACTGGCGATATAAAATAGTTTTTTAAATTGTATCTCTGGAAGCTCTAAATGAGGTGCAACGGAGAAAGGTTGTCTGTCAAAATTTAAAGATTTAATGCTAAATAAACTGAGTAAACTCAAAATGGCAGCAGCGATCACAGGTAAATAAGGAGTGATTAATGGATCATCAGAAAATTGTGCAATTGCGCCACCAATAAAAGGGCCTAAACCGAAACCCAAAACAGTAATAATCGAACTGAGTTGAGCCGCATTCTGTTTATGAGAGTCTGGAATGGTATAAATTAGACCTAACATTGCAGAAGTGCTAATCAGACCTGATGCAATACCAATAATAAATCGTCCAAAACCTAAAAAATAACTGTTTGATGCAAAAACAGAAAGTGTTAATCCAATTACAGCAAAGAAGAGTCCTGTTTGTAGGGTACGAATGAAACCAAAACTATTACTGCTGCGTCCTAAAAATAAAAGCGTGGTCAAACAGCCAAACATATACGCTACAAAAATATAGGTAATATGGCTAGGGAGTAGCTGCCAAAGCTGTTGGTAAATTGGATATAAAGGACTGGCGAGAGCCGTACCAATTGTTCCAATGCACAAGGCAAGGCTTACCAAAATAAATGGACGCCATGATTGCAGATTCATAGAAATAAGCTGTATTCGAAGATGGTTTTGCAAAACAAGAAATGTCAAACCTGATGATCATAGGTTAGACATAGGAGATTTTAGATATATTGATTAGATTAAAACTTATACAATCTAGGGTCAATAAAAATTTAAGGAAATTAAAATAATATAATGAGATGCAAAAATGGCTGATTTTGTATTTAAAGTCGTTAATGAAGTGGTTTGATGTTGAATTTAGTTCCACGTGAAACGCATAGCGCAACAACAGTTTTTAAACAAGTATATTGATAAATTGTGCTTTAATAGATTAGATTATTTTTTTACTTTTATGTCTATATGTTAAAACAATTCTTTATTTTAAGTTTAAGTCTAGCATTTTGTAGTACTAGTTTTGCGAATATTGAAACGGTAAAAAGCAAATTGGCGCAACAATATCCGAATGTCAAAATTGATAATTTACAAACTACCGAAATGGTTGGTTTATATAGTGGTACTTTAGAAAACCAAGTTATTTATGTAAATGAAGAGGCGCAACATTTATTTATTGGCTCGATGATTCGTTTAAAAGATCAGAAAAATTTAACCAAAGATTTAGCCTTAAAACAAAACACTGTAGATTTTAAAAGTCTGCCTTTAAATGATGCAGTTAAGTCCGTAAGGGGGAATGGTAAGCGACAGCTTGCCATTTTTTCTGACCCAAATTGCCCATATTGCAAGACTCTTGAAGGGAATCTAGCACAGCTCAATGATGTCACGATTTATACTTTTATTTATCCAATTAAAACCCAATCGATTATTGCTTCCAAGCAAGTGTGGTGTTCTGCAAATAAAGATTATGCTTGGAAAAGTTTGATTCAAAATGGAGTCAAGCCAACAGCAGCAGCCAATTGTGAAACACCCATTGAGCGTAATTTAGAATTAGGAAAAAAATTAGGTTTACACGGTACACCAGCAATTATTTTCTCGAATGGTTATAAGGTCATGGGTGCCTACCCTGCCGCAGAAATTGAGAAAATTTGGCAACAGTTTGGTTTATAGATGTGACAGAAATATAAAGTGCTAATCTCAAGCATATAAAAAAGCACCGAACTCCGGTGCTTTTAAAATATTTGAACATTGGATTTAGAATTAAACTCTTTTAGCGATCATGTTGTAAATAAACAAAACGATAATTGCACCAATCACAGATGCGATAAATCCTGCGGATGCACCTTTTGGATACAAGCCGAGTAATTGTCCGCCGTAGGTCGCAACCAATGAGCCAACGATCCCCAGTGCAACTGTTACTATGAAGCCTGATTTATCATTACCTGGGTGAATTGCACGTGCAATTAAACCTGCAAAAAAACCAATAATGATTGCACCTATAAGTGACATCATATTCTCTCTCCTTGTTCTTATCTTATCTAGCATTTAAGGCATTAAATCTATCTTATATTTCAATATTTTTATTCTGAGTTAAAGCATCTCTTTGCTACAAGTTGTTGCATTTTTGTGCATTAAAAAAGCGACCGAAGTCGCTTAAAAAATATTACAGTCTTTCGGCATTTTTGGCTTACAAACCAATTTCACCAATAAAAGGAATATGACGATATTTTTGATCGTAGTCTAAGCCATAGCCGACAATAAATTTATCTTCAACTTCAAAACCTAAAAATTTTACATCTAAGTCAATTTCACGGCGCGAAGGCTTGCTGATTAAAGTACATAATTCAATTGAATTCGGTTGGCGTGTGCTTAAAATTTCTAAAACTTTGCTTAACGTGTTTCCAGAGTCGATAATATCTTCAATAATTAAGACATCTTTACCATGAATTTCGCCATCTAAATCTTTTAAGATTTTGACATCACGTGTAGATGTTATTCCGCCGCCATAGCTCGATACCGTCATGAAATCGAGCTCATGTTCTTTGCGAATTGCACGGCATAAATCTGCCATAAAAATGACTGAACCTCGTAATAAACCGATTAATACCAGCTCTTTGTCGCTATTGGCATAATGCGCGTCAATTTTTTTACCAAGTTCTTGAACTTTTGCATGAATTTCTTCCGCAGAAATCATCACTTTCATTTCAACAGTCATGGGAAATACCTAAAACTAAAATATCAAATTTCACAAATTAAAAAAGGTGTTGACGAGCAACACCTATAAAGTTAAATCAATTTTAAAACATATCAGACCAAGATGCATCTTTTTTGACATTAGAAAATGTAAAAGGTCTCTATTTTAATGTGCATCACGTTTTAATAGTAATGCACAAACCACAAATACAGTGCCCATCAAAATCAGTTTTTTCTTTGATTTTTTAGGCTTTGGGTTTGATTCAGAGGGTCTGCTCATAGACTTTATTCCCATAAATATAGGTGGCTTGAATATTGCGATCATCCCCCATCGTGAATAAAGCAAAAAGGGCATCTTCAATATTTTTAGTACGCTCTTGACGCAATTGTTGTAAAGCTGTGGCTTTCAGATTCAACACGATAAAATCGGCTTCTTTTCCAATATTAAAATTGCCCAATTTATCATCTAGATCTAAGGCTTTTGCACCACCAATCGTTGCGTGATACAGCGATTCAAATGCAGAGAGTTTATCCCCCTGTAATTGTTGGACTTTATACGCTTCATTTAATGTCTGTAAATGACAGAAGGATGTGCCTGCGCCAATGTCTGTTCCTAAACCTACTTTGACCTGTTTTTCCCACGTTTTATTTAATGGAAACAAACCGCTGCCTAGAAATAAGTTAGAGGTTGGGCAGAAAGCAATTGCAGAATTTGTATCGTGCATGCAATCCCATTCATGATCTTCCAAATGTACGCAATGCGCAAAAACAGAACGTTGCCCTGTTAAACCATAATGATGATAGACATCCAAATAGCCATTTTGCTCTGGGTATAATTCTTTTACCCATGCAATTTCATTTTTATTTTCACTCAAATGTGTATGCACATAGACATCTGGATATTCGGCTTTTAACTGCCCTGCTTTCTGCAGTTGTTCAGGTGTTGAGGTGGGCGCAAATCGTGGTGTAATGGCATACAGGTTACGCCCTTTGCCATGCCATTTTTCAATCAATGCTTTAGAGTCATTATAGGCACTCTGAGCCGTATCTGTCAGGGCTTCAGGTGCATGACGATCCATCATTACTTTGCCTGCAATGAGGCGCATTTGTAGCTGTTCTGCGGCTTCAAATAAAGCATCTACAGATTGAGGATGTACCGTACAGAATACCAACGCCGTGGTCGTACCATTTCTGAGTAATTCATTCACAAAAAACTGTGCAATTTTGTCCGCATAGCTTTTATCAGCAAATTGCATTTCAGTTGGAAAAGTATAGGTATTTAACCATTCCAATAATTGTTCACCATAAGCACCGACCATTTCTGTTTGTGGGAAATGGATATGGGTGTCAATAAAGCCTGGAACAATGAGCTGCTCAGGATAATGATTCACTTGAATATTGTCTGTGAGTTGCGTCTGTCCTTCTAACCATGAACCAAACCAAGTGATTTTTCCATTTTCAGAAATGAGCAAACCATCTTCGATATAACGAGTATGCTCTGGAATTTGAGCAGCTTGGGAGACAGTGTTTTGAATATCGAGAAAGCGACCACGAATCGCCATTTTCTGGGTAACAGAAGTCATGTAAAACCTATGATTTATACTTTTTTCAGTTGATTGTAGCTGAATTATGCAAAATGGTCTGAATTATTGTCAGATTAACGATGTTTGTAACCACAGTGGCATGGATGCTTTGTGTGCTACTAGTCATTCGTTACCTAAAGCATTCTTTAATGTGGGTGTCTCTATTAACTCATCCGTTTAAATAAGATTTTTGAACAAGTAAATGAGGTCAATGATGGGGCATGTTCATTAACAAATACGGATCAACTCGTTGTAAAAAGTCCAATTTTCAACTTGGGTCTTTTTCTTTATTAGGTAAAAGTTAGTCAATATTTTGAATAAAAATGATAAATATTGAGTAAATTCTATTTTCCATTTATTTAACTTAACAGATTATTTAAGTTACATTTTTTATGAATATTAATTTAATTTTAGCGGATAGACTGAATAAAAACCCATCAAAAGGTGTTGCATATGAAAGCATATTCATCGTTATTAAACTTAGATAATTATGTTGCAATTGTAACAGGAGGTGGCAATGGTATTGGCGCAGCGACTTGTAAATTATTAGCACAGCATGGCGCAAGTGTCGTTGTTGCAGATTTAAAATTAGATGCAGCACAAAAAGTTGCTGGTGAAATAAAAGCCCAAGGCGATCAGGCTATAGCGATAGAATGCAATGTATTGAAGGATGAAGATCTGGTTCGTTTAGTTGAAATGACGGTCAATCAGTATCATAAAATTAATATTTTAGTGAATAATGCGGGTGGTGGTGGTGCAGGTAGAGAAAGCCCAGAACATTTTAGCGTTGAACAGTTTGCCCGTACTTTTCAACTCAATGTTTTTAGTGGTTGGCGTTTATCTCAGCTATGCGCACCTTATATGAAGCAAGCTGGTTTAGGTTCTATCATTAATATTTCTTCGATGAGTTCAATTAATAAAAGTCCTGCAATTAGTGCATATGCATCATCTAAAGCCGCGATTAATCATATGACGGCTAATTTAGCCTTTGATTATGGCCCTGAAATACGCATTAATGCTGTCGCACCAGGAGCTATTCGTACGGATGCTTTAGCTTCAGTGTTAACGCCTGAAATAGAGAAACGAATGTTGTCTCATACTCCATTACAACGTTTAGGAGAAGCAGATGATATTGCAGGAGCTGTCTTATATTTTGCGGCACCAATATCAAAATGGGTCAGCGGACAGGTCTTATTTGTCAATGGTGGTGGTGTACAAACACTGGATTAAAATCACGTTTTAATTGAAGCCTGATTAAATCACTCAGTTTTTCTAAAAACATTATTTTAATGGTTTAGATCAAAGTGAATGATTGAATGAATATTGACCCTTTATACAGACATTTTTAGTTCTAGCAGATATAAAAAAGCCTTCCAATTGGAAGGCTTTCGGTTTTATGTGAAGGTCAATTCATCACTCAATTATAAAGTCGTTTCGTCATGTTTATTATTGTGACGAATAGACAACCAAGCAGTGATTGCTAAGGTAATAATAATAAAGCCTAAAGAGATCCAAATTGGCATGTGGAATACATCAAGTATTAACATTTTAAAACCAATGAACACAAGTATGATGCCTAGACCATAAGGCAAGTAATGCATTTTAGATGCTGCACCTGCCAATAAGAAGAACATTGCACGTAAACCTAAAATCGCCATTAAGTTTGCAGTTAATACAATGAACGGATCACTGGTCACCGCAAAAATTGCAGGAATAGAATCCACGGCGAAAATTACGTCTGAAGCTTCAACTAAAATGAGCACTAAAAATAAAGGGGTCGCCCATAACAGACCATTTTGACGAACAAAGAACTTCCCCTCTTCAAGATTTGGCGTGATACGCATATGTTTACGTAACCATTTTAAAATCGCCATATCTTCAATATTCGCGTCTTCTTCGTCTTGCCCTTTTAGGAATTTAAAGCCTGTATAAACAAGGAACGCACCGAAAATATAGAGAATCCATGAAAATTCTTGTACGAACCATGCGCCAATAAAGATGAAGATGGTACGCAGTACAATTGCGCCGAGTACGCCATAAAGCAGAATTTTACGTTGTAAAGCAGGTGGAATGGCAAATGCAGCGAAGATCATTAACCAAACAAATACGTTATCAATCGCTAAGGATTTCTCTAAGAGATAACCTGCGATATATTCCATTGTTTTGGTATTTGCAATTGCAACACCAGCAGTCTGTTGTAAGTAAAGCCATAAACCGCCAGCAAAAAGCATGGCTACAGAAACCCATGCAAGGCTCCAGTAGGCAGCAGTTCTAATTTTAACGTCTTGACCTTCTTTTTGTTTAAAACCCAAAAAGTCGATGATGAGCATAACTGCCACAATGGCAAAGAATGCGAGGTATAACCAAGGGTTACCAATGGATTCCATAAAATATCTCCAGATCTGGCAAGCAGGCATAAAAAAACCTTGACCTGTTGCCAGATGAATAAACATCTGTATCAACATGATCAAGGTCTTGCCCACATTATCTTATATTGATAATGCTCAGATACCGGCTTTTTTCAAAGCGTAATGACGATATTCTGATAGGAGGCTACTCCCCTTGTTCAACGAATTTGTTTTAAGAAATGAATGTTCTTTCTTAAGATGGTTTAAGAATCGCACAAAAACCATTAAAGAGCAAATATTAAGGCTATTTATTATTCAGCCTTTGGCTGATGGGATAAAATCTTGGCGTTGAACTAAAATTAAAGCTACAAATGTTCCCAATACGGCAAGGATACCGCCTGTCACACCAATAGAGTTGAGTCCATAACCCATTGTGACTAGACCACCAAGCAATGCGCCACCTCCAATACCGACATTGTATAACCCCGAATAGATTGCCATAGAGACATCGGTGGCATCTGAAGCGAGACTGAGTGTTTTGGCCTGCTGCGCTAAACTGAAACAGATAATAGCCATGCCCCAGAATAAACTGAGAATGCTGAAACTGACAAAACTGGTGGATAATGGCATCAGCAATAACATCGAAATGGCTAAAATTGTACAGCTTAATGGAATCGCTACTTTAGGATATTTCGTACCGAATTTTCCAAATAAATAAGACCCTAAAAAGCCTGCTGCGCCGTAAATTAACAATAATGTTGTGGTTTGAGATGAACTGAAATGGGCAATATTCAGCGCAAAAGGTTCAATGTAGCTATAAGCGGTAAATTGAGCAGTAATTACAATGACGGTGAGCGCAAATACAATCATCAGGCTTGGGCGCTTGATTAACACTTTTAAACTACTCAGTGATCCTGAGTTGACACTCGGTAATCGTGGCAATGTTTTGGCTAAAATCACACAGATCATTGCTGCACCCGCTGCGATTAAAGCAAAGGTATTACGCCATCCGTAAGCTTCACCAATCATTCGTCCAAATGGAATGCCGAGTACCATTGCCAATGCTGTACCTGTAGCGAGTAAACCAAGTGCTTGGAATCCTTTGCCTTTCGGTGCAACACGCACTGCCAAAGATGCTGTAATTGACCAAAATAATGCATGAGCAAATGCAATGCCGATACGGCTTGCCAAAAGAACATCAAAACTCCATGCAAAATAAGACAGTGCGTGGCTAACCACAAAAACAATAAACAGCGCAATGAGTAAAAAGCGCCGTTCGATATTTTTGGTTAGCAACATCATTGGCAAAGATACAGGTGCAACCACCCATGCGTAGATGGTGATCATGATACCGACATCGGTTGCAGGCATGGTAAAGCTTTGACCGATGTCGCTGAGTAATGCGACGGGAATAAATTCGGTGGTATTAAAAATAAAAGCAGCAAAAGCCAGACTAATAACGCTGATCCATTGCTGCGTTTCACTGGGTGATGGTTGTAGCGTTGCAGATTGAGGAGATAGAGATGACATGGTCAGTAATTTAAGAAACTAGCATTAAATTTTAGGCTGATTTGAATGACTTGTTAAGCAATAATTATTGAGCGAAAATTTAAACTGTCAGACAAAAATTAACAATATCTAAAGGGTGTTTGTGGCATTTTGGGTTTGCTTATATGCTGAGAGTAAAGAAAAATGTTAGAAATCAAACATAAAGATGATGGTGCAAAAGGCGAGTTTTATATTGGTGAAGATGGTTATCATTTAGCAGAAATGACGTATACATGGGCAGGGGAAGATAAATTTATTATTGACCATACTGTTGTGAGCGATGAATTACGCGGTGAAGGTGTCGGTCACAAATTATTGAACAATATAGTTGAATTTGCCCGTGAAAAGAATGTCTTGATTATTCCTTTATGCCCTTTTGCTAAGGCTGCTTTTGAGAAAGATTATAAAATCCGTGATGTGTTATTTACCTAATTTTGATTCAGTGTGTTCATGCTTTAGTAGGTGCTGAGTTGTGATTTGATGATGGGCTTTGCTACAGTGAGTTCATCATAAAATTTTTAAAATGAATGAGATTAATCATGCAATTTCAGCACGTGGACAACGCCCAAAACGGTGAATTTTATTTGGATGATGATTTAGGCAAACGTATCGCCGAGATCAGTTATATTTGGAATGGTGAGGATAAAATTATCGCTAATCATACGTGGGTAGATGACTCATTACGTGGGCAAGGTGTAGCACGTCAGTTATTGGATACTTTGGTTGATTTTGCACGTGAAAAGCAGTTAAAAATTGTTCCGACCTGTTCATATGTCGAAGTCATGTTTCGCCGTGAGAAAAGTTTTGCAGATATTGCTGCCTAAAAATAATTTTTTAAGTCTTTTAAATAAAATAATCAATAACCTAAAATAGTTAAGGTTAACATCATACAATTTAAAAAAAGTCAGTCAGTTATATATGCTTAAAAAAACCATAATCATGTTTTTATTGTTGATCAATTCATCGTCCAGTTTTGCAGCTACTTGTTTTGAATCTAATTTACAAACGTATAAATATCAACATGAAATTGAGCCTCGTTTAGCATTGATTGTTAAATCTAAACAAAGGGTTTATTTCTATTCTGCGCCACAAGAAATTTGTAAAATGGGTGATCAATTTATGATTCAAAATGATCAGGTGATTGCATATTCAAATTACAAAGACAAAGCACAACAAGAATGGTTATATGTCATGTATGCCAATAAAAATCATGATGCCGATGAAGAAGATAATTTGGTTGAAGGTTGGATAAAGTTGAAGGATTTTGATCAAAATATGGTGTTGTCATCTGAATAAAAAATTCAATAATTAAAATATGATGGATTTTGACCAATAAAAAAACCTGTACTAAGCAGGTTTTTTTATTATCTAAAATGACTTACTTCGCATTAAGTGCTGTAATCAATTTCTGATGCAATCCACCAAAACCACCATTGGACATAATCACCACAGCATCACCCTCACCTGCTTTTGCCACTACAGTATTAATAATGTCATCCAAAGTACGGGCAATCACAGCTTTATTCGGTGCAGCATCAATCACAGGTTGTAAATCCCAGTCCAGACCTTCTGGTTGATACCAAATGACTTCATCTGCCAAACGCGCAGAATGAGCTAAACCATCTTTATGCGAACCCATACGCATGGTATTGGAACGAGGCTCAATAATTGCCCATAACTTACGTTCAGCTAAACGCTTACGCGCGCCTTCAAGTGTGGTATCAATCGCAGTTGGGTGATGTGCAAAGTCATCATAAACCTCTATGCCATTTACAGTGCCAAGCAATTCCATGCGGCGTTTTACACCGCCAAAGTTTGACAATGCTTCACACGCAGTTTCAATGGATACACCGACATGTTCAGCTGCTACAATCGTTGCCAAAGCATTTGCCACACTGTGTTGCCCTGTCATATTCCATTGAACAGTGCCTTTAATTACGCCGTGTTGTAGCACTTTAAAATGTGAGCCATCGGCAGAAAGTTGCTCTGCATAGACTTGAGCTGTGTCATTGGCATCTAAAGATGTGCGAATGACAGGTGTCCAACAGCCCATTTCTAATACTTCATCAATATTGGTTTCTGTAATTGGCGCAATAATACGACCTTCACTTGGAATGGTACGGACTAAGTGGTGGAATTGTTTTTGAATGGCTGCAAGATCATCAAAAATATCGGCATGGTCAAATTCTAAATTATTTAAAATCGTAGTTTTAGGATGGTAATGCACGAACTTAGAGCGTTTGTCGAAGAATGCAGAATCGTATTCATCTGCTTCTACACAGAAGTATTGACCACCGCCTAAACGTGCGCTTTCACTGAAACCTAAAGGTACACCACCAATCAGAAAGCCTGGATTTAAACCTGCCTGATCAAGTACCCATGCGAGCATAGTCGTGGTGGTGGTTTTACCATGTGTACCTGCAACACCGAGGACATGTTTGCCTTGTAATACGTGATCTGCAAGGAACTGAGGACCTGAAATATACGGTAGACCTTCATTCAGCATATATTCCACAGCATCGATGCCACGTTTCATGGCATTACCCACGATGACTAAATCTGGATGTGGTTGTAAATGGCTGCGGTCGTAGCCTTGCATTAAAGTAATGCCTGCATTTTCCAACTGGGTGGACATAGGTGGATACACATTCGCATCTGAACCTGTCACCTTATGTCCTAAATCACGCGCCAATAACGCCAATGAACCCATAAAGGTGCCACAAATACCCAAAATATGCAGATGCATTCGTTCTAACTCCACTGCTTTTATAGACACATCACTTTATTGTTGTGGTGTCGTGGTTAATTCGATTTGAAAGCAACGATAGCAAGGGTTAGATTGAAAAGATAGTAAAAATTAGTTAGAAATAACTTTTCAATTTAAGAATAAATTTATGGCATCTTTCATATTTAAAGAAGTCTTGAATGACTTGATGGATTACTTTTTATTGAGTGACCTCAATAATTTATTGGCGTATAAAAGCGAACAGCATTTGTCTGATGATTTAATTCATGAATTTACAACAAACCAATCAGGTGATGATGTCGTTCAACAAGGCGTAATGATCGCTTTAGCTGGCATTGATAATTTGCCATACACTATTTTAGTTAAAACAGAAAATGAAAAATCTGAATTCACGGCTCAACAGCATCGTTTGATTCATTGTCAAAGTGGATATGTACTTCAAGTTAAACATAAACAAATTAGACTGTTTACGATGCCTTATTTAAAGAAATTTACAGTATTCACTCTAGATAAAATTGAACAATTGAAGACGGTAAAAATCAATTTGGAGAATGGTTGGTATACCGTAAATATTTATGCAGGATTTCTCCAAATAAGCGGTGAAGAGCAAGCTTGCATTGAATTTATTTTAGAGCATGTTGACCAACAACCATTATTTCAAGCAAACATCCAATATATGTATCACTTGGAAAATTAACAGCAGAGTTTGATCATGAGCATTTCCCTTCCCCTTCTATTACTCATAATCTCTAATTGTTTTATGACGCTCGCTTGGTATGGGCATCTCAAGTTTTTACATGGTGCGCCATTGTGGCAAGCGATACTTTTTGGATGGGTGGTTGCCCTACTCGAATATAGTTTCATGATTCCTGCAACGCGTATGCTCGATCAACATGGTTGGTCATTGGGACAGATGAAAATCACGCAAGAAGTCGTGACTTTACTGGTTTTTGTTCCTTTTATGATTTTCTTGTTTAAACAACCCTTTAAACTCGATTATTTATGGGCAGGCTTTTGTTTAATGGGCTGTGTGTTTTTTGTTTTTAGAAGTCAGTAAACCTGTATCAGGCAGATTTTTTTAAAAAATAATGAAAATATCACGTTGTATCATCTGTAAAATTTTATAGAGATGAAAAATCAGTCTATAATAGCGAGCTCTTATTCATTAAACCCTGATCTCTTCAGGATTTAAGCCTTCCTACTTCGTTTACGGAATATTTGCAATGAATGCGGCCGCTGTACAAGACGCTCCTCTAGTTGGAATTATCATGGGTTCTCAATCAGATTGGGCGACTCTCGAAAACACTGCCAATATGCTAAAACAGCTTGGTGTCCCTTTTGAAGCTGAAGTCGTTTCTGCACATCGTACGCCAGATCGTTTATTCGAATACGCTGAAACAGCACGTGAACGTGGTATTCAGGTGATTATTGCAGGTGCAGGTGGTGCAGCGCATTTACCAGGTATGTGTGCGGCAAAAACTGATTTACCTGTACTGGGTGTTCCAGTGAAATCGTCTATTTTAAATGGCGTAGATTCATTGCTTTCAATTGTACAAATGCCAGCAGGTATTGCTGTGGGTACTTTGGCAATTGGTCCTGCTGGTGCGACCAATGCAGCGATTATGGCAGCTCAGATTCTAGGTCTTACACGTCCTGAAATTGCAAAAAATGTTGCAGATTTCCGTGCGGCGCAAACCGATAAAGTTGCAAGTAAAAATATTCCAGGTCAAATCTAAAGTCAGGCTAAAACGGGACACACCTTATGAATAAAACCATCGGTATTTTTGGTGGTGGTCAGCTAGGCCGTATGATGGCGCAAGCAGCGCTACCGTTAAATATTCAATGTACTTTCTTTGAAGCCACTGCAGATTGTCCATCGGCAATACTAGGTCAAGTATTTTTAAACAAAACTGAAAATAGTTTGCAGGATTTCATTGCAAGCGCAGATGTATTCAGCCTTGAGTTTGAAAATACTCCACTGCTTGATGTAGATGTATTGACTAAGCAAAAAGATTTACATCCGCCACGTCAGGCATTGGCAATTGCACAGCATCGCCTGTCTGAAAAAGCCTTGTTTGATGAGCTGGATATTCCTGTTGCGCCGTATAAAGCTGTTACTTCGCTTGATGAATTAAAAGCATCAGTTGAGCAACTGGGTTTACCTATCGTACTAAAAACTTCCCGTGGTGGTTATGATGGTAAAGGTCAGTTCGTGTTGCGTTCAGTCGATCAGATCGATCAGGCTTGGACAGAACTTGCTCCTGCGGGTGAATTGATTGCAGAAAGTTTTGTGACTTTTTCGCGTGAAGTATCCATTATTGCAGTACGTGGTATCGATGGTGATGTGAAAACATGGCCATTGGCAGAAAACCATCACCATAACGGCATTCTTTCGCATTCGATTGTTCCTGCGCCAAACAGCACAGATTTGCAGCCTGTGGCACAAGATTACATCACCCGATTATTGAATCATTTAAACTATGTTGGTGTGTTGACGCTTGAATTGTTCGTAACCGAAAAAGGCTTATATGCCAATGAGATGGCACCACGTGTGCATAACTCTGGGCATTGGTCTATTGAAGGTGCAATCTGTTCACAGTTTGAAAATCACGTCCGTGCAGTGGCAGGTTTACCATTGGGTTCTACAGAAGTGGTTCGTCCAACGGTGATGGTGAATATCATCGGGCAGCATCCTAAATCTGAAGATGTTTTGGCTTTAACAGGTGCACATTTACACCTTTATAATAAGACAGAACGTGAAGGTCGTAAGATTGGTCACATTACGTTAATGCCGAATGATTCTACTGAATTGACTGCGTTATGCCGTCAATTGGCGAAAATTTTGCCGAATCCATTGGCATTAAGCGAAGATATGAGCATCTAAATGCAATATTGTTGGTAAAGAAAGCGGTCAGCATATTGACCGCTTTTTTATTGTTTTGAGTTCTGTATGATGGCTTTCGCTAATTTTATGGATCACAGAAACTATCAATCATCGACATTTACACAGATTAAATTAAATATTAAAGCAATAATTGTTATAAAAATATACAAATAAAAAGGAAAGAAAGACGCTAAAAGTCTAAAATAAAATGAATTCAAAGTTTATGTAGAATCTTTAAATTTAAAAATTATAATTAAAAAACATAAAAGTTATCCACATTTATTTTTGGTGATAGAGGATCTGATATTTTAAATTCAAAACTTTAAATTTAAAAATTCCTAAGCTTTGAATTTAAAAATCAACTCTGTGGGTAAGTTTTTTAAGCTTCACTTATTGGTAGGAATTGTGGATAAAAATAAAAGGTTTAGTGATATTTATTGTGGTTTTGAATTTAAAAGGTAGAGCTATATAATAAGTATCCGGTTTAAATTTGAATTCAAAATATAAGTATTGATGTTTTGTGGGTAACTTTTTTAAATTTAAAAATCGTTCCGTTGGGATTATGAATTTAAAATAGAACAATGAATTCAAAGTTTACGTTTTTACATCTGTCATTTTATTCACAGGCTGTTAAGGTAGTTACATAATTTAAATTTAAAACGATCTTGTGGATATTATGCGTTATTTATCATTATTTTGTGGATCTGCTTTACTGGCTATGTCTAACTCTAATGCTGAATTGATTCTAAACGGTCAATCCTCGGCAGGCGCTACAATGACAAAAATATCGAATCCTACATTTTCTCCCAATTCTAATTTTCAAAGTTGTATTGCCAATTTACGCTCACAAGCAATTTCTACGGGTGTTAGTGGATCAATATATGATCAATATACACAAAATTTGACGCCTGATTATTCTGTGATTGATAAATTAAATTATCAACCTGAATTTTCTACACCCATTTGGGATTATCTATCCGCTTTAGTGGATGATGAACGTGTTGAAAAGGGTCGCCAAATGCTCGCTCAGCATCGTGATGTTTTAAATCGTGTTTCAGCGGCTTACGGTGTTCCTGCGGAAACTGTTGTTGCTGTTTGGGGGGTAGAAAGTAATTTTGGTGATATTTCTGGAAAATATCCATTATTACAAGCGTTGGGAACCTTGAGTTGTGAAGGACGCCGTCAAAGCTATTTCCGTGGTGAGTTTTTTGCCACCATGCGTATTTTACAACGTGGTGATTTAAGAGAAGAGCAGCTCAAAGGTTCATGGGCTGGAGCTTTTGGGCATACCCAATTTATGCCATCCACTTATGAAGAACTTGCTGTCGATTTTGATGGCGATGGTCGCCGTGATTTGGTTTCTAGTACATCGGATGCTTTAGCATCGACTGCGAACTTTTTGAAAAAACGCGGTTGGCAAACAGGAATGCCATGGGGTTTTGAAGTCAATATTCCAGAAAGTGCATCTGTTGGTGGTGAAAGTCGTCGTAATAAAAAATCCTTGAGCTCATGGGTAAATCGTGGTTTTACTCGTATCGATGGAACACCAATTATTCAAGGTAATTTATCTGAAAACTCTCAAGCAGGTCTGATGACGCCAGCAGGTGCAAATGGCCCTGCATTTCTTGTATTTAAAAATTTTGATGCGATTTATAGCTATAACGCAGCTGAAAGCTATGCGTTGGCAATTGCTCACTTGTCCGATCGTATGCAAGGAAAAGGCGCGATTGTCACTGCATGGCCAACCAATGATGCAGGTACATCTCGAGCAGAACGCCGTGAAATTCAGAATTATTTATTGAAGAAAGGCTATGCGATTGGCGATGCAGATGGCTTGATTGGGGATAAATCTCGGGTTGCTATTCAGCAAGAGCAAATTAAATTAGGTCTGAGCCCAACAGGACGCGCAGGACAACAGATTTTAAAAGTATTTAGAAATGATCATGCGAAAAATCTAATGCAGTAAATTTGAGATTTTTGAATTTTGGATAGAAAAAGCTCGACTTCAGTTCGAGTTTTTTCTTTATGATGAAATAGATATTGTAGAAGGTAGCCATGTAACCATAATGAATAATGAGATTTTAATCAGACGATTGAGTAAAGTCGCTATAGAAACTGGAAACCACTAACAATCTATTCATAAGCTTTTAAATATGCTGTCTAGTTTTGAAAAAATTAGATTTACGCTTTCTGCACAAGTGTATGATCAGGTCTTAATATATTGCGATCAATAATTTAATTCATGATTTTTATAGAAGTACTTTAGATATAATAAAAATGTATGGGTGCATGTAGAACATGAACCGATATAGCTGAATTTTCCGCAACAGGATCATGATGCTGTTATTCAGCAATTAAAAAGGTCTGCGCCAGCCATTACTCACACAGACCTTTTCTATTTTCTCAGAATTTATTCAATTGCAGATTGATCAAGTTTAACCGCTTCTAATACATCTAAAATAACGGTTGTAACATCCTGTGTATGATCACGATCATTAAAAATTTCATAAGCCGTAATGGTCACATCTGTATCGCTAGGTAGTTGTTTTTGTTCTTCTTCAATCAGGTGTTGAATAGGTAATAAAGTCTGTTTAATTTCAAGGTGTAAGACATCTTTAAATTCAATGTTTTCATCTTCAAGTTCAATCATATGCTCATTGAAATAGGGCAATAGAACAGCATTGAGATAAGGCTGTAGTTCTGTAATATCGAAGATTGCAATATCACGAGTCTGTTCAATCGTGCTGATATGATCATTTACTTCTAAAAGAATATGATAATAGCTCATTGGAATCCCCTTAATTGCGTTATTTTACAGAAGAACAATAACATGATTTTCAATAGAAATGAGTTAAAAAAATTAAATACATAAATAAATTATGGGTTTAATTTAAAATAAAAACAGTAATATTCTGTTTATCTATTGTTTGAATTTAACATGGCTAAATCCGCAGCGGTTAAATGAAAATTTTGTAAATTCTGCTCTTTCATTGTCGGGAACATTAAGGCTTTTGGGTCTGTATTATGGTCTAAACCTAAAGCATGCCCAAGTTCATGGGCAATCGTAACACGTAGATCATCATCCGATTCAAATTCATAAACCTGTATCATTTTCCCATCAAATACGCCTTTATCAAATTGGCGTGGTTGGAAGCGATGATTAAATTGATCAACAGATTGGTTGAATTGCTGATTCACAGCATTTAATTGATTCACTTGTTGGTTGAGCGAATACACTTTTTGATTGTAGTCATCGAGCTGCTGTTTTAATTGAGCTTGTTCTATCACCAATTGATTTTTTTGTTGATCTAGTTCTAACCTAGCCGAAGCATTTAGGTTTTGCTGCGTTTGGTTTAAATTATTCACCAGTTGATTGAATTGATCTACTTTATTTTGATAATTAGATTTTTGTATATCTAGTTCACGGTTTGCTGTGTCTAATTCAGCATTAAGCTGTTGAATTTTCTGTTTTTCACTTTGTGTATATTGTTGGGTATTTTCCAGAATACGCATTTCTTGGTTTCGCGTTGTAGATTCAGCTTGGCGCTGGTCATAGATTAAATTAATACTTAACTGCGCATTGGGGTCATACACAAACAAGCTTTTCATTGTACCGACATGCCAAATATCGGCAGCTTGTTGTGCCAAGTTTTGTACTTGTTCTTTACTGAGATTAAAACGCGGATCTACTTCACCAATACGATAACGTAACCGTGTATCTAAAGGATGAGAGATTCGATCCACTACGGAATTGTGATTCAACTGTGGATACATCGTGCGTTGTATCGCAAAATATGCAGTAAAAACAATGAGGGTGAATAGAATCCAAAAGCGCATGGTTGATTTGAAAATAATTTTTGTTATCGATAATTTATCTGAAATTTAAACAATCACAAATGGTTAATCACATAATTATTGTCGTATCTAAATAAATGGCTATTTAAACAGATGATTTGGTGATATTTGAGCTGAATCTAACCATCCATAAAGTACAAAATAAATGTAACAATACTAAAAAACCTATTCATCCATTGCTATTTTTTAAATAATTTCATGTGGATATAGATTTTATTTAATCTTGGAATAAGGGTTGATATAGTGAAGGTGTCACTAAAATCATCAATAATATGCCTGAGCAAACGAATGCAAGGTCATTAAAAATTGCAGCATAGCTACTCATATAAATCCAATGCATATAAGGCATGAAATAAATCAGATATATTGGGAAAAAAGTATAAAGGTATGCTTTTCTTGCCCATTCTTTTTTGAAGCATAGCCCAATTACAATCACCAATAAGCTTAAGAGGACAATAGACATGAGGCTCAATTCCCACGTTTTCGGGTCTTGATATAGCACTTTATCGAGTAGTTCTAATTCAGGCGCTGTACTATACATATCAATGCTTGCAGCAATAATGGGCAATACAAATTGTGCAATGATCAGCGTGTAATAGACAGTCAAGGAAACCGCAGGAATATTTTTCATTTTGAAGCCCATTTTCTTTTGATTATACGGCTAGAATAAATTTCGTCCATAAAAAAACCGCGCTTTCGCGCGGTTTTTTCTCTTTCGAGTTTGGTTAAAGCGACAAATTATTTTTTGTCATCTTTAACTTCAGTGAACTCTGCATCTACAACGCCATCATCAGATTTTTGCTGTTGTTGACCTGCATCACCACCGAACTGGCTAGGATCGAAACCTTCAGCTCCGCCTTGACCTTGAGCAGCTTCATAAGCACGCTGAGAGATCGGCATGATGATGTTTTGTAAAGCTTCAGTTTTTGCTTTAATCACGTCAACATCATTTTCTTTAGTTGAAGCTTCAAGCTCAGTTACTGCAGTTTCAATCGCAGTTTTTTCATCAGCAGTCACTTGTTCACCAAGATCTTTCACTGCTTTTTGCGAGCTAGAAACTAAAGCATCAGCTTCGTTACGTGCTTTCGCAAGTTCTTCAAATTTACGATCTTCTTCAGCATTCGCTTCAGCATCTTTAATCATTGCTTCGATTTCAGCATCAGACAAACCTGAGTTTGCTTTAATCTGGATCGATTGCTCTTTACCAGTGCTCTTATCTTTAGCTGATACTTTTAAAATACCATCAGCGTTGATGTCGAAAGATACTTCAATTTGTGGCACACCACGTGGCGCAGGTGGAATGTCGCCCAATTGGAAGTTACCTAACAATTTGTTTTGCTGAGCCATTTTACGTTCACCTTGGAACACAGAAATGTCTACAGCAGGTTGGTTGTCAGCAGCAGTTGAGAATACTTGAGATTTCTTCGCAGGAATCGTCGTATTTTTCTCAATGATCGCAGTTAACACACCGCCCATTGTTTCAATACCAAGTGTCAATGGAGTCACATCAAGTAAAAGTACGTCAGTTTTGTCACCAGACAATACCGCACCTTGAATTGCAGCACCCATTGCAACAGCTTCGTCAGGGTTCACATCTTTACGCGGTTCTTTACCAAAGAATTCCTGTACTTTCTGTTGAACCATTGGCATACGTGACTGACCACCTACCAAGATTACGTCAGAGATGTCAGAAGTCGAAAGACCTGCATCTTTAAGCGCAATACGGCAAGGCTCAATCGTACGAGCAACTAAATCGGCAACTAAACCTTCAAGTTTCGCACGCGTTACGTTGATCACTAAGTGTTTAGGACCAGTCGCATCTGCCGTGATGTACGGAAGATTAATTTCAGTTGCATTCGAAGAAGAAAGCTCAATTTTTGCTTTTTCAGCTGCTTCTTTCAAACGTTGTAATGCAAGTGGATCTTGTTTCAAGTTGAAGTTTTGTTCTTTTTTGAACTCTTCAACAAGGTATTCAATCAATGCATTATCAAAGTCTTCACCACCAAGGAATGTATCACCATTGGTCGATAATACTTCGATCTGTTGATCGCCATCTAGGTCTGCGATTTCAATGATTGATACGTCAAAAGTACCACCACCTAAGTCATAAACCGCGATTTTACGATCGCCTTCTTTTTTGTCCATACCGAACGCAAGTGCAGCAGCAGTTGGTTCGTTGATGATACGTTTAACTTCTAAACCAGCGATTTTACCCGCATCTTTAGTTGCTTGACGTTGAGCATCATTGAAATAAGCAGGAACGGTAATAACCGCTTCTGTTACTGTTTCACCTAAATAATCTTCAGCTGTTTTTTTCATCTTTTTCAAGATTTCAGCTGAAATTTGTTGTGGTGCCAGTTTCTTATCGTTTACTTCAACCCAAGCATCACCATTGTCTGCTTTGATGATTTTGTACGGTACAAGACCGATGTCTTTTTGAACCGCTTGGTCTTGGTATTTACGACCAATTAAACGTTTGATTGCATACAATGTATTTTTAGGGTTAGTCACTGCTTGACGTTTCGCAGATTGACCAACCAAAATTTCACCATCTTTGTACGCAACAATAGATGGAGTTGTACGTGTACCTTCAGCGTTTTCAATTACTTTAACTTTATCGCCTTCAAGTACTGCTACGCATGAGTTAGTTGTACCTAAGTCAATACCGATAATTTTAGCCATGAATCTATTCCTCTCAATTCTTTTGAACCTTTTAATTCCCCATTTTGAAAAAGAGAAATTAAAAGTGATTTTCTTGTTATCCGATATGAGAGCCATTCAAAATTTTTCAAGTCATCATTTAAGAAAAATCAAGAAAATATTTGAAAAACTCTCGAATATAGAGTGTTTATGGATGGTGCTTATGCACCGACCAACACCATTGCAGGTCGTAGTAGACGACCATTTAAGCTATAACCTTTTTGCAAAACAGTACCAATTTGGTTCGCTGCTGCATTTGGATCGATACCCACAGCTTGATGAAGTTCAGCATTGAAACCATTGGTTGTATCTGCTTCGACTACACCAAATTTCTCTAAAGCAGCCAATAGCGATTTCAAAGTGAGTTTTACACCTTCAAGAACAGGCGTTTCTTCTTCACCCGCAGCTTGAATTGCACGCTCAAGATTATCGACAGAATCTAGTAATTCTTTGGCAAATTTTTCGAGCACAATATCTTTATGCTTTTCAGATTCGCGTTGAATACGTTCTACACTTTTCTGCGCTTCATAAACTGCATTTGCAGTACGTGCTTTTTCAAGTTTTAGGCTTTCTTCGAGTTTTTGAATTTGAGCTTGTAAATCTTCAACGGTCACTTCAGCTTGCTCTGTTTCAGCCTGAGTTTGCTGTTCGGCTTGCTCGTTTTGAAGATCTTGAGCGTCTTGGTTTTGCTCAGTCGCCATTGATTTACTCCGTTTAAATGGGTTCTTAAACATGTACAGTCCTTTTCGGCGTCAGATTCACTGCGTTAGCACTGAACTGCCATGATTGTTTAATTCATGAATACTTAAGAAGTATGGGCGAGTCGCTAAAATTCAAGCCATTGCAGTGCTTATTTAGAAAAAATTACTGATTTCTACTGTGATTTATTGAATAAAGTTGATATTTGGACAAAAGACTTGGCTTTTCGGTAGATCAACGAATAAAAATCTGAAATACGAAAATATAAAAAATAGTATTTTCTGCTACGGAATATCTTGGAAAAAGGGCAGTCATTTTATAAGTTTGATATATGTTTTTTTCAAGGTTTAAGTGTTAGTTGTATTGAATAGAGACTGTATAAAAATACAATTGAGCGATGATAAGTCTTAGATCCGAACATTGTTATTTATTATTATTCTAAATGTACTTTGATGGTTTAACCCATCTTCTCAGATAAAATTTTGTGTCTAAAACACTGCTTACAATGTAAATAATGTGAGTTTTGCTAGAGATAAATATATTTTTCATTTCATAATCATGAGCAAATTAATCTCAATATAATTTTAAAAAATGAATGAATATCATATAAATAGGCCGTTTATTCAGTTTGGTAAAAATAATACTTTGATTTAATAAAACATTGCAGAACTTATACCGCAACCCATTAAAAGTCTTACCAAGCTCTAACGAAGTATACGAAAAAATGAGAAATGATAGGCAACACGGCGACAGTGACGACGTTGCCGTTATTTTTTATTTTTTAAATTCGAGTGAAAAGGAATATATGATGAATAAGTCAGGTCTTATTTTTGGATTATTGGCAGGTGTTGCAGTATTAAATACAGCATGTACTTCAACGGAGTCAACACAATCACCTACAACTACACAAGTCGCACCGACAAGTACGGATGCTCAACAATCCTCAATAGTCGAACCCATTCAACAGGGTGCTGCTGCGCAAAGTGATGCAAGTATGCAACAAACACAGCCTACGCAAGCGACTGAAGCGCCGTATGTTGTAGATGAATCTGCTAATTAATAAGTTATAAATTTAAAAATCAGACAATATAATGGATGCCTTTATTGTCTGATTTTTATTATTTTAAATGAATACTGCCCAATCTTTTACTCACCTGATAATGAACATTCAAAGTTAGTACGGTCTACAGTACAACGCGCTCTTTTTAATACAGACATCATGGTTGGGTCGTAGACACCTTGTTTGGTTAAATCCATGCGTCCGTCACGTAACAGTTTTTGATATTTTTCTGTATCTGCTTTACTCAAATTCATACGGTATTTTGCAGGAATACTTTCTTCCAAGCGCTTAATCATATTGAATTGACGTGGTAGTTGTTTGATAAACCATGCTCTAGATTCGTTGCCAAATGCAGCAGGGAACTTTTGTGATCTATACACGAGGTCAGCAGTGACGTTTAATACTGGAAAATTCATCAAAGCACCTTTTGTACCTAGACCTTTCTCCATTTCCAAGGGTTTAAATGCATAAGCAGGAGCACCGACCATAGGCACTTCTCCTGTATTAAATTTTTTCACAAAATTAGAGATATCTGAAGGAACAGGAATCGCCCCTACACGTTCAACCATCGCAATTTGTGCTTTATCATAAGACAGTACCGCAAATTTTTTACCACGACCTTTTTCAATGGTATTAATAGCCCGATCATTAACAAAAATATAGGCTGGGCCAATTTGACCAATGCCGCCAATTTCTATTTCTTCACCATCGATGGTTGTTTTTAAACGTTTTACATTACGTTTATCCAGTACGAAGGTAATCGCCTTTAAAGCAATGGCGTTATTTGGAATCCCCCCAAGTGCATCAATTGAACCTGCAAATTTATTGTATTGGCGTGCACGCATGGTGGTGATATAAACCGCATCACACTTGCCACTTTTAAAATCTTTATCGGCAAGTTCTTCACTTTGGTAAGAAATCAATTGGACATCTGTATTCCAGTTTTTGGCTGCCAAAGCCCATTCTTCCATCATTTTATAGGACTCACCGGCTTTGCCTAATAAGTCAAAAACACAGATGGCTTGTTTTGCTTGAGTGGCACTTGATAATCCCAATAATACGAGCGTGCTAAGTGCAAGAAATTCCTTTTTCATTTTATATCCTTATACTTATGTCGAAACTATATGTTAGTTAATATAATTATCTTGTTATAATTTAAATAGAGTTTTTACTCTATTTACCGATAAGAGTAATATCACTAGTCTATAATTTGTATAATTAAATAGGTTTAAAAATGATTATTTTTATAACAATGCCTTATTTTATTATATCTCATGCTGATTTATCAATATTTCAATCTTGCAAAAAGCATGTTTATTTATCGTTATAATGTATAAATAAAATACAATAAAAATCATATCATTTGGGTGGATAACCGAGAGATTGATAGATATGATTTTTAATTATGAGATATAAAACACGTTTTCAAATGTAATAGAATGTGTATTCTATTCATATTACTTTGAACATATACAACTTTGAAAAATAAAATGTATAGCATTTTTAGAATAATTTGAGCTGAGTTTAAGTCGCATTAGCCTTTTGAATATTTAAAGTGAATATACGTTTTTGAAAAAACCGTTTTTAGATTAGTTTTATAATGACTGCAAATATCTCGATCAAAATATTCACGAAGCATTATTTTTAAAATGCTGCGGTGCAACACCCAAATGCTTTTTAAACATGGCACTAAATGCGCTAGAGTTTTGATAACCGAGTGTTTCTGCAATTCGTGAAATTGACTCACCGCGTGATAATTTTCCAAGTGCTAAGGCAATGTGCATTTGTTGAATCCATGCCCGATAGGCTAAACCAGTCTCTTTCTGGAATAGGCGAATCAGTGTTCGGCTACTGGTTGCGATCTGATCTGACCATGTATTTAAATTTTTAATATTATGTGGATTTTCAAGTAATTCTGAACAAATTGAAATGAGCCGTGGATCTTTTGGCCATGGAATAACGATGGGAAATGTTGAAGCTAGTTTGATTTCTTGGAAAATTAAAAGTTGTAATGATTTTTCTAATTCTTCATCAAGTGACGGCGGATTTTCACTCATTTCATTAAGTTGATTTAAACGTAGGACTAATTCACGTAAAAGATTGCTCATTCGCACTAAAAAACATTGATTTCCAATCGGTTGAGAGGCTTTTTCTTCCACTAAAGCGGTGCTTAGGCGAATGTCGCTTAAAGAAACCACACTATGCTCTACAAAAGCAGGAATCCACAAAGCACATTGTGGTGGAACGATCCAGACATTATCAGATGTATAGACCCGAATTGCGCCTTCAGAGGCATATAAAAGTTGAGCACGGTTATGATAATGAGGTTCAATGATGCTGCGATAAGGATGTTGAGACCCCATAGCAATCACCAGTTTTTGTGATTCTTCACTGTATTTTTCCATCAACTTGACTCAAAAAAGAAGCATAGGATTTTTTATCTTGTCACTTAGGCAATGATTATTGGAACATAGCTGTATAGATGACAAATTAACATAGCATACTCAAATGTAATTAGGGAGCGCTCAGCAATGCAAACATCTGCGCAAACACAGCAAGATACAGACAATGATCAAAATAAAAATCAAGGCATGGTGGTTTCAATCATCTGCGCAGTCGCAGTTGCACATTTATTGAATGATCTGATTCAAGCATCGTTACCTGCGATTTATCCCTTATTAAAAGATAATTTTGCACTAAGTTTTGCTCAAGTCGGACTAATTTCACTGGTTTATCAAATGACTGCATCGCTGTTACAACCGTGGATTGGGCTGTATACCGATAAGCACCCTAAACCGTACTTGTTGCCCCTTGGCATGATTGTGACGTTGTGTGGTATCGGATTATTAGCCATCGCCCCGAGTTTTACCGTCTTGTTAATGGCTGCGGCATTGATCGGGGTCGGTTCATCGACCTTTCATCCCGAAGCTTCTCGTGTAGCACGTGTTGCCTCAGGAGGGCGCTTTGGTACAGCTCAGTCAGCTTTTCAGGTGGGTGGAAATACAGGCTCTGCCATTGGCCCTCTGTTAGCTGCTGCGATTATTGTGCCCAATGGTCAAATTGCTTCGGCGTGGTTTATGCTTTTTGCTTTTATTGCCGTTTGTGTATTGTTTAAAGTGAGCCATTGGACGATTCATCATGCCCATAAATGGGTTAGTAACAGCGCAGCATCTACAGCCCATAAATTGCATGGTAAAACTTTGCTTCGAGCTTTGATTGTGATGTCATTGTTGATTTTGGCAAAGTTCACTTATATTGCAAGCTTAAGTAATTATTATACTTTTTACTTAATTGAAAAATTTCATGTGCCGTTACAGCATGCGCAATTGTATTTATTTGCTTTTTTAGCGGCTGTTGCGGTAGGCACATTTGCAGGTGGCCCTATTGGTGACCGTATTGGGCGTAAAGCCGTAATTTGGATTTCTTTTATTGGGATGGTGCCTTTTGCATTGATGATGCCATACGCCAATTTATTGTGGACAGTAATATTTACGATGCTGGCAGGAATGATTTTGTCTTCTGCATTTGCGGCAATGGTGGTTTATGCGCAAGAAGCAGTTCCTGGGCGTGTAGGCATGGTTGCAGGGATGATGTTTGGATTAATGTTCGGAATCAGTGGTATTGCAGCAGCAGCTTTAGGTGTGCTTGCAGATACTCATGGTCTTGAATGGGTCTTTAAGTTGTGTTCATTTATTCCACTTTTAGGATTGTTAACAGCATTTTTACCGAAGACCAATGGTAAAGCATGATTTGTGCTTTTATAAAGCAGCCTTGATTCGGCATCAGGACTGCTTTATTCATAACATTCTCATTTTTAAATCATACATTTATAACCCCCATTCTAACTCAGCATCAGTGATTTTATTGAGGACAGATTGATGTTCAAATTTTTTACAGGCACACCATAACTGCATAAAATCTGCACCAAAATATTGTTTAAATACAGGATGCTTTTCAAATAATTGCAGTGCTTCAGACTGATGTGTTGGTAACAAATGTTGTGAATTGATGGCTTTTACTTGTTGGATTGATTTAGGTAAATTTAATGGCGTATGCAAGCCATGCAATACACCTGTCAGAATGGTCGCCACACAGAGATAAGGATTGACATCTGCGCCTGCAACACGATATTCCAACCGTTGATTTTCTGAATCTGCGCAGGGGATTCGAACGGCAACATTACGATTATTGAAACCCCAATTGGCTTCTAGTGGCACATGGTTCCCAAATTGGAATCTACGGAATGAGTTAATATTGGGTGCTAAAACTGCTATTGATGCAGGCATTAAATCGAGTAAACCTGCAATGATTTTCTGCATGATTACATTTGGATTCTTAAATTGATCTATTTTAAAAATGTTGTCTTGCCATTGATTGAGTATGCTCATATGAAAATGCATGCCGCTACCTGCTTTTGCCATACTCGGTTTCGCCATAAAGCTGGCTTTTAAACCATATTGCATTGTAATTTGACGGATCATTCGCTTAATGATCATGATGTCATCACACAGTTTTAAAATGTTGTCACTGTGTTGAATATTCAATTCAAATTGTCCAGAAGCACTTTCAGCAACAACACCCGTTAAATCAATATTTTGTCGTTTTGCTTCAAATACAATCTGTTGGATGACTTTCTGGAAATTATGCGGTGTATCGACATCGAAACATTGCGTATGAAGCGGATCATGAGTGCGATCTTCGATATTTTCAGACAAATAAAATTCTATTTCAGCTGCCATGACTGGAAAATAATACATCTGATGCAGTGTAGATAAGATTTTTTTTAATATATTACGAGGCTCAAGTACACAATCAGAACCATCGTCAGACTTCATGGTTAAAAACAGTTGGGCATGTTGATTTGGCTGATCTGCGCAGGGTTTTAGACTCCCCAGTATCGGCATACACAAGTGATCGGGTTCACCAATATATTTCCCTAAACCGCTTTCTTCAACAACTTGACCATCTAAGTTCATCGCATAAATCGAAAGTGGAAAGTAGCATCCTTTTTGTAGTTGATGAAGTACGTTGACTTCAATGCGCTTACCGCGAATATGACCGTTCAAATCATGTAAGCAGATATCAATAAAATGCGTGTCTGGGTAATTTTCTAAATATTGTTGAGTTTCTTTGTAAAAATCATTCATGTCCTGATTTTCTAGGAGCAATGCTGTGGGGAATATTTTTGCAGAATCAGGAATCGACATATTCATTGTGAATAGATCCAAATGGGGTAAAAAAATTATAGAAAGCTTATTTCGTCTAGTAACGTAAAATGATCGTAAAATTTTTTCAGAGATTTTTATATAAAATAAGCAGCAATAAGCCTCAATTTTTTATTGAGCCTGTATTCAAAAATTCATGATTTTACCGCTACGATTGATGCTTTAACATTGCCACAGAAATAATGAGGTCGTGTGATGATTGGATTTGTTGTAGCTGTATTTGCGATTGCAGGAATGATTAAAGGTACGCTTGGCTTAGGTTTACCTGCGGTTGCAATGGGTTTGTTAACTTTAGTGATTAGCCCATTTCAGGCAGCTACTTTACTGATCATTCCTTCAATGGTCACCAATATTTGGCAACTTTTTGCTGAAGGTCATGTATGGCGTTTAGTGTGCCGTTTCTACCCATTATTGGTCGGTATTGTTATTGGTTCGATTTGGAGCATATTTCCAACTTTGGGACATGCCACGGGTCATTTTCATAGTGAAGCATTGCTAGGTGGTATGTTGGCTTTGTATGGACTGTATGGTTTATTTGCCAAGCGTATGCCGAATCTTGCACCACATGAAAAATGGCTATCTCCTATTATGGGATATTTAGGTGGCGCACTGACTGTTGCCACAGGTGTGGTGGTGATTCCAGTCGTACCATATTTACAATCTTTACAGTTAAAACGTGATGATTTAGTTCAGTCTTTGGGTTTGGCTTTTACTGTTTCTACGATTTGTTTGGCTGTATTTCTACATTTAAACCCTGTTGAAGATACACCAATAGATTATAAATTGTCTTTGATTGCGTTAATTCCAGCTTTACTTGGGATGTGGATGGGGACGAAGATCCGTTATCGCATACCTGAGCAAAAATTCCGTAAAGTTTTCTTCTGTGGCTTGGTTATTTTTGGAATGTATTCGGTCTTGCATCAATTTGGAGTGCTTTAAGTTTCAAAATTAATTGAGAGATTTAATCCAAAATCAATTTCGATTTCTGTGAAATTAAGAATTGAGCAAAGTGTTGGTACGCTGTAGGCAGTTGGTCAAAATCTTGTGCAGCTAAAAGTAACTGACGTTTTGCCCATTCTCCAACCAATTCAATTTGATGAAAATCGTATAGTGCGTTTAAACGCTGAGCCGCACGTTTCGGCATGATGGCTATACCAACACCGTTGGCGATGACTTGGGCGATTGCAGCAAAATTAGGAAGCCTTAAACGATATTGAATAGCGCAATTGAGCAATTTTGCTTGCGCTTCGATGGATTGTTGTAATGAGTGATATTGCATGAGCCCAACAAAAGGATAGCTTAAAGCATCTATTAATTTGAGTTCTGTATGTATTTTCAATTCATGATCAGTCGGACAAATCAGCACCAGTGGATCATCAAAAAATTCTAAAGTTTGTAGATCTTGTGAATTAAAAAAACTCGAAATTAAGCCAAGTTTGGCAGTACCTTTCTCAAGTGATTGAATAATATCCTGACTTTCCGCTTCTTTTAAATCAATTTGTAGATGTGGATTTTCCAGTAAATATTGTGGCAAA
Organism: Acinetobacter psychrotolerans; assembly: GCF_048552595.1. Classification (NCBI taxonomy): domain Bacteria; kingdom Pseudomonadati; phylum Pseudomonadota; class Gammaproteobacteria; order Moraxellales; family Moraxellaceae; genus Acinetobacter; species Acinetobacter psychrotolerans. Next base: position 88,783 of record NZ_JBIMDK010000008.1, on the reverse strand, counting down.
AGTACAGGTAAGTATTCGCTTTGCGCAGAGGAATTACACCATAACGTCATGTGTGCTGTTAAACCTTGCGCATAAGGTGACATGGCTTGTTCAAGTTGTTTTTGCTGTTGAATCAGCAATGCTGCTTGTTCTGCAAATGTTTGACCTGCAATGGTCAGTTTGACTCCAGAAGCATGACGAGTAAACAGGCTCACAGCGTATTGTTGTTCGAGTTTCTTTATCCGTTCACTGGCTGCTTGTAGTGAAATGGATGAGCGCTCAGCGCCTTTGGTTAAGCTGCCAGTGTCCACGATGTCGAGGAAGAGTTGTAGATCGAAGAAGTCTAGGCGCATGTTTATAAGATGAGTAATGATCTAGTTTGATTATAGCCGAATTATGATTCATACAGTCGATATAACAAAAAAGCTCCCTCAGGAGCTTTTTTTACATTTATTGATGAAATTACATCAATTTCACACCTTGCTGACCCGCAGGTGTTACTTTAAAAATTTCTACTTCAAAAGTAATGTTTTTACCTGCAAGTGGATGGTTAAAATCGACCTCGGTGAGGTCTTCACCCACTGTTTTAACCACACCGAATAAGCTTTGTTTGGCTTTGTCTTCAAACTCGATCATGTGACCTTCAATTGGACGCTGCTCAAATTTCACAGTATCAACTTGTTGCACATTTTCAGGGTTCCAAGGGCCGAAAGCATCTTCTGGAGGAAGACTTACAGTACGGCGGTCACCTGCACGTAAACCAAACAATGATTTTTCAAAGCCCGGAAGTAAACTTCCATCACCCATGACTAAGCTCACAGGCTCTTCACGGCTACGGGTATTGTCAATTTCCACACCACTTTCAATGGCAACAGAAAAGTGAAGCTCTACTTTTGATCCATTCGCAATACGCGTTTCATCGTTTGGATTAATAATTTGTTCAGTCATTTTGCGCTTCCGCATTTTGAATACGTTTCTTTTCTAAAAAGAAGGTATCAATTAACAATAAAATGGTACCCAAAGTGATCGCACTATCTGCAATGTTGAATGCAGGGAAGTGATGATTTTGGTAAAATACATGAATAAAATCGACGACATAACCTAGTGTTACACGGTCAATTAAATTACCAATTGCACCACCTAAAATTAAGGCAATCGCCATAGGTAAAACTATAGTGCTTTTAGGCATACGCATTAACCAAATCACAAAAATGATCGATACAACGCCTGCAAGCCCTGTGAATAAATAATGTTGCCATCCACCTGCATCAGACAAAAAGCTAAAGGCTGCGCCATAATTGTGTAGCAATGTCCAATTCAAAAAGGGTAATACAGGTACAGGATCTGCATAAGTCAGATGTGCACTTGCAATCGTTTTTGTCCATTGGTCAATCACAATGGCGAGGACAGAAAGTCCAAGCCAAAGTAAATTGTGTGGATAAAATTGGAATAAACCCTTTTTATTCTGTGGATTAGGCATATTTTCTCTCTTCGCCTTGACCTGTAGGAAGGTTGATAATACAACGTGCACATAAACCTAAATGTTCAAGATGTGTATTTACATCTGGAAGAACATGCCAGCAACGCACACATTTTTCGCCTTCAGCAGCAGAGACTTGAACACGTAAACCGTCAAGATCTGTAGCTTCACCTTGTGCAGCATCAAAATCTTTCACAAACACGGTCGATGTAATTAATACAAAACGTAGTTCATTGTCTAATAAATCAAGTGTCGTTTTAAGTTCAGGGTGTGCCCAAAGTTCTACTTTTGCAGAAAGATTTGAGCCGATCAATTTTGCATTACGTGCTACTTCAATTTGCTTATTCACTGCAGATTTCACAGTGATTAACGTCTGCCAATCCGCTTCTGAAATTAAGTTCGCAGTTGATGCAACAGGAATGTCATACCATTCTGTGGTAAATACATATTTTTCAGACTGTTCTGGAATCAAAGCCCAAGCTTCTTGTGCGGTAAAGCTCAAGATTGGTGACATCCAACGGACAAAAGCTTGTACCAAGTGATACAACGCCGTTTGTGCAGAAAGGCGTGCTTGTGAATCCGCTTTAGTGGTGTACTGACGGTCTTTGATGATATCTAAATAGAAACCACCCAAGTCATTGATACAGAAATTGGTTAAAGCATTGGTCACGATATGGAAGTTCATATCTTCATACGCTTGCTGAATCGTTTTCTGCACATCAGCAGCACGTTGCAAGATGTATTGATCAAGTGCGATCAATTGGTCTACTGGCAATGCATCAGTCGACGGTTTGAAACCATTCAAGTTTGCCAATAAAAAACGTAAAGTGTTACGAATACGACGGTAGCCATCCGATGCACGACTGAAAATTTCTTTACCTGCCGTCATTTCATAACGGTAATCCGCAGAAGCGATCCAGAAGCGTAAACCATCTGCACCCATGTCTTTAATGATGTCTTGTGGGGTGATGATATTCCCAATCGATTTAGACATCTTACGACCTTTCTCATCCACCACAAAACCGTGGGTGAGCAAGCCTTTGTATGGCGCACGTTTGTTAATCGCAACAGATGTTAATAATGAAGACTGGAACCAACCACGATGTTGGTCTGACCCTTCAAGATATAAATCTGCAGGATCGGTCAGTTCTTCACGTTCACGAAGCACTGCATAATGCGTTGTACCAGAGTCAAACCAAACGTCTAAAGTGTCACGAACAGCATTGTACTGTTCCGCATCTGCACCGATAAATTCGCTCGCATCACGGTTATACCAACCATCTATACCTTCTTGCTCAATCAGTTTTGCGACTTCTTGAACTAATTCAGGTGTACGTGGATGCAATTCGTTGGTGTCTTTATGCACGAAGAATGGGATTGGCACACCCCAAGTACGTTGGCGAGAAATACACCAGTCTGGACGACCTTCGATCATCGATTGGATACGGTTTTTACCCCAATCTGGAACAAAAGCAATGTCATTTTCAATGGCATTTAAGGCATCTTGACGCAAGCCTTTATTGTCCATGCTGATAAACCATTGCGGTGTTGCACGGAAAATAATCGGAGTTTTATGACGCCAGCAATGTGGATAGCTGTGCATAATTGGCACATGCGCCCAAAGCTTGCCTGAAGAGCCTAATGTTTCAATAATCTGTGGATTGGCTTTATAAATGTGCTCGCCTGCAAAAATTGGCGCAGTTGGTAAATAGACACCATTACCGCCAACAGGATTATCCACTTTTAAGTTATAAAGTAAGCCAACTTTATAATCGTCCACACCATGTCCAGGCGCAGTATGAACTGCACCAGTACCACTGGTTGCGATAACATGTTCGCCTAAAATTACTGGAACTTGGCGATCCGTGATTAATGGATGTTGTAGTTTTAAATTTTCAAGTTTCGTACCGACAAAATCTGCCAATACTTTTGGATTTTCAAGTTTGTAACGCTCACATGCAGACTCAACTAAATCTCTGGCTAAGATTAAGTTTTGTGTACCACGTTCAGATTGAATTTCAACTAATTGATATTCAATGTCAGCATGTAAAGCAACAGCTTGGTTGGCTGGAAGTGTCCAAGGTGTCGTTGTCCAGATCACGATATCTGTCGGGTGAGTGACAGTGACCCCCACTTTTTCAGACAAGTCAGCAAGATCAACAACGGCAAAACCGACATCAATTGCATCAGATTTTTTATCTTGATAATCGACTTCTGCTTCAGCAAGTGAAGAACCACAATCTAAACACCAGTTCACTGGTTTTAAACCAGGTTCGATATGACCTGCTTTGGCTATTTCACCTAAAGCACGGACAATATCGGCTTCTTGTTTGAAGTTCATGGTTAAGTAAGGATTATCCCAATCGCCAAACACACCCATACGCACGAAATCTTTTTTCTGTAATTCGATTTGCGTATTGGCATATTCACGGCAGGCTTTACGGAAGGTAGACGCATCTACTTTCACGCCAACTTTACCGATTTTTTCTTCAACTTTCAGTTCAATCGGCAGACCATGACAGTCCCAACCTGGAACGTATGGTGCATCAAAACCATCCATAACACGGCTTTTGATAATGATGTCTTTCAATACTTTATTGACTGCATGACCTAAATGGATTTGACCATTTGCATACGGAGGACCATCATGAAGGACATATTTTTTCTTACCAATACGCGATGTACGAATCTGCTGATAAATATTGTCTGCATACCACTCTTCTAACCATTTCGCTTCACGTACTGCGAGATTTGCTTTCATCGCAAAATCGGTACCCGGAAGGTTTAGTGTGGCTTTATAATCCACAGCATTTTCAGTAGTTTGCTTATCGCTCATGCAAGTTGTCATCCAATATTATCAGCACCATTGCTGACGCGTTTTACAAGAAAAAGAATTTGGTTTAAAACGGAAATTTTTGCGTGTTTTTACGAAACTCGAGCAGTTTCACAACATCATCATCAATTCCTGCTTGAAGTGCTTCAAGCGAAGGGTAATTTAATTCACCATGCAAAAAATCAAGAAAAGTTACCCGCATTAATAAGCCATACAGATTAGCAGAAACATCAGGAAAATGTACTTCTAATCGCCATTCTGGATGTTCTTGTTTAATGGCTGGTCGTGTACCCACATGACCTGCGCCGAATAAAGCATGTTCTTGATAACCGAGAACACCTGTTTTATTGGGATTTTCAGTTTTGACTTTTTCAGTCAATGAAGTACTTTCACAAATCACATCTACAGCATAAATACCGCTTAAACAGGGACGATGGCGACCAACACGTACATTAATCGTTGGGAAATTCAAAGTACGACCAATTTGGTCACCATATTGAACACGTCCGATCATGCTATACGGGCGACCTAAAAGTTTGGCTGCAAGTGATAAATTACCTGCTTGCAATACTTGGCGAATACGAGTGGAACTGACACGGTCGCCATTAAATTCAACAGTATGTAAATTGGTGACATTAAAACCATATTGTTTTAAAAATTCACTATTACCTTGGCGGTCTTTACCAAAATGGAAGTCATCACCGAGTATTAAATCTTGAGCATTGAGCTTATTTTTAAGCAGGTCGGCAAAATTTTCTGCACTTAAGCTACGAAATTGATTATCAAATTTTGCAATAGCAATGTAGTCCACACCTAACTCAGTCAAATATTCGACTTTTTCTCTGAGCGAAGTAATACGTGGCGGTGCTTCATAGCCTTTAAAAAATTCTAAAGGTTGCGGTTCAAAAATCATCACCAAAGTTTTGAGATGATGCTGTTGAGCGATATTTTTGAGTTGAGAAACCATGGCCTGATGTCCCAAATGGACACCATCAAAATTGCCAATCGTCACTGCGGTTTTGGGCAATTGAAAATTCGGTGCTAAAGCATTTAGACGTAACAGCTGCATGATTTCAAAATAAGCTTAAAATTTGAAAGATATATATTGCCATATTCTCATAGATTCGTCTTTGTTGTTGTGTTTTTACTCAAAAAAATATCGAGTTTTTAATTTACATATCAATAAAACTGATTCACTTAATGAAATTAAATCAATTTTATTTATAAATAATAGCTCGTATCATTAATTTATCTGCTGAAATAAGGATGAAGCGATGCAAAAGCCATTTTATCAACTTGAACAAACACGTGATGTGATTCGTCAGTTTACGCCGAATTGGTTCACCATGACTATGGGAACGGGGGTTGTTGCGTTGATTTTGCCTGAGTTTCCGTTTGCTCAAGCATTGTTATGGCAAGTTGCAACAGGATTATGGCAATTCAATATCATGGTGTTTAGTGCATTTATGATGCTGTATCTATTGCGTTGGTTGATTTATCCTCAGGAAGCGAAGCAAATTTTTTCCCATCCAAGCATGGCTTTATTTTTAGGTGCCATTCCAATGGGATTGGCAACGATTATCAATGGTTTTCTTAAATTTGGGATCATCCTTTATGGTGATGTTGCTATCCAAATTGCACAGTTATTGTGGTATATCGATGTGATTTTGGCAGTGGTTATTGCTGTGATTGTTCCATTTTTCATGTTCAGTAAACAAGACCACCAACTACATACCATGACGGCGATGTGGTTATTGCCGATTGTGGCTTGTGAGGTTGCTGCAACGTCAGGCGGTTTGTTATTGGCACATTTAGCAGCAGGGCAACAAGCGGTTGGGATTTTATTGAGCAGTTATATGTTGTGGGGAATGTCTGTACTTCCTGCATTTGGAATTTTGACTATTTTGATGTTGCGTTTAGCATTGCATCAATTACCCAGTAAAGAATTAGCTATTACGGGTTGGTTGGCTTTAGGCCCGATTGGTACAGGTGCGTTGGCGTTACTGGTTCTTGGGGCTCAAGCACCACACGTTTTGGCATTTATCCAGCAAGAAGCCTTAGGTATTTTTTTCCAAAATGCTGGAATAGTGGCAAGTTTTATCTTGCTTGGTTTTGGGCTGTGGTGGTTTGCGATTGCGGTATTAACCACACTTAAACATGCAGCTACTGATTTACCCTTTAACCTTGGTTGGTGGGGCTTGACCTTCCCTTTGGGCGTATTTACTTTGGCAATTTTAAATTTAGGTCACCAACTCCATATTAATTTTATTGTCGATACAGGTTTGGCTTTTGCAACGATTTTGATGATGCTTTGGGTCATAGTAATGTCGAAAACTTTACATGGAATATATCAAGGAAACTTATTCTTTTCTCCGTGTTTAAAAGCATTGTTGGAAAGGGAGCAGGGGTAATTGGTCATGATTTTAACCACAATAATCGGCACTTCATTTTGAATGGTTTTGTTGTTTTATTGATGATTTAAGCCAACTCGCAATTTAAAACATCATTACGTTTTTTCATCAAAAAAAGCAGCCTTTCGGCTGCTTAAAAATATTTTTAATTTATTATTCTGACAAATTCTATTAGGACTTATCTTTTAAGCTAAAGAACCAGTTTAAAATTAAGGCTGCAAAAGTAGCCGTACCAATTCCGCCTAAATTGAAATCACCAAATTGAAGTGCAAAGTCACCTGTACCTAAGATGATCGTTACAGCAGCCACCATAAGGTTTTTATTCTTAGAAAAATCGACTTTATTTTCAATCCAGATTTTCGCACCTGCAATAGTGATTAAACCAAATACCACGATTGAAGCACCTGTTAAAATTGCAGTTGGAATGGTATGAATGACCGCACCAAATTTAGGAGAAAGACCTAAGAAAATAGCGAACACACCTGCAACCACAAAAACAATCGTGGAATAAACACGCGTTACCGCCATCACACCAATGTTTTCGCCATAGGTGGTCATTCCTGGTGCACCTACGCTACCTGAAAGTGTTGTTGCAATACCATCTGCAACAAAAGCTTTACCAATTTGCGGGTCAAGATTTTCTCCAGTCATTGCGCTTACTGCTTTGATGTGACCTAAGTTTTCTGCAACCAAAATCAGAGCAATTGGGGCAATAATAAGCATTGCATTGGTATTAAATTCAGGTGAATAGAATGTTGGAACACCAAACCAAGCTGCTTGTTGAATAGGTACGAAATTGATTGGAGTACCATGTCCCATCACATTTGAAACAATGTAATAAATGAAATAAGCAGACAGTAAACCCACAAGCAGGAGTAGACGTTGCAATAAACCTTTGGTGAATACAGCAATTGAACCCATACATAGTACAGTGACCAATGCCATCCACATATTAAAGCTATTGCCTGCAACACCTTTTACAGTCACTGGTGCAAGGTTTAAACCAATAATCATCACCACTGCGCCAGTCACAACTGGTGGCATGAGTTTTTCAATCCATTTGGTTCCCGTTGCCATGACAATAAAACCAAAAACGGTATATAAAACACCACAGGCAATAATCCCGCCTGCTGCTAATGCCAGATTTGGATTCAGTGCACCAGTACCCGATGCGGTATAGCCTGTTGCAGCAATCACAACGCCAATAAATGCGAAGCTAGAACCTAAATAACTTGGAACACGACCACCTGTTATAAAAAAGAACAGAATGGTACAAACCCCTGACATGAGAATGGCAAGGTTTGGGTCAAAACCCATTAAAAATGGTGCTAATACGGTTGCACCGAACATGGCAAAAGCATGTTGAATGCCGAGCACCGCACTTTGTGCAGGTGGGAGATACTCATTCGTACCAACAGGGCGTGCATCTATACTGCCCTGATATGGACGCCATTTGGGAAACCAGTTGGACATAAATTGAGCGCTCAAAAAACAAATTGAGGACATCATACTCTTTCTTTTAATCAAATTTCATCTATTCAGTCAAACTAAGGGATTGTATTATTAAACTTATTTTTTACCAATTGGTAAAAATATGATTGTTTATGAATAAATAAAATCAAGGCATTAACAGGTTCATTCATGTTTAATGTAAAAAATAGGTATTTTGCAATTGCTTTTAAATTTAGGAATAAGTTTGAATACCGGAAAGGTCGTTCTACAAAATTTAAATTCTTGAATCATTCACTTTTAACAAAAATCAGGGCATAAAAAAGGGATACAAAAAGTATCCCTTTAAAAATTGAATGCTTAACCAGTATTACGTAAACCTGCGGCAATTCCTGCAATGCTCACCATTAATGCATGATCGACAGGTGTATGTTCTGCTTGCTGCTCCGCCAAGTAGGCGCGGCGGCGTTTCATTAACTCTGCTTGCAAAAGGTGTAGTGGTAATAAATAAGGTTTCCGGACTTTCATGGCTTGATCCAGCACATCATTCGAGCTTAAAAGTTTCGACTCACCTTTCATTGCCAATAAAGTTTGTACTGCATCATGTAAGCGTTGACGTAATTCTGCACCAAGCACTTTTAAATCTTCATCTTGGGTAAGATGTGATTCGTAGTACAAGGCAATATTGGAATCGGCTTTAGAAAGTACCATTTCAAGCATATCAATCAAAGTTTGGAAATATGGCCATTCGAGTAGCATTTCATCCAAAGTACCTTTTTGACCTTGGTCAATCACTTGGTTAATTGCCGCACCAGTACCTAACCATGCAGGTAACATTAAACGAATTTGTGTCCATGCAAATACCCATGGAATTGCACGTAAAGATTCAATGCCACCACTGATTTTACGTTTTGCAGGACGTGAACCTAAAGGCAACATTTGCAGTTCAAGCTCAGGTGTGACCGTACGTAAATATCTCACAAAATGTGGATTTTCACGCACAGTTTGACGATAAACCTGTACAGATAAATCGGTCATTTTATGCATTAAATCACGCCATTCTTGTTTTGGTTCAGGCGGTGGTAATAAGGTCGCTTCTAATGTTGCAGCAGTGTAAATTTCCAAGTTTTGTAATGCAATTTCTTCTAAACCAAACTTAAAACGAATCATTTCACCTTGTTCAGTCACACGAATAGCACCTGAAATAGACCCTGGTGGTTGTGAAAATAAAGCTTGCTGTGTTGGTGCACCACCACGGCTGATTGAACCACCACGACCATGGAAGAGTGTGAGTTGTACGCTATGATTTTTAGCAATCGCGGTTAATTCTTCCTGTGCACGATATTGTGCCCAATTGGCAGACATGAAACCCGCATCTTTGGCAGAGTCTGAATAGCCAATCATCACTTCATGTTTACCCTGAATATGCTGTTTATACCAATGTATATTAAATAAGGTATTCATGGTACTTGCTGCACCATCTAAATCTTTTAAGGTTTCAAATAATGGAACAACACGCAGTGAATGCTCAATGCCTGCTTCTTTTTGTAATAAGAGTACGGCAAGGACATCGCTCGGATATTCCGCCATCGAAATAATATATGCCCCTAAGCATTCTTTGGGCTGTTCTGCCAAAGTACGCATGGTTGCAAAAACTTCTTGTACATCGGGATCGTCAATCAAACTGCCCGCAGGTTCATCCAAATGTTTAGGCAGTAAAGGACGTTTGCTTTGTAATTCTTGCAGTAAAAAGTTTTGACGCGCTTGTTCCGTCCACGTTTCGAAATTTCCCAGCCCTAAATATTCAGTAATGGCAGAAATCGCTTGGCGATGACGGCTCGATTCTTGGCGAATATCCAGTTTGAGCAACTCAATGCCGAAACAATTCACACGGTAAATAAAATCAAGCAACTTACCATTGGCAATTTCAGGCAGGTTACATGCCATCAATGAACGGTAGCAGAGTAGAAGTGGCTGTAATAATTCATCTTTATGACGGAAGATTAAATTACGATCTACGTCTGAATGTTGTCCACGTAATTTATCTGCAAGCCATTGTCGTGTTGCTTTTAAGCGTTCACGTGTAGAGCGTAAATATTCACGATAAGGCTCAGGATGGCTATAACCCAATGCTTGCAGCAATTCATTTGAACATGCCTCTATAGAAAGTTCCCAACGTAGTTCTTCTATATCTCGCACATATAAATCAGATGCTTTCCAACGAGATAGCCACAAAACCTCTTGGGTAATATTGTGGGTAACGTTCGGATTACCATCACGGTCGCCGCCCATCCAAGAGGCAAAGCGGATCGGCGCAATATCAAGAGGTAAATTTTTCTGACAGTTGTCTTCAACTAATTCATTTAATTCACGAATGAATTTAGGCACTGCATTCCAAAGCGTTTGCTCAATGGTGGTGAAGCCCCATTTTGCTTCATCTACAGGTGTTGGGCGGTGTTGGCGAATTTCATCAGTTTGCCATGCAGAAGAGACCAACTGTTTTAAATCGTCAAGAACGGCATCACGCTGTTTTGGTGTTAATTTTTGCTGATCAAATTGAGATAAACAATCGTTAATTCCATCATATTTTTGAATAAGTGTACGGCGACTGACTTCTGTTGGATGCGCCGTAAGTACCAATTCAATTTTCAGTTCACAAATTTGTTTATAAAGTACTTCTGTTGAAATTTGTTGAGCTTGGAATTTTTTAAATAAGGGAACCAATACATTTGGTGATTCGGCAGTGACATCAAACTCACTTTGGCGACGACTACGTACCACATGATATTGTTCGGCAATATTGGAGAAGTTCAAAAAGTGTGAAAATGCACGAGTTAGTGGCAAAATCTCATCATCTTTTAAATTTAAAAACAGTTGTTCGAGTTGTTTTTCTGCTTCAACTTGACCATCTCGTGCGCCTTTGGCTAAAGCACGAATTTGTTCAATTTGATTAAACAAATCTTGTCCTGCATGTTCTTTTAAGGTTTCACCCAAAAGATTTCCGAGTAAGCGTACATCCTCACGCAGCGGAGCATCAATTTGTTGAATCATTTTGCCACTCTCCAGTTCTTGTTATCCCGAATATAACGCGATTCAATCACAATCCAAGAGACTCCCTACAAAAGTATGTAAGTGACTGTGCAAGAAGTCCGCATTCACGATGTGTGTCGGTCTTCAATCGAGTATGCCTGAAAGCAGAATAAGGCAATATTTAGTTTTTTAATAATGTCACGGTGCTTTATATCTCAACATAAATAAATCTATACTGTCTTCAATGATTTGCTGCTTTTCTGATGCTGTTGGTGTTAAGCGAATACCCAATAAAACTTCGTGATGACGGACACCCAGTAATAACGATAATATTAGGTTAGTTTGTTTACTAATATCATCTGCTTGAATAAATTTAAATTGTGTTGCTTGCCCCAAAAATTCTTGCCACACAACACACATTCTTTGGTGTGAAGAATTATAAAATTGCATCGCTAAAGGATTTTTTTCAGCGGCAAGTTCCAACAATAAATGCTCAAGTTTAATCGCTTCAGGTAGATTAATTACATTCATTGCCAATTCACAGGCTTGGTAAAAATGTGCATAAAAATCACTATTTTCATTTAAACCGAAAGGTCGGGCATTAATCGATGCTTCACAGGTTTCTTCAATCGCACAACTGAATAAAGTTTCTTTGTCTTTAAAATGGTTATAGACCGTAAGCTTGGTCACTCCTGCTTCTTTGGCGATCTGATTCATACTCGAACCGTGATAACCCAGTTTGAGAAACAGCATTTTTGCTGCCGCTACAATATGTTTACGCTTTTCTAAGTCCTTTGGACGTCCAACAGTTGTTTGCACGATTTTTTCCAAAAAAAGATAAATAAGTCATTTACACAGTACCTGATTTTCAATTACTGTACCATGCAGTATATTAATTAAAAATTAACCATATTAATATCACATTGCTATTTTGCCTGAAAAAATGCATTTGAATAAGAGCCTGCGTATGAGTATCTTGAAATCGGCTGTCATCAGCTTACTTATTGTATCGAGTGTGACGTTGTGGGGGTGCAGCAAACCTACCCCCGAAGCAGAACAAACTCCCTTTGTCATGGTGGTTCAACCAAAAACCTCACTTGAAGATCAAAAAAGCTATGCAGGTGATGTACAAGCTCGACAGCAAACGGCTTTGGCATTTCGTGTTAGTGGGCAAATTATAGAACGCTATGTCGATGTTGGAGATCGTGTCAAAATCGGTCAAGTGTTGGCAAAACTCGATGTGAAGGATGCACAATTACAACTGAACGCTGCTCAGGCTCAATTGGAAAGTGCACAATCGGCAGCCAAAATTGCCGCAGATGAATTTAAGCGTTTTCAGCAATTATTACCGATAAATGCAGTCAGTCGCTCCCAATATGACGCAGTTAAAAACCAATATGATTCTGCTCAAGCTGCATTAAAACAAGCACAGTCCAATTATGATGTTTCGTCGAATCAAACAGGTTATAACCAACTTGTTGCCAATAAAAATGGGGTGATTACGCAGCGTAATATCGAAGTCGGGCAGGTCATTTCAGCAGGGCAAGCAGCGTATCAATTGGCGATTGATGGCGATCGAGACGTAATTATAGGCGTTTCCGAACAGGCGATTTCAGAACTTAAAGTGGGGCAAAATGCTTGGATTACCTTATGGTCAAAGCCTCAAGATAAATTCGCTGCCTATGTCCGAGAGATTTCTCCTGCCGCAGATCAGTCACGTACTTTTAGTGTCAAAGTTGCACTGAAAGAAGGGCAATCTGTAATTCAATTGGGTCAAAGCGCACGTGTTTTCTTTAACCAAAATATTCAAAATGTATTGAGCGTTCCGCTTTCTAGTGTGTCATCGACCAACAATCAAGCCTTTGTTTGGGTGGTCAATCCAGATCAAACCATTCGTAAAGTTGCCGTGACTTTAGGTGCATATGGGCGTGATAGTGTCCCTATTCTCACTGGGCTACAAGCAGGGCAGTGGGTTGTTGTTGGTGGTGTACATTTACTGAGAGAAAAGCAAAAAATTCATCCAATTGATCATGACAATCGTGCGGTAAAAATGTCTACTGTTGCTGTTCAAGCTGGAGGTTAATCATGAATTTTAACCTTTCAGAATGGGCATTAAAAAATAAAGGCTTGGTTCTTTATTTTATGATTTTAATGGGAATTGTCGGGATTTATTCTTATGCGAAATTAGCTCAAAGCGAAGATCCTCCTTTTACCTTTAAAGTCATGGTGGTACAGACGTATTGGCCGGGTGCGACAGCAGAAGAAGTGTCTTTACAAGTCACCGATAAGATTGAAAAAGAGCTGATGAGTACTGGGCTATACGACAAAATTATGGCGTACTCGAGACCTGGTGAATCCATGGTCATGTTCATGGCGAGAGACTCATTAAAATCGAGTCAAATTCCAGATGTATGGTATCAAGTACGCAAGAAAGTTGGTGATATTAAACAGCAGCTTCCCTCAGGTGTACAAGGGCCATTTTTCAATGATGAGTTCGGCGATACGTTCGGTAATATTTATGTTCTAACAGGCGATGATTATGACTACGCCACATTAAAAGAATATGCAGATCGTTTACAACTACAACTACAACGTGTCAAAGATGTCAGTAAAGTCAATCTTATTGGATTACAAGATCAAAAAATTTGGATTGAACTTTCCAATACCAAAGCCGTACAACTGGGTGTTCCTGTTACAGCAATTCAAGAAGCACTTGCAAAACAGAATGCTATTACCAATTCAGGTTTTTTTGAAACAGGTTCAGATCGCATTCAAGTTCGTGTCAGTGGTGCACTCAAAAATGTAGAAGACTTGAAAAAAATGCCGTTATTGGTCGGTGATAAAACCATCCAATTGGGCGATGTCGCTGATGTATATCGTGGTTTTAGTGATCCTGCTCAGCCTCGTATGCGTTTTATGGGCGAAAATGGTATTGGGCTTGCTGTATCTATGCGCAAAGGTGGTGACATCATTGCCTTAGGGAAAAACTTAGAAACAGAATTCCAAAAAATGCAAAAAACCTTACCATTGGGTATGGAGTTGAAAAAGGTTTCAGATCAGCCTGTTGCCGTACAACGCAGTATTCATGAATTTGTCAAAGTCCTTGCAGAAGCAGTAATTATTGTTCTTTTAGTAAGTTTTTTCTCTTTAGGTTTCCGCACAGGTTTAGTTGTCGCATTTTCAATTCCATTGGTTTTGGCAATGACTTTTGCAGGAATGAGTTTTTTCGATGTCGGTCTGCATAAGATTTCACTCGGTGCATTAATTCTTGCTTTAGGTTTATTGGTCGATGATGCCATTATCGCTGTCGAAATGATGGCGATTAAAATGGAGCAAGGCTATAGCCGAATAAAGGCAGCAGGATTTGCATGGAAAACCACAGCATTTCCAATGCTGACAGGAACACTGATTACCGCCGCAGGTTTTTTACCGATTGCAACAGCAGCGTCGAGTACAGGTGAATACACTCGTTCTATTTTCCAAGTCGTGACCATTGCCTTAATTGTTTCGTGGGTCGCAGCGGTTATTTTTGTGCCTTATTTAGGTGATAAATTACTGCCTGATTTTACTAAAACTGCGCAACAAGCGCCGTGGTATGCACGTTTATGGGCAAGACTACGCAAGCAACCTGAACCACAACCTGTGGTGCATCATGCAGGTGAGCACTTTGATCCTTATCAAACTAAGTTCTATCAAAGCTTCCGCAAAATGGTCAACATTTGTGTGACGTATCGTAAGACTGTTATTGCAACAACGGTCGGGATTTTCGTACTGTCTGTGGTGATGTTTAAATTTGTTCCTCAACAATTCTTTCCACCTTCAAATCGTGCAGAAATTCTGGTGGATTTAAAATTGGAAGAAGGTGCTTCACTCACTGCAACTGAAAATGCGGTCAAAAAAGTTGAGAAATTTTTATCGCAACAAAAAGGTATCGATAACTATGTGGCGTATGTCGGTACAGGTACACCACGCTTTTATTTGCCTTTAGACCAACAAATGCCGCAAGCCAGTTTTGCCCAGTTTGTCGTTTTGGCATCGTCATTAGATGATCGTGACGAAATTCGTAAATCTTTAGATACGCAAATCCGCCAATTATTGCCTCAAGTGCGAACACGTGTGTCCTTGTTGGAAAATGGTCCACCTGTTGGTTATCCACTGCAATTCCGTGTTTCTGGTGAAGATGTTGCCATTGTTCGTCAGCAAGCACAGCACGTTGCCAAATTGCTCAGTGAAAATCCAAACACCACCAATGTACATCTAGATTGGGGCGAGCAAAGCAAAATTATTTCGCTAAATATTGACCAAGATCGTGCGCGCCAAATGGGTGTGACGTCGGAAGATTTAGCCAATTTTCTCAATAGTTCAATCACAGGGGCAGTGATCAATCAATATCGCGAAAAACGTGAGTTGATCGATATTCGTATTCGTGGGGATCAGGCTGAGCGAGTGAATGTGGCTTTATTGTCGAGTTTGGCTGTGCCAACAACCAAAGGAACGACTGTTCCATTGGCTCAGATTGCTAAACTGGAGTATAAGTTTGAAGATGGATTAATTTGGCATCGTAATCGTTTACCGACCATTACAGTACGTGCCGATATTCGTGGCAAATTGCAGCCTGCAACAGTCGTGAATCAAATGGCTGAAAAACTCGATCAATTACGTAGCACATTACCAAACGGATATTTGGTTGAAGTGGGTGGAACAGTTGAAGAGTCTGCAAGAGGACAATCTTCTGTGAATGCAGGCATGCCATTGTTTCTTGTCGTAGTCTTTACCTTACTTATGATTCAGTTAAAAAGTATTTCACGTTCATTTATTGTATTTTTGACCGCACCATTGGGTTTAATTGGCGTCGTACTATTTTTGCTACTGTTCAATAAACCATTTGGATTTGTTGCAATGCTCGGCACAATTGCGTTGTCAGGAATGATTATGCGTAATTCACTGATTCTCATCGATCAAATCGAACAGGATATTCGAGCGGGGCATAATCAGTGGGATGCAATTTTGGATGCTACAGTACGAAGAGCGCGCCCAATTATTCTGACAGCACTTGCAGCTGTACTTGCGATGATTCCTTTATCACGAAGTATTTTCTTTGGTCCAATGGCTGTAGCAATCATGGGTGGATTGATTATTGCGACACTTTTAACGTTGTTTTTCTTGCCTGCATTGTATGCAACGTGGTTTAAGGTTAAAAAAACTACAAATAGTGTATAATTTTTTGTGAATATTAGGTGCGAAATATTGAAAATTTCAATATAGTAGCACCAGATCTTTATAGAAAATAACACAGGAAATTTCATTGCATTAGAAATAAATGGACATGCAATGAATGTGAGGTTAGAAACACCCATGGGGCGAGACAATTTAGAAAAACACCGTCGTTACATTACCGGCTCCTACCTGTTCATGTTTCTTGCATTATTTACAGTCATTACTGCAGTAGTTGCTTATTGGCTAGCACGTAAAGTGACCAAGGTTGATAATGTGGAAGTATGGATGCACGCACAAGCATTATGGCTCATGCGTAATGCTGTCATTTTTTTAATACTCGCAATTTTTGCTTTGCTTTGGTTCATCCCGCTTATTTTCTTTTACTGGGACAGTTTTATTTGGGTTAAAGCGTGTACCGTGATTGGCGTGGTTTTTAGTGCCATTGCTTGGTTATTTTTACTCAATGTTTGGCTAAAAGGCTTTACCAAATATTTGCAGAAAAAAGCTGTATTTTAATTTTTTTTTAATTTCAAACTTGTAAAAGTTATTATTGCCCCCAATTTACTCTCCATAGAAATATTATCAAATTTTGTGGAGCATCGCCAACCATGGCTAAACGTGATTATTATGAGGTTTTAGCTATTGTTAAAACCGCTAGTGATGATGAAATTAAAAAAGCCTACCGTAAGATGGCGATGAAATATCATCCTGACCGCAATCCTGACAATTCAGAAGCTGAAGAAAAATTTAAAGAATGCGCAGAAGCATACGAAATTTTATCGGATAGTGAAAAGCGTAGTATGTACGACCGCATGGGTCATAACGCCTTTGAAGGTGGTATGGGCGGTGGTGGAGGCGGCTTCGGTGGCTTTAGTGCAGAAGATATTTTCAGTCAATTCGGTGATATTTTCGGTGGTGCTTTTGGCGGCGGTGGTCGTGGTCAACAACGTGCACGCCGTGGTTCCGACTTACGTTATGTGATGGAACTGACGCTTGAAGAAGCGGTTAAAGGCGTTAAGAAAACTGTTACATTTACTGCACCTGCACCATGTGATGTCTGTGATGGTAAAGGTTCAAAAAATCCAAATGATGTAGAAACGTGTAAGACCTGTCACGGTGCAGGTCAAGTGCGTATGCAACAGGGTTTCTTCTCTGTTCAGCAGACTTGTAGCACTTGTCGTGGACAAGGCAAAATGATTAAGAACCCATGTAATACTTGTCATGGTTCTGGTGTAAAAGATCGTCAACAAACCTTAGAAGTGACCATTCCTGCAGGCGTGGACAATGGCGATCGTGTACGCTTAACAGGTAAAGGCGAAGCAATTCGTGATGGTCAGTCTGGTGATTTATACGTTGAAGTCGTTGTTCGTGAACACGAAATTTTCCAACGTGATGGCGCAGACTTGTATATGGACGTTCCTGTTAGTATTGCAGATGCAGCTTTAGGTAAAGATCTTGAAATTCCAACACTGGATGGACGAGTGAGCTTGAAAGTTCCTGAGGGTACGCAAACAGGTAAAATGTTCCGTTTACGTGGTAAAGGTGTCAAACCTGTACGTAGTAGTATGCAAGGCGATTTACTCTGCCGTATTGTGATTGAAACACCAGTAAATTTAACGGCTCGTCAACGTGAATTGTTAAAAGAACTTCAAGTTACGATGGATGGAGAGGACAGTAAATCTTCACCGAAGAAAAAATCGTTCTTCGATCGTTTGTTTGATTAAACCAAAGAATAAATAGTTTGTAAAAATGGAGTCATGCTCAGCATGTCTCCATTTTTTATTGCTTTAAATTTTTATAAATTATTGGGTTTCAGCTTGGTCAAAATCGCCAAGGTCTAAGTCAACGGGTGCAGCGTCAATGTCAGTGCCATTCTCTTGTTGAACTGTAGTATCTGTATTTGTTGGTGTTTGTGCTTCTTCAGCCCAAACTTGTGTAAAGTTGATTGCTAAGATAAGGCCTACAACGATTCTTATTAAATTCATCTGATTACTTCCTTGATATTACTTTTTTATGATTGGTTATTGGCATTCTAAATGCATTTAGAACCTGCATATTCTAATAGAATTTACAAAAGAATGATCAATTTTTGAGATGATTATTTTCAATAATAGACAAGAATGAATTGAATCAATTTCGTTGTTTTTATTGTTTAATTTATTTCTAAGTATTTAGAAATAAAGGGATATTGATATATCCCTTTAAAACATAGCATGGGTAAAATTTACTCTAAAATAGGTGCATCGATATCTTCTACTTTGACTTCAACTTGTGGTTCTGAAGATGAAGCTGTGTTCGCTTGGACTGTCGCTTTCTCCTCAGTCATTACCGATGTTGTTGCAGGTGCAGATTCAGCCCATGCAGTCGACATCATCATTCCCAATACAACCGCAAAAACCACTTTATTCGAATGCATATAGATCTCCTTATAATCGCTATTGTTTTCATTCGTGGCATGTAGTCTGCTGAGTGTTTTTTGCACTTTGATGACGAAGGGGGTGATAAATGATTAATTTTTTGAAAATAAACGATTAAAAATGATAAGACCTCACTAAAAATACAGTCATTGACTGGAAATTCATTCTTAGATCAGCAACATTGGTTAAAAAGTTAGCAGTAATTTTAACAATCGATCTTAGTCTTAGAACCGAGATTTGTTATAGTAGCTGCAATTTAAAAATTTGATTTAGGAAGATGAAATGTCAACAGCTCCTCGTATTGGTATTTTAGGTGCAGGCGGCCGTATGGGTCGTACATTGATCCAAGCGGTACAACAAGCGGGTTATCAAATTGCGGCAGCAGTTGAACGCCCTGAAAGCTCGTTGATTGGTGCGGATGCAGGTGAGTTGGCAGGGATTGGCGCTGTAGGCGTTAAAGTGGTAGGAAGTTTAGAAGCAATTCTAAATGATGTGGATGTAGTCATTGATTTTACTGCGCCTGATGCAACTGAAAATAATTTAAAATTGTGTAGTGCTGCTGGGGTTGCCATGGTCATTGGAACGACAGGTTTTTCAGATGCACAAAAAGATGTATTGAACGATTCTGCAACTAAAACACCAGTCGTGTATGCAGCGAATTATTCGGTGGGTGTAAACGTATCGATTAAACTATTAGAACTTGCAGCGAAAGTATTTGCAGATACTGTCGATATTGAAATTATTGAAGCACATCATCGTCATAAAGTAGATGCGCCTTCTGGTACAGCATTGATGATGGGCGAAGCAATTGCAGATACGCTTGGTCGTGATTTGAAAAAAGTTGCAGTCTATGGTCGTGAAGGTCATACAGGTCCACGTGAACGTGAAACTATTGGTTTTGAAACGATTCGTGGTGGTGATATTGTGGGTGAGCATACTGTAATGTTTATTGGTGAAGGTGAGCGTGTAGAAGTAACGCACAAAGCCACCAGTCGCATGAACTTTGCTTCAGGTGCCGTACGTGCTGCAGCTTGGGTTGTGGGCAAAGATGCCAAAAAATATGATATGAAAGATGTTTTAGGCTTAAATGATATTTAAGCTTTGAACGTGATACGATAAAATAATAAAAATTGGTTAATTTATTGAATATAAAAATGAAAAAAACAATCATGTTAAT
This sequence comes from Acinetobacter psychrotolerans, assembly GCF_048552595.1. Classification (NCBI taxonomy): domain Bacteria; kingdom Pseudomonadati; phylum Pseudomonadota; class Gammaproteobacteria; order Moraxellales; family Moraxellaceae; genus Acinetobacter; species Acinetobacter psychrotolerans. Next base: position 68,790 of record NZ_JBIMDK010000008.1, on the reverse strand, counting down.
AACTTGTGTGGTTAGTGCTTTATGCCTAACTGCACAAGCTGCTTTACCAAACAATGCCAAACTGAGCCTTGATAAAAACAATATTAAGGTTTGGACATATAAGGATGCGAGTAATCCAGTTCTGTCTTATAAGGCAGAGACGACTTTAGACATACCTATAGAAAAAGCAGTTGCTTTGATTTTGGATGTAAATAACACTTCAAAATGGGTGCCGAATGTTGCCAAAGCTGAATTATTATCCAGAGATGATAAAAAGGGCGAATTCCTCATTTATATGGTATTAGATTTTCCATTCCCTTTAAAAGATCGCGACATGGTTGTGAAAGGGAAAATGTCGAAAGATAGTCAAGGTGTGATTACGATTAAAAATTTTGCAATCCAACAGGGTAAAGCTTTAAATTCGAATTATATTCGTTTGAAGGATTATTCTGGAGATTGGACATTCCAAAAGCTGGCTGCAAATCAAGTCAAAGTAATCACTTCTGGACATGCCAACCCAGAAGGTTCAATTCCATCGAGTGTGACCAATATGTTGGTGGAGCAGCAACCGTATCAGATGTTGCAAAAAATGAAGGTTGAATTGGCGAAGAATAATAAATTACCTGCTTTACCTGAAATATTGAAATAACATTTGATGATTTAAAGAATAGAGATGAACAATGACTATTCTGAAATCTATTCTTGGTTAACTCCGCCATTTAACAATGGTGGGGTTTTGATATTCTGATCAGGAAGTATTTAAAAACATAAAATATTAATAACTGATGTTACGTACTTAAAAATATTAATCCGTTTTTTAAGTTTTTTGACGGAGTCTTAAGTCAATAGTTTTGATTTAGGGATTAGCCTTCGGTTTTGGGCACTTTTGTTTCGACAAGAGAACCCAAAACCATTGTCATCCGTAGAACTTGTCCACGTCCTTCAAATTATTTAATGTGTCGCAGAAACATTCCCAAATAGAATAAGTTTTGCCTCAAATAATTGCGGATGACTTTATCGCATATCCACATTCTTCGAGATGCAAAGTATGCTTTATATATTACTGCGTAACATCGGTGAATAATTAAACTACTTTTAACGCTTCAGAGTGATTCATCTTCATTTGGATAAAGACCAGAACCAATCCTAAAGCAGCCAAGAATGCACCAACAATTGAAACGGCGGCATAACTCATTCCCAGACTTAACACCGCTCCACCAGCTGCTGCACCTAGAGCATTGCCTAAGTTAAATGCACCGATATTTACAGATGATGCCAAGCCTGATGCTTCATGTGCAACAGACATAACGCGCATTTGTAAGGGCGGAACAACAGCAAATGTAGCAGTACCCCAAATGACCAAAGCGATTGCTGCACCAATCTGAGTTTGCGCTAGGATTGGGAAGATCAGCATCATCACTAAAATTAAGATGAGAAATCCTGTCAGGGTTTTCGTGAGAGAGCGGTCTGCAAATTTCCCACCCAAATGATTCCCAATTGAGAAACCAATACCTATTAGCACGAGCATACCGGTAATAAACATTGGGCTTGCATGGGTAATGTTTTGCAGCATGGGTGCAATATAAGTGTAAAGGGTAAACATTGCTCCAGAACTTAAGACCGTTGTAAGCAATGCCAGTAGTACAGGTTTACGTGTGAGCACTTGTAATTCGGCTTTGACGTTTGGACGTTGTCCTACAGTACCTTCAGGCAAGGCTTTCCACAGCGAGAACATGGTAATAATACCCAATATGGCGATTGCAGCGAAAGACATGCGCCAACCAATATTTTGCCCTACCCATGTGGCGAATGGCACCCCCCCAATATTCGCAATAGTCAGCCCCATGAACATTGTTGCTACAGCACTGGCTTGTTTGTCTTTTGGCACAACACTAATGGCAACGATTGAACCAATGCCGAAGAATACGCCATGATTCAAACTGGTGAGGATTCGTGCAGCCATTAACCCCCAATAGTTCGGTGCAATTGCAGCAAGAATATTGCCTATTGTAAAAATAGCCATTGCCAAAATGAGTGCTTTACGCCGTGAAAACTGTCCAAACCACAGCGTCATGATGGGTGCACCAATCATCACACCTAAAGCATAGGCTGTGATGAGCATACCTGCGGTGGGAATGGAGATGTTTAGATTTTCAGCAATTTGCGGCAAAAACCCCATTGGGGAAAATTCCGTTGTACCGATTGCAAATGCACCAATGGCTAAAGCAAGTAAGGGAAAGTTGATTTTCATGCTGATGTTTAATCCCACTCAGGTGCTAAATTTTCAGGATTGACCTCACGAGCATTTTGATCTAATGCAGCGATCATCTGCATTTCTTCAAAAGAAAGTTGAATGTCCTGTGCTTTCAAATTTGCAATTAAATTGTCACGTTTTGTTGATGATGGAATCACGGCATAACCGTTTTGCATTGCCCATGCTAATGCAATTTGTGCTGTGGAAGCTTGATGGTGATGTGCAATTTCTTTCAGTACATCATTATCCAGTACTTTGCCATATGCCAAAGTCATATAAGAGGTGACATCAATCTGCTGTGTATTTAAAAAATTGACCAATGGTTTATTTTGTAAATAAGGACTCAGTTCAATTTGATTTGTTGCAATATTTTCTAGACCGACAGCATCAATCGCCTGTCGGGTTAAGTCAATATTAAAGTTTGAAATACCAATGAGTTGCGTCAGTCCAAGCCTCTTCGCTTCGAGTAAATTCTGCATCATTTCTGCTACAGAAATATTTAAACTGGGTGCTGGCCAATGAATCAAAGTCAGATTTACGGCATCTGTCCCTAATTTTTGTAAGCTGTCTTTCAAGCTTGGAATCATTTTTTCAGCTGAGTAATTTTCTGTCCATATCTTTGTGGTGATAAATAAATCATCACGAGGAATATGACTTTCTTTAATTGCTTGTCCAACGTCGGCTTCATTGCCATAGATTTGTGCTGTATCGACGGCACGATAGCCAATATCTAGTGCATTTTTAACTGAATCAATTACCGTTTGACCTGTTAAACGGAATGTACCTACACCGAATTGTGGGATAATTTTAGTCATGGACTGAGCTTCATTCTTTAGATTGAGCGTATTTTGCAATATTTATTGTTGCTAAAAAATAGTGGAATATGCAAAATATTATTGACTATTAATCAATAATAAAAGGTTGTATGAATGATATGAAATCTACCTTAGAAGAATTACAAGCGTTTATTAGTATTGTTGATAGTGGTTCTATTGTTGCTGCGGCAGCATATCTTGAGCAGACTACCTCAGGGGTGAGCCGTGCATTGCAACGGCTTGAAAATAAACTGAATGTGACTTTATTAGAACGTACGACCCGCAAACTAAAATTAACCCAAGAAGGGCAGCTATTCTTAGAAAAAGCCCGAAAAATTGTTCATGATCTCAATGAGGCAGAAGATGCTTTGCTTAAATCTGACAGTGATACATCAGGTTTGATTCGCGTAGATTCAGCCACACCGTTTGTGTTGCATGTGATTGCACCGTTGATGAGTGAATTTATTCAACTTTATCCCAATATTGAAATTGAATTGAATTCTAATGATCAGATTATTGATTTACTTGAACATAAAACAGATGTTGCGATTCGATTCGGTGAACTGAATGACTCAAGTTTACATGCACGATTACTGTGTAAAAGTCGTTTATATATTGTTGCCAGTCCTGAATATTTGCAAATGAATGGCTACCCTAAAACACCGCAAGATATTCTCAATCATGCACAAATCGGGTTTAGTAAGGTGAACCATTTAAATACTTGGCCCATTTTTGTAAATGGTGAAAAGTTGACAGTTAAACCAAAAATTAAAGCATCTAATGGTGAAACTGTCCGTAAAATGGCGTTGAATGGATTGGGTATTACCTGTTTGTCGGCTTTTTTGGTGCTTCAAGATATTAAACAAAAACGACTGATTGCATTGTTCGAAGATCAAATCGAAATCTATGAGCAACGTATCCATGCGGTCTATTATCAGCAAGAGCATTTACCGAAACGGGTTCGTTTATTTATTGAGTTTTTAGCACAAAAGCTGTCAAATTATCGATAGTTTTTTGCGGTGGTAAATTTAAACTTAATAAAGTTGCTTGACTGTCAGACGGTAAATTGATCAATTTAATTTCAAAGTGCTGAGCAGAGTTTTGCTGACATTCAAACTTCAAATTTTGTTGTGTCGGCATGTTAATTTTCATTGCATGATCAGCGCTTGCTCGGTAAGTATATTCACGTATAGTCGCTGTTTGATGCAAAGTCGGCTGCAGATGATTGAGTTGATATTCACCTAAATTTTGCGTTTTTAAAAAGCCTTCAATCAATGATTTACAAATGAAATGTTGTTGTTGCGCAGCTTGATTAACCTGTTGTGGTTGGCATGCACTTAAAGCTAAAAGTACGCAAACGAATATCAATAGTTTCATTTTTTTCTCCTTTCACATCAATTGAATTGTAAATACTGGCTGTGAAAGAAGCATAAATCTGCTAAGTTATTAGATACAGATACAACAAATATTAAAAAATAGGTACAGATATGACTTTTCAGTATCAATCCCTTGCGCAGCAAATAGCCCAAAAAATTTATTGTGGTGAATTGCTTATGGGACAACGGCTGAGTTCATTACGCCAATTTGCAGAACAGCAAAAGATTAGTTTAAATACAGCAAAAAGCTGCTATGAATTGCTTGAGGCGCAAGGGCTTATTTACGTCAAAGAAAAATCAGGCTATTTTGTGCAATCTCAACAAAAAATTCAGCAAATCGCGGTACCTGATCATCCAGACTTTAAGTCCAGACCTCGTGAAGTCTCAAATTTAGAATTACAAATTCAGATTCATGAAGCTTCTATCAATAATAAATTGGTACATTTAGGATCAATCCAATTATCACCCAATTTAGTGCCTGTCGAAGCTTTGCGCCGTTCTATTCAGCGTGCTTTAAAACATTGTAAACCTGAAGATTTTTTATATAGTGATCGTCAAGGTCATCCACAATTACGGGAAGCACTTTCGGCACATTGGGCAGAAGATGGTTTTTTTATTCCCAAAGAAGATATTTACATCAGCAATGGTTGTATGCCTGCCTTATCTGTGATGATTCAAAGTGTGACCAATGAAGGTGATAGCATCATCATTCCCACCCCCAATTATAATGGTCAGTTGCAACTGTTGGCATTGCTTAAGCGACAAATTATTGAAATTCCTGCCAATACTGAAGGTTTTGATTTAGATCGTTTGGAACAAGCAATGCAAAATTCAGGTGCAAAAGCCTGTTTATTGACTGCAAATTTTCAAAATCCGTTAGGCTTTTGTCTGAGTAATTCGGATAAAGAAAAAATTGCTCAACTTGCAGAAAAATATCAATGTTATGTGATTGAAGATGATATTTATGCGGAATGTAGTTTTAATGCTAAGCGTCCATTGCCCATTAAATATTGGGATCAAGCAGGTTATGTCATTTATTGCAGTTCGATTTCTAAGTCTTTATCCACTTCGTATCGTGTAGGCTGGTTTTGTATTCCACCACGGTTGAAACATTTACATGCACGATTATTAACCCAGAATGTTTCGGTGAATACACCTTTGCAATTGGGGCTTGCCGATTTAATTTTTAGCCGTGCTTATCGGCAACATTTAAGTGAACTACGTCCAAAGTTAATGGCGCAAGTAGAGCAATATCGTCAATTCATTCATCAGGCTTTTCAGGGTGTTGAGATTCGATTAAATCATCCACAAGGCAGTTATGCGCTATGGTTACAGTTGCCTGAGCAGATTGATAGTTTGGCGATGTATTATCATGCACAGAAGTATAGTATCAATATTGTACCCGGACTGATTTTTGGTGAAGATCAGCGTTATAACAATTGTATCCGACTGAATGCAGGGCACGAGTTGTCGGATGAAATTCAAGATGCAATTGTGTTTTTGGCAGATTGGGTCAGGGATGAATTATCTGAGCAGAATGTGGCTTAAAATTCATTGAATAATATCCCAACCTCCCATTTTTAAAGGAGGGTTGGGATGAGTTTTGAATAAAAAATGATTTAAAAATCTGCTTTTAACACAATTCGATAGCGTGCTTTTCCAGAATGTAAGCGTTCTAAAGCATCGTTAATTTGAGACATAGGATACAGCTCAATTTGTGGCGCAATATTTTTACGCGCAGCAAATTGCAATAATTGACGTAATGCAAACGGAGAACCTGTTGGAGAACCTGTCACCGATTTTGCACCACCAATCAGTGCGCCCGTAGGAATTGCCAACGGTTCAATGACCATACCAAGCATATGTATTGTGCCGTTGGGTGCTAGGGCATTTAGATATAATTTCCAATCTAAAGAGACATTGACCGTACAGAGCAATAAATCGAATTTACCACATTGTGCTTTTAATTCACTTGCATCACGGCTATTGACCACATGGTCTGCCCCCATCGCTTTAAGTTCATCAGTCTTATCTAGGCTTGAGGTAAATGCTGTAATTTCACAACCCCATGCTTTAAGTAGTTTGATTGCCATATGACCCAAACCACCAATCCCAATTACACCGACATGATGAACGGCTTGAATTTGATGTTTTAAAATGGGGTCAAATACAGTAATTCCACCACAGAGTAATGGCCCCGCACTTTCTGGATCTAAATCTTCAGGAAGGGGGATAATCCACTGCCAGCCTGCACGAACTTTGTCAGCAAAACCACCTGCATGACCGACAATCGTCGCTTTCTTTTCACCAGTACACAGCACTTGTTGACCACTGACACAAGGGTCGCAGTATTGGCAACTTTCAGCAGTCCAACCGATACCGACACGCTGACCGATTTTTAAGCCTTTGGCTTCTGAACCGAGTTGGCTAATTATCCCGATAACCTCATGACCACCGACGACAGGAAAAACGGAGTTTCCCCATTCGTTATTAATGACTGAAACATCGGAATGACACAAACCACAGTATTCAACTTTTACTTCAACTTGATGTGGCTGTAATTCACCTGCATCAAATTCATAAGGAACAAGTGGTGTGCTCGCTTCTAAGGCTGCATAGGCATGAATCGTATCTTTAGACATTTGAATCCTTCCTGTTGTTTTTAACATCGATAGTTAATAGTTAACGAGATGAGCAATCATTTTCATGGTCATTGACCATACCCACAGCTTGCATAAACGCATAGCATGTCGTTGGCCCTACAAATTTAAAGCCATTTTTCTTCAGTGCTTTAGAGAGTTTTAGGCTAGTTTCCGTTTGTGCAGGTGCTTGTTTATAGTCTGGAACATCATTAGTTTGGACTTTTTGATCGACAAAATCCCAAAGCCAATCTGTCATATTAATATCTTGGGAATTCATGTTTTGCCATGCAATAGCATTGTCACGTATGGCGGTCAATTTTCCGATATGTCGAATTAAACCAGCATCTTGGCATTTTGTCGCCAAATCTTCATTGGTCAATTCAGCAATGGTTTGAATCGGATGATTAAAAAAGTGCGTTCGATAACCCTCACGTTTTTTTAATACGGTAATCCAAGATAATCCTGCTTGTTGTCCTTCTAGGCACAGCATTTCAAATAAATGTTGTTCATCACGATTAGCTTTGCCCCATTCATGATCATGGTAATGAATATAGATGGGATCATCTGAGCACCAACCACAGCGTTTATTTGACATGAGTGATGCTCCTATTTTGAATCACATTTTAAATTTGAAATATTGTCCATTGATCTGTTTTTGTATCCCAATATGACAGTTCTGCTTGGGCGAGATCTGTAAATTCAATCCAAAAATCTTTCCCAGCTTTATCTGCAAATCCAGTACTGATCAACAAGGAGTCTTCACCAATTTCCATGACCCAACCTTGGTGAGTTTGTCCATTTAAGACAATTTTTTGTTGATTGCCTGATTCGGCAAATTCAACTAAACGCTCAATCAAAGCTTCTGACATGAAATATTCCTAAAGTAACTGAAGTGTTTTAACAGTAAATCTGTTCACGTAGGTTGATCAATGATGTATCAACGCAAATAAGGGTAGGGGTTAACCGCACCACGACCTTTACCGTTTAAGTATAATCCATAGTGCAAGTGTGGGGCAGTATGACGTGCATTGCCCGTATTGCCTACATAACCAAGAAGATCGCCTTGCTGAACAAAGTCACCTTCTTGCAAACCACGTTTATGATCATTGAGATGTGCATAGTAATGGTAAGCACCACTTGGTCCAATTAGCCAAATGACCTTACCACCTAAATTATTACTTTTTAAGCTAGTGATCACACCGTCGGTGGTACTGTACACTTTTGTTCCACGTGAAGCCATGATATCAATTCCCTCATGCGCACGCCCAGAACTGCGTGAAGCACCCCATGTGTCTGTTAAATTTTTGCTTTTAATTCCATCCACAGGAATCGGTAGTCGATTTGGCATCGACATTGCTTTTAAACGATTCATTTGTGATTGTGGAAGAATCACGGGCTTAGTTATATGTGGTTTTTTAGGTGCAGTCGTACATGCGCTTAGAATAATGGTAATAAAAGTAAAAAAGCAGTATTGGACGCTACGTGACACAAGAAATCCTTATTTTTCAAGTTTAGGGCAAATTAAAATTGAAAATATGATGCGAATACCCATATTGGACTATGTCATACCTCTACAGCAGAGATCAATTTTTTCATGGCTGTAGGAATGCCCATTTGTGTAGCTTTTTGTGGCGTGAGCCATTCACCGCCCAGTTCCGCTTGTAAATATTCCTTTTGATCTTGCTCTATCTGGAAAATGTGTGCATTTAAGATCCACGTGAAGTGGGTGAAACTATGTGAAATTTGCACAGCTTCACGGTTCGAAATCAGTTTTAAGCTTTGGCACAGTTGGTTAAATTCAACATCATTTTCAATAATCGCCAAACTCCACAATCCGCCCCATAAACCACTATGTGGACGTTGTTGCCATAACCATTGCTCACCTGATTGTATTAACAATACTTTCGCTGTTCTCACAGGGACAGGCTTTTTCGGCTTTTTATACGGTAGTTCCGTTTCTAAACCTTGTTGGTGCGCTTGACAGTGTTGCTGCATTGGACAGTATAAACACAGTGGCTTTTTCGGAGCGCATATGGTTGCACCCAAGTCCATAATTGCTTGGGTATAGTCATGATTACGTTCTGTAGGGCAAAGGCTTTCAGCAGTTTTCCACATCGCACGTTCGTGAATAGGTTTACTCAGATCATCCTCAACTGCAAAAAAACGAGCCAGTACGCGTTTTACATTGCCATCCATAATAACGCCATATTGGCGTAAACCGAGTGACATCAGCGCACCACCAGTTGATGGTCCAATGCCTGGTAATTCAATCCATTCTGCTAAACTTTTAGGGAAATGGCCCTGTTGATGAACTATTGCTGCGGCTTTGTGTAAATTTCGTGCGCGAGCATAATAGCCCAAACCTGCCCAATAAGGCGCAACATCGTCCCATGTCGCTTTGCCTAAATCATCAACCGTAGGGAAACGCTGCATAAAACGATCAAAATATTGCAGAACGGTTTTGACTTGAGTTTGTTGCAACATGATTTCAGAGACCCAAACTTTGTAAGGATCATCTGCTATTTGCCACGGTAAGTCATGGCGTCCGTGCAGATCGAACCAAGTAAGGAGTGCTTCTGAAAAATTAAATTGCGGCATAATAATATAAGGTCTATGGATCAAGGGCTGATCAGTATGAAAAGCAGATGCTTAGTATAGCGAATCGTGTCTATATTTCGGGTGAATTTTCAAACTAAAAAAGACGCCGTAGCGTCTTTTCAAATCGGTATAGAAAAGTTTTTTGCTTAGCTCGTCACGCCCCAGCGTTGATCCAGTTTTAATGGTTCATTTTTATAACGTGGAATAATGTGAATGTGGAAATGTCCAGATTGTTCATCACCAAAAACTTTGCCATCATTAAATGCAATGTGAAAACCTTCAGGCTGATGACGAAGTTTCAATTCATTGCGTGCTAATTCAAGCAAACTTGATAAGCTTTTTCGTTCTTTTTCAGTGACATCAAAAAAAGAATCGATATGACGTAGAGGAATAATTACAGAATGTCCTTTGGACAATGGATTATGCTCAGGCAAAATTGCCCCAAATTCATTTTTATCAATAATATCGAATTCATCATATTCACAATATGGGCAGTTTTTTTCAGTCATTTTAAAACTCCTCTACAGTCATTTCGTTTATTAAATTTTCATCTAAAATTAAGCGAATTTTTCATCCAGTAATTCATACATCACAGCTAAACTTTTCTGTTCAGCTTTTGCGTCATAGCCTAAATCGACATTGTTGGCTTTGGCACGTTCATCTGCAAGTGGATTACTGAAACCGTGTTTTGCACCTTCAAATACAATCACTTCATGTACGACATGGGCTTCATTCATTTCTTTTTTGAATGCGGCTATGGCATCTAGTGAAAGCATACTATCCAATTCGCCATGTAGTACCAAAACTTCAGCTTTAATATTTTTTGCATCACCTTCGGTTCGTGGAGAAACATTTGCAGCATGGAAGGTCACCACAGCTTTTAAATCTGCTCCAGTACGTGCCAAATCAAGCACCACTTTACCACCGTAGCAGAAACCAATTGCAGCAAGACGTGAAGCATGTACTTCAGGCTGTGCAACCAATGTTGCAAGACCCGCAGCAGCTCGCTCTACAATCGTATTGGGATTTTGGAACGTTTGCGTCATCCATTCACTGGCTTGGGGTACATCTGTAGTCACTTTTTTATCGCCATACATATCGATAGCGAAAGCTGCATAACCATGTTCAGCCAACTCACGTGCACGTTGTTCGGTATATTCATTACGTCCCCACCATTCAGGAGCAACGATGACACCTGCAAGAGGCTGCGTAGATTCAGGCGCAGCAAAATAACCGATAAGTGTTGTGCCATCCTGTGCTTGGTATTGAATTTCACGCGTTTTTATTGTCAATGTCATCTGTTAAATCCTTGTATATTGGCGAGAATGAGGTTGATTAAAGCATAGATCAGCCAGATTCAAACGGCTAATTTGTGAAAATAAAGCGGAGAAATGTGAGAAATTATTATCGTATGGATCATTCCAATAACAGCTTAATCCAAACTAGAATTTAAGCCTATAACTCAAAGTTTTAAAAGCTTATAAAATAAGGTCAGTTCTAACTTTAATGATTGTTTAGATCCAAAATAAAACCATAAAAAAGAGAAGGTGATTTAACCTTCTCTTTGATAAATGAACACAATTAAAATTGATTAGAAAGTTTAAACCTTTCCTCTAGAAATAAATCCGACGATTGCTAAGATGACGGCTACAACAAGTAAAATTACTGCAAAGTCCTTAGACATGCCAGCAACACCACCGAAACCAAATAAACTCGCAACCAATGCAATCACTGCAAATATAATCGCCCAACGAAACATCGCTGTTCTCCCTATTGTGAAGTATTGTGGTTTCATTATAAGAGAGGCATTTCATCTAACATGTGAATTTCTGTAGAGAAACTGTGATTGTTCTTATGAAGCGTAACCAGATTGTGTCCAATTACCGAGTGATTAAAGACTTTTGAAACTGATATAATTATGGCTTAACAGTTGCAGAATATTTTGCTATGGATGATTCATTGCGACCTGAATTTTGGAAAAACTATGCTTTACAAGAGCTTAGTCAAGCAGAATGGGAAGCCTTATGTGATGGTTGTGGTTTGTGTTGCTTGGTTAAACTTGAGGATGATGAAACCTCAGAAGTTGCCTATACCAAAGTGTCTTGTAAATTACTTGATTGTGAAACAGCACAGTGCTCGGACTATCCAAATCGTTTGCAGCATGTACCTGATTGTATTCAATTAACGGCTGAAAAATTAGATAATATTCATTGGTTACCTTCGAGTTGTGCATATCGTCGGGTGAATGAGGGTAAGAATTTACCGGCATGGCATTATTTGCTTACCGGTTCTCGGGATAATGTCATTAAAGCCCGAAAGTCAGCAGCAGGACGTTGTATTTCTGAAGTTGAAGTCGATGAAGAACAGATTGAAGACTATATTGTCCGATGGGTTAGATAATCGTGTTGAATTATTTTACTCATTATTATTGGTGTGATTGGAAATCATATTGATTTAAAGTTCTGCCTGTAATATTAGACTTTTTGCATAAGTTAAAAAAATCAGATATTTACAATTAAAGACGTTGTAAAACGAATATTAGTCGTTCCTTTTCCCTTTAGGAGAAGGTTAGGATGAGGGGGATTTATCAAAAATCCTCTCCCTAACCCTCTCCTTTAAAAGGAGAGGGAACTCCAATGTAAATCAAAATTAATGAAAAGGTACTTTAGCAAGAGATCTATTGATTCCTGATCCGTATTTAAATTATGGGTAAATATTTCAGACTCCGTCTTTGGATATTTTAAACAACCGATTATTTTAAAATTGAATCTGCCCTATTTTTAATTTTCCATAGTAGACTAGCACTAGAAATCAACGATTAAAAAGAAGCATGTCAGACACTCAAATTCCACTTCCAGAACGCCTTCGTCCACGTGATTTGTCTGAAATTATTGGGCAAGATCATTTGTTGGGGCAAAATGCACCTTTACGTCAAATGATTGATCAAGGGCATTTACCTTCAATCATTTTTTGGGGGCCACCGGGCGTTGGAAAAACCACGATTGCTTTGCTTCTTGCACAAGCGGTAGATCGTACTTTCGTGAGTTTGTCTGCTTTAAATACTGGGGTTAAAGAGCTGCGTGAGATCATTGCTGAAAGTGGTGATTTACTTGTACCTGTGGTTTTTATTGACGAAATTCATCGTTTTAATAAGTCTCAACAAGATGCATTATTAAATGCAGTCGAAAAAGGTAAAATTACTTTAATTGGTGCGACCACTGAAAATCCATCTTTTGAAGTTAATAGCGCTTTATTGTCACGTTGCCAAGTGTATACCTTGCATGCTTTGAGCAATGAAGCGATTGAAGATTTAATTCGCCGTGCTATCCGGCAAGATCAATTTTTAATAGACCGTCATATTCAGATTGAAGAATTTGATGCATTAGTACAATTTTCCGCTGGTGATGCACGTAAAGCTCTAAATTTAATAGATTTAATAGCAAGTACTTTCGAACCTGATGTTGAAAATATTGTTACCAATGCAATTGTGGTCAAGGTTGCGCAGCAAAATATTGCTCGTTATGACAAAGCAGGTGAACAACACTACGATTTGGTTTCAGCTTTTATTAAATCCATCCGAGGAAGTGACCCCGATGCGACTTTGTATTGGATGGCACGCATGCTGAAAGGCGGGGAAGATCCTGTTTTTATCGCACGTCGTATGTTGATCGCAGCGTCGGAAGATATAGGCAACTCAAATCCAAATGCCTTGTTACTTGCAGGTGAATGTTTCCGTTCAGTGCAAGCTGTGGGAATGCCTGAATGTCGGATTATTCTTGGACAATGCGCTGTCTATTTAGCCACCAGTGCGAAAAGTAATAGTACTTATTTAGCGATCAATAAAGCATTAGAACTTGCGGACAAAACTTCAAATTTACCTGTGCCACTTCATTTAAGAAATGCACCAACTAAATTAATGAAAGAACAAGGTTATGGTGTGGATTATCTCTATCCACATAATTATCCTGAACATTTTGTACTTCAAGAATATTTACCACCAGAGCTGAAAAATACTAAACTCTATGAGTCTGCTCGTAATAAACGTGAAGTCGAAGGAGAGCGTTTACAACAACGTCGTTGGCAACAGGATCAGCAACAACAATAATTAAATTTAAGCAGATTTGTTTTAAAGTCAGTCTAAATTGAACATTCTAAGTTATCGAATAGTTTAGGGTATGTGTGAAATTTAGACGAGACTTTTAATATTTGAACACTATATTTTTGAATTACTCAGTGAATCATCAAGAAAAACTATGAAAATATCTGCTTTATCATTTGCTATTTTAATGTGTTTACCGACCATTGCTACTGCCGAAATATCGACAAAAATAACAACTTTAGAAGACACTCGAAAAAACTCAGCACAGTTAAAACTGCTTTATCAGCAAAATTTTAATCAGCAAAAAACCATTCCTCAAGGTTGGCGTATTCCTGGCAATAATGCAGGCAATGTCTATGTGGAAAATGGGGTATTAAACATTGATGGGCGTGCGAATTCTTTGCACACTACCTCAATTTTATTACCCAAAGATTTAGAAAAGCAGCATAACTATCGTATTGATATCGATTTTAGTTTAGATCAGCCTGTCAATGATTCACGTTGGGGCAGCGTCATTTATGATGTGACGGAATCTCAAGGGGTTATTCCAAGTAGCTATTATCAATTTACGATGCGTGCAGACACCACAGCTAAAAATGGTACGGAATTTGGTCGTCGTAAAACCAATGGTCAATGGGATGTAATTGAAAGCAAAGCATTTGGTGAAAAGATAAAACCAAATCAATGGTATAAAGCCAGTATTGTTGTGTCTGAGCAGCGAGTACAACATTATCTAAATGATCAGCTCATGCAAGATGTTGAACTTGATCAACTTTCGGCTAAAGGTGGCATAGGATTATCTGCCGCAGGTGTGATTTTAAAAGTTAAAAATATTCAAGTTTCAGCGCAAGTGGCGAGTTTGCCAAATTTGCAAAATAAGGTCACTCAAGTACACGAAATTCAAAGCAATGTGGGTTTAGCACCCACCATTATCCAAAAAATAGAAAATGCTCAGTCTTCACTCAATTCTGCCAATCAGCTTTATTATCAATTAGATGCTCAATTAAATTTACTTGACCAAAATGGACAAAGCATTACGACTTTGCAGCAATATTTAGCCAATCCGCAGCGTAATACTATTCCTGTATTAGAGGTAAAAACCCCAAAATCGCTTGAAGCATTGAAATCATTGGCTAAGAGACAAGATATTACTGATATTACGTTATTGTCTAAAAGTGATGATTTACTCAAAACAGCGCATCAACTTATCCCTACAGTTCGAACAGCTTTAGATCTAAGTGACGAAAAATTAAAAGATAATAATAAAAGCCTTTCAGACATTATGCGTCGTACCAATCAAGCGTATGCAAGAATTTTGGTACTTCCTTCAAGCTTTGCCAATAAATCAAGTGTGAGCTTTATTCAACGTCATTTGATGACAGTGTGGATGCAGAGTGATACAACACAGCCACAAGAAGCTGCTACAATTTTAACCTCTGGTGTAAATGGTGTGATTGCAACGCAAAGTACACTTTTTAGCAGTGTGCTGAAGCAATTTCCAAAAAATACCCTATTGCGTAAACCTTTTATTATTGCACATCGTGGCGTACCAAGTTTAGAAGATGAAAATACATTAGAGAGTGCTAAACATGCGGTTGCCTTGGGTGCTGATATTGTTGAAAATGATATATATCTGACGAGAGATCAACAACTTGTAGTCATGCATGATGCAACTGTTGACAGAACAACACGTTCAGTAGGGAAAATTGAGGAGATGAGCCTTGCTCAAGTTCAGCAACTCAAATCCAAAAATAAAGCCTATAAAATTCCAATGCTCACAGATTATTTTACAGTATTTAAGAATAATCCAAATTTTGTTTTGATGATTGAGATGAAAAGTGCCAATTCGCAATTGGTCACCAAAATGCAGGAAGAAATTAAAAGATATCAAGTTGAAAATCAGGTCGTGACCACATCATTTAATACCGACCAAGTGACCCGAGCTCAGCAGCAATTGACTGAAATTCCAAGAGGATTATTGGTTGGTGCGATGCCCAATAGTCGTAATAGTTTGGCGAATGCGAAAAAAATTAATACGGATGCACAGCGATATAACGCTACATACAATCCCGCATATAGAGCTGATTTAATTGATATTTTAGAAATAACTAAACATCGTGGAATTAGTTTTTGGCCTTGGGCATTGAATGATGATGTTTTTAAAAAATTATATCTTGCAGGAACATACGGTATAACTACTAATTCTGTGCAACTTTATTCAAAATATATTGTCGATATCCAAGTACCTCAAAAAATTCAAGTTACATTGGATCAACCTGTAGACATTGAGGCACAGCTTACTCAGCAAGATGGGTTTAAGCTTAATAATGTGGTGAGCCAATTTATTGTGTTATCAGGTTCTCCAAAGCATGAATTTAAAAATGGGCAATTGAGTTTTTCTGAAAAAGGGACAGCTTATGTTCTAGCTGGTTATAAATATCAGATAGATACACAGAACTTTTATCAAGTATTCTCATCACCAATAAAAGTTGTCGTGAAATAAAATGATTGATGAGGATGTCTGCGAAATGGCACATCCATACTTTTAAAAATGAAGATAAAAAGAGAGTAAGAGTGAAAGGATATTTAAAATACGGCTTCATCTAAGCTATTTTTATGGTTGTAAAATATATAATGAGAAAGTTACCACATTAATTAATTATAAATTCATATTTAAAATAATTTTTATCATAATGTGATATTTATCTATTTTATCTGATGAGTGCTAGAGCAGTTCATTAGAGTTAAAATGTTATTTAAAGAAGAATATAGTTTAATTATTTTTAATATTTGATTAAGTTGGGAGTGTAATTATTATGCTTAATGATATATAGAATTTTATTACTATATGATAATTGTTAAGTATTTAAAGTGTAAAACTAAATTAATTTAATGGTAAATATTGCATTGGCAATTTGTATAAAATTATTTATATTGTTGTATTTTTAACCATGTGTAAATTATATTTAAACTGTAAAAAAATTAATGTATGATATCGCCGATATTATAATTACCACCGTCTTAATATAATCTGAATTTTTAATTATGCTTGAATCGCTTATATATAATGCAAAAGTTTTTAGAACAAAATTTGTTTCGGATAAAAATTATTTAACCAAGAGATTTATTAATAAACTTGGATATATACCTAACTTTGATCAACCGAAAAGTTTTAATGAGAAAGTTACTGCTCGGATGATTTTTGAAAGAAATTCATTGCATACTGCTTTAGCAGACAAACTTGCGGTCCGTGAATTGATTTCTGAAAAAATTGGTCATCAGCATTTAGTGCCAAATATTGGCATATATAAAAAATTCAATGAGATAAATTTTAATAAGCTGCCAGAAAAATTTGTTTTAAAATGCAATCATGATAGCGGTAGCACCATGATTTGTAAGAATAAGCAGCTTTTTGATCTCAAAAAGGCAGAACTTAAAATCAATAGCCATTTAAGAGAGAATAATTATTTTAAAAAAAGAGAGTGGCATTATAAAAATATTTCCCCGCTCATTTTAGTTGAGCAATATGTAGAATTATTTTTTGACAGCACTAATAATTTTACCATTACGACAAGCCGAGTGCATTGTTTTGAAGGTCAACCGACCTATTTAGAAGTCGATGTTCAGGATGATAAAAGTATAGACTATTCTAATATTTATGATACATCTTGGGTGTTACAACCATTTACGGTAGATCTTAAAAAGAATACACCTGCAATTTTAGCGACACCAAAGAAATTGCAAGAAATGATTAAGCTGTCAGAAAAACTTTGTTTTAAGCAAGGTTATAGTCGGATCGATTTTTTATTTACGCAAGATGATGTTTATTTTAGTGAAATTACGCTCACACCAAATGCAGGGCGCATGGTAATTACACCGAGCGAGTGGGACGACAAATTAGGGTCATTATGGCTTACTTATTAACTATTTTGGACTTTATATTATTTAAGGCATAGATACTTTTGATCAGAGTTTTAAAGATATATATCCCCTTTAGATTGATAGGAAGGTCATTCTCTATTGGAACTCTTTTTAAAAAAAGTAGATGCTAATTTGAAGGATATCGTGCCAAAAACTTAACGCATTGAAAATTTTAAAATAAAAAACCGAGCTAAAAAGCTCGGTTTTTTAAGAACAGGATCTATAAATTAGATGCCTGAAAGATCTACGCCAATACGTGATGCAACTTCTTCATAAGCTTCAACAACACCGCCTAAACCTTGACGGAAACGGTCTTTGTCGAGTTTTTTCTTGGTGTTTTTATCCCATAAACGGCAACCGTCTGGAGAGAATTCATCACCTAAAACAATACGGTCATGGAACACACCAAATTCAAGTTTAAAGTCAACCAGTAACATATCGCCTTGGTCGAATAAATCTTTAAGAATGACGTTCACTTTTTGAGTGAGTTCTTTCATGTCAGCCAATTGTTCAGCTGTTGCCCAACCTAAGGCGATTGCTTGAGATTCGTTCACCATAGGATCGCCTAAAGCGTCATCTTTGAAGAACAATTCAAAAGTAGCAGGGGTAAGCTCTAGGCCTTCTTCCACGCCTAAACGACGGCATAATGAACCTGCAGCGTAGTTACGCATTACACATTCAACAGGAATCATTTGTAATTTTTTCACTAAAACTTCAGTTGGAGAAAGAAGTTTTTCAAAGTGAGTTTCGATACCAGCCGCAGCCAATTTTTCCATGATAAAGGCGTTAAAAAGGTTATTCACCTTACCTTTACGATCTAGTTGCTCTATTTTTTCACCGTTAAATGCAGAAGCATCATCACGGAAAACTAGAATTAGATGGTCGGCGCTATCTGTTTCATAAACGGATTTTGCTTTACCAGTATAGAGCAAGGTTTGTTTTAACATGGGGGAACCTTTTGCAAGTAAAAATTGCCTAGAACGACTAGGCTGGCCAGTTTTGGTAAATCTGGGATAACAATTCTGCAGCTTTTTCTTTGTCTGCAAAAGTGTTGTCAGCATTGAACAGCGCAAGTGTATTGCTTGTTCCTACTGATGTTAGTCTTAAAATATAGGTTTGATTTTCGATCTTCACAGTCGTTTCATACGCTTTTTTGCTTTGACTACTCGTCTTGTAGTTTAAGCTGCTGAGTGTGGCACCTGTGTATTGCCAAATTGTAGCAGAATTTCCATCAATTTTGATTAATGGATTACCATTTCCATCGGTTAAAAGTTGTGGACGCCCAACACTTTCATTCAATGTAGTCGCTTGATCTGAAGAAACCGTAATTTTAGCTTGTTCAGGGCGAGGCATCTCAAAACGATTGCCACGCTTATTATCAAAATTCGGTGCATTTTGTATTGCAAGCTGTTCGACAATAGGTGCTGGATACAACGGCGTTGCAGGTCTAACGGTCGCACCTTCAGGATATTTAAGTGGTTCTACTGTGGTCGTATTTTTATAGTCTAAAGAACCATTACTGATTCCAAGGGTACTACAACCTGCCAAACTTAAAGCTGAAAGGGCAAGAGTTAAACCTAAACGTAATTGCATAATACTAAGCTCTTATTTAAATGATACCCGCTGCTTTGAGTTCTTCGCGCAGTGGAGTACGGTATTGTTCTGCAAGTGGCGTTAACGGTAAACGAATACCTGTACCAATTAATTGCATTTCATGAAGCGCCCATTTGACTGGAATTGGGTTCGATTCACAAAATAGAATATTGTTTAATTTTGCAACTTGGTCATCTTTGTCTTTTGCAGTTGCAACATCTTTTACCAATGCAGCAGCACAAAGTTCGCTCATGATTTTGGGTGCGATATTGGCAGTCACAGAAATATTACCATGTGCGCCTAATTGGATCAGTTCACTTGCTGTTGCATCATCACCCGAGTAAACCACCATCGATTTGCCATTTAAGCCATCAATTAGTTGTTTACCACGAGGGATATCTCCAGTCGCATCTTTGATACCAACAATATTTGGGATATCAGCCAAACGAATGGCAGTTGTATTATCCATATCTACACCTGTACGGCCAGGTACATTGTAGAGAATAATAGGTAAATCAACAGCTTCAGCAATCGCTTTATAGTGTTGATATAAACCTTCTTGGGTCGGTTTGTTATAATAAGGTGTCACTAAAAGTGCGGCATCTGCACCGAGTTCTTTAGCTTCTTTGGTGAGCTCAATCGCTTCGTGAGTAGAGTTTGCACCCGTTCCAGCAATAATTGGAATACGTTTGTTGGCTACACGAATAATTTCTTTAATCACTTGGGTGTGCTCTGCCATGCTGAGCGTAGAAGCTTCGCCTGTTGTACCCACAGCAACAATACTATTTGTGCCTTGTTCTATATGCCACTCAACGAGCTTCTCTAGACCCTTCCAATCTACGCTGCCATCTTCGAACATAGGGGTGACGATTGCGACAATTGAGCCTTGAATGATCTGTGCTTGCTGAGTCATTTTGAAAAAATATCCTATTTTTCCATCTACATTTTACCTTGTGCAAAATGATTTGTAGACGGTTGCAGTATTTTGATTTGAGCGAGGAACAATCATTTTAAAGATTGCATAATGCTTATGCAAATTATGACTGATTCAGCGATTGAGAACAATACGATTTGTTCAAAGCTGAAGAAAACTTTATAAAAAGAAACAAATACATTTTCATCTTTTACAATATTCTCGGTTGAATTAGGTTTACTATTTGTAAAAATGGATGAATAACGATATTTATTGTATTTTGAGTCATATATGATTTTTATATCTATGGCTAAAATATTCACAAATAACTAGTTTTTTTAAGAGAATAGGGAAATGGTATTATCTGAAAGTAGTGTTTTAATTGTAGTTGATGTGCAAAATGGATTTACAACAGGTGGCAATTTAGCCGTTACGAATGCTGAGCAGATTATCCCCAGTATCAATCGACTAGCACAGAATTTTGATAATATTGTCCTGACCCAAGACTGGCATCCTGAAAACCATATTTCTTTCGCCGAGAATCATACCAATAAAAAAGCTTATGACACGATTCAACTTGATTATGGTTCGCAAGTTTTATGGCCTACGCATTGTGTACAGGGTACGCAAGACGCTGAATTTCATCCAGATTTAAATATTCCAAAAGCACAACTGATTATTCGCAAAGGTTTCCATTCTCATATTGATAGTTATTCTGCATTTATGGAAGCTGACCATAAAACATCAACAGGATTAGCAGGTTACTTGAAAGAACGTAATATTGACTCTGTATATATTGTGGGGATTGCGACAGATTTTTGTGTGGCTTGGACTGCAATGGATGCCGCAAAATTAGGTTTTAAAACGTTTGTTATTTCAGATGCGACCAAAGCCATTGATTTGCAAGGTTCACTACAACATGCGTGGCAGGAAATGCTGGCTGTTGGTGTCAAACGAGTGGTTATGAAGAGTATTTTGCATGCAACTTCTGATGAAAAGTCATCATAAAATGTGAAAAAGACACTCATACGATAAACGTTTTACTAAGATAAGCCTGATGTATGACAATAGAAATATGTGTTTAGGTGGGAATGATGTCTGGAATTTTACGTTTTAGTCAATTTGTGCAAAAAACCTTTGCGTTGTGGGTCGTAGTTTTTGCTTTTATTGCACTGTGTTTTCCAACCGCTTTTGTCTGGATGAAAGCCTATATTCCATGGGTTTTGGGTATTATTATGCTTGGAATGGGCATGACCATGACCGTGGATGATTTTAAAGGTGTTTTACAAAGCCCAAAAGCTGTATTTATTGGTGTAGTTGCTCAGTTTTTAATTATGCCCAGTTTAGCCTATGTGTTGTGTCAGGTTTTTCAATTACCTGCTGAAATTGCTGTAGGTGTGTTACTTGTAGGCTGTTGCCCAGGTGGTACGGCTTCTAATGTTATTGCTTATATGGCAAAAGCCAATACAGCCTTGTCAGTTGCGTGTACCTCCGTTTCGACCTTTCTAGCCCCTATTCTTACTCCTGCAATTTTCTACATCTTGGCAAGCCAATGGATTCCGATTGATGCAGGTTCTATGTTCATCGATATTTTAAAAGTGGTGATTTTTCCGATCATTCTAGGTGTTTTGCTTAGAAGCCTATTTAAGCAAAAAACTGAACAATATATTCAGGTTATGCCGTTGATTTCCGTGATTGCGATAGTGGTGATTGTGGCTGCCATTATTGCTGCCAGTAAGGCATCAATTTTACAGTCAGGTTTACTGATTCTAGGTGTGGTGATTCTGCATAATGGTTTAGGCTTTTTATTGGGTTACTGGGCAAGTCGTCTGTTTAATTTATCTTATCCTGACTGTAAAGCTGTAGCGATTGAAGTTGGCATGCAAAATTCAGGTTTAGGTGTGACCTTGGCTGCAATCCATTTTGCTGCATCCCCTGTGACCGCTGTTCCGAGTGCGATTTTTAGCTTATGGCATAATATTTCAGGACCTGCTTTGGCGACCTATTGGGCAGCGAAGGCGGAGAGAAAGTCTGAAAATTCAGCGTGATTTTCCTCAAAATCAGTTTTATTAAGATCATTACCATCAATAATGACAGACTTAATCCATAAGCTTCTGTAAAAATTCATGTTCAGTTATGACTTGAAAACCATGCTGTTCGAGTAATGTTGCAGTTACTCCTTTGCCTTGTATTTTATGTCCTGTGAAGGTTCCATCATAAATCATCTGTGAACCACAAGATGGGCTATTAGCTTTCAAAATGATATGTGTGACCTGATGTTGTTGCGCGAGTTTTAGGGTTTTTTCTGCCCCTAAAATAAATGCCTGCGTGACATCATCGCCCTGTATGTTTATCACTTGTGCTGTACCTTTTAATACGGCAGTACCATCGCCATTTATGATTTCAGCAGGATGTCGTGGCGTGGATAATCCACCCGAAACTTCAGGGCAAATCACGATAGCCTGTTGGGTATCGACTAAATATTTAAGTTTGTGTTGCAGACAATTTTTAGCATCATAACGGACATTTTCACCGACTAAACAGGCACTGATTAGGTATTTCATCGTTGGCTTCGCTATAGTTTTAGACAGCTAAAAGGTTTACCTACAGAATACATTGTCGAGATAAAATTCAGGAATATTATTTAAGTATGTTGTCACTCAAATGTGATGAAAGAATAGGGTATAGGGATTTATGGCAATTTATGTAGATCGAGCAAGAGTGTTATTTAAAGATAGAGTGTGGTGCCACATGATGGCAGACAGTCTTGATGAGTTACATCATTTTGCACAGCTGATGAAAATTGATGCCCGTTTATTTCATCGCACAGCGTCTTATCCGCATTATGACATTACAATGGAAATGCGTGAACGCGTCATTGCCTGTGGTGCTGTTGATGCCGATCGTAGAACGATTATCCTATGTGGAAAAAAACTAAAACAGCAATTAAAACAATCCATGTGATTTTTTGGGATGGGTAAACAAAAATAGCCAACTCTGCGGTCGGCTATTTTTTGATTAGGTTTGATTATATGATTTCACTAGGTATATCTTTATTACTCTCATACATTATTCAATTCACATAAACTATTGATTATTCAACAGTTACAGATTTTGCTAAATTACGTGGCTGATCGACATCTGTACCACGAAGTACCGCAACATGGTAAGACAGCAATTGTACTGGCACACTGTAAACAATCGGTGCAAGCCATGAATTTACAGTCGGTACATTTACCACGTGTTGACGATCTTTGTTTTTAATGCCGCTATTTTCATCAGCAAAAACAAACAGTTCTCCGCCACGAGCCTGAACTTCTTCCATGTTAGATTTTAGTTTATCGAGCATGTCATCATGTGGTGCAAGAATCACCACAGGCATGTCATTGTCTACCAGTGCCAATGGACCATGCTTTAATTCACCAGCAGCATAACCTTCCGCATGGATGTATGAAATTTCTTTTAATTTCAAAGCACCTTCTAATGCGATTGGGAATTCTGTACCACGACCTAAGAATAAACAGTGTTGTTTTTCTTTAAACAAAGTCGATAAGCGTAGGATTTCCGTATCATTCTGCAAGGTATCGAGAATGACTTTCGGGGTATGCCAAAGTGCAGTAATAATTTCATTACCCTGATCTGCATTTAGGCTTTGTTTCACCTGCCCAATTTTCAGAATTAACAGCATTAAAGCTGCCAACTGAGTAGTAAAGGCTTTGGTAGATGCTACACCAATTTCAGGACCTGCAAGTGTCAATAAATGGTGATCGGTTTCACGTACCATTGATGATGTTGCTACATTACAGATGGTCATGGTGGTAATGTTCAGACCTTTCGCTTTGGCACGTTTTTGTGTATCACGCAGTGCAGCTAAGGTGTCTGCTGTTTCACCAGACTGTGATATGCAGACATAAAGGGTATTATTCACAATGACTGGCGAGCGATAACGGAATTCACTCGCAATTTCTACCTGACAAGGAACGTCAATCAGTTGCTCAAACCAGTATTTTGCGATCATTCCTGCATGGTAACTTGTACCGCATGCAAGAATTTGAACTTGTTGAATATTGTTGAAATCAACTTCAGCATTTTTTAGGAAATCATCACGCAGAGCATTACCATTCAATGCTTGTGAAATGGTCTGTTGAATTGCCTCAGGCTGCTCATAGATTTCTTTGAGCATATAGTGCTTATATTCGCCTTTAGATACATTGCTAACCGTTGCATCTAGCTCTTTGATTGGACGTTCAACGAGTTGACCATTTACAAATACCTCAATACTGTCACGTTTTAGACGTGCAATATCACCTTCTTCAAGGTACATAAAACGGTTGGTTACAGGTAATAAAGCCAATTGGTCAGAGCTGATGAAGTTTTCACCAATACCTACACCAATCACCAATGGAGAACCTTCACGTACTGCAATTAATTCATCTGGATGATCTGTATGTACGATTCCAAGTGCATAAGCACCTTTTAACTGAGGAACAACTTGTTCAACTGCTTTCAGTAATTCAGGTGTATATTTCAGCGCTTCATGTACCAAATGCGCAACCACTTCTGTATCGGTCTGAGATGTAAATACATAGCCCAAAGCTTCAAGATCGTCTTTTAATTCTTGATAATTTTCGATGATACCGTTATGGACAACTGCAACCGTTCCAGAAATATGTGGATGAGCATTATTTTCAGTTGGTTTACCATGCGTTGCCCAACGCGTGTGGGCAATACCCAATGAACCTAAAATATTGGATTCATTGACAGCTTGCTCGAGATTAGCGACTTTACCAACTCGACGTTCACGTAAAATCTGACCTTGATCAACCAATGCTACGCCCGCAGAATCATAACCACGATACTCAAGACGCTTTAAACCTTCGATTAAAATATTTGTAATGCTACGTTCAGCAACGCCACCAACAATTCCGCACATCTTTATATCCTCTTATTTCGTGACCTTTTGGGGACGTTGATAATTTTCTTTAGTAATTTGTTTTGCACGTTCAAATGCCAGTGCATTTTCAGGTACATCATGCGTGATAACAGAGCCTGCACCTGTTGTTGCACCATTGCCAATACGGACAGGAGCAACTAGTGAATTATTGGTACCGACAAAGGCATGGTCACCAATAATGGTTTTGTGCTTATTGGCACCATCATAGTTACAGGTAATCGTTCCTGCACCAATATTTGAACCTGCACCAATTTCAGCATCACCTAAATAAGCAAAATGATTGGCTTTCGATGCATGACCAATAGCAGTATTTTTCACTTCTACAAAGTTGCCAATGTGGACTTCATCTGCCAGTTTTGCACCTGGACGTAGCCGTGCGAAAGGACCAATCTGTACATCTGCCCCAACAACTGCATTGTCAAAAATGCTATAAGGCTGAACTTTAGTACCTGAAGCAATAGTGGTATTTTTGATGATACAACCTGCACCAATTTCAATATTGTCACCGAAAGTACAGTTACCTTCGATAATGACATTAATGTCGATTTGCACATCAGTACCAACGGTTAATGCACCACGTAAGTCAAAACGTGATGGATCAATCAGGTGTACGCCTTGCTGCATTAATTTTTTTGCTTGATGAGACTGAAATTCACGTTCTAAAGCTGCAAGTTGAATACGATCATTTACGCCTTCAACTTCAAATGCTAGTTCAGGCTGAATGGATGCGATTTCCATCCCATCCGCCAGTGCCATAGCAACAATATCCGTCAGGTAATATTCACCTTGAGCATTGTCATTACTGAGTTTAGGTAACCACTCATGTAATTTGGCATTGCTAACGCAGTAAATACCCGTGTTGATTTCTTTAATCTGATGTTGTTCTTTAGAAGCATCTTTATGTTCTACAATGGCTTGGATTTTATCGTCTTTACGAACGATACGACCATAGCCTGTAGAATCTTCAAGGGTTAATGTCACTAAACCAATGCCAGTGTTAGTAGAAGCATCGAGAAGACGTTGCAAGGTACTTTGCTGTACACAAGGTACATCACCAGATAAAATTAAGGAAATACCATCTATAGGTAATACAGGTAAGGTCACTTTAACAGCATGACCTGTACCCAGTTGTTCAGTTTGTTCAACCCATTCTATATTTTCATGGCTAAATGCTTTTTTGACTAAATTGCCGCCATGCCCAAAAATGGTAATAATATTTTCCGCTTGTAATTGTTTTGCTGTTTCAATCACATGACCAAGTAAAGGACGTCCAGCTAAAGGTTGAAGAACCTTTGGTAAACTGGAACGCATACGTGTTCCTTTACCTGCAGCAAGAATGATCACAGTCGTTGACATAACACACCCTACAGTTTGGCTTAAGCCATATTAAAATATAAATAAATCAGTATACAAATTGCTGCCCAAACGCCTGCAATGATGTCATCAAACATGATGCCAAAACCGCCATCGATTTTTTGATCAATGACACGAATGGGCCACGGTTTCCAAATATCAAATAAACGAAAGAGGACAAATCCAGCCAATAGCCAAATCCAGTTCATTTGTCCAAAATAAATTAACGGTAAAAATGTGATGGATTGTCCTGCAAACTCATCCCAAACAATGCGTCCATCATCATGTACATGAATAATGTCAGCAGTTTTTCCACAAATCCAAATTCCAACCAATGACATGATGAATATGGCAAAAAGAGAGCCATAAAAGCCAATTGCAAGCCAAATGGGAACAAATAATAGTGCAAATGCAGAACCAAAAGTACCTGGTGCTTTAGGTGCAAGACCTGAGCCGAAGCCAACACCGCAGAACACAATAAAGCGTTCAGACCATGTCATATTTTTAAAGACAATAGGAGGTTTATGCAAAGTGTTGATACCCATTTAGCTGAAGAGGATGATCTAAGCCATCTTTTTCAAAAGTCAGTTCGCATTGCTGCGTAATTTTCCCAATGATTGTCGTTTTTACATTGGGTTGTAATTGTAAAAAATCTTGGTAGTTTTGCATGGATATTGTAAAGCACAACTCATAATCATCACCACCTGCCAAGGCGTATTCCCACTGTTTTTGGTCAGATAATACTTTGAGTGCATTATCGATAGGGAGGCGTGAAAGATCTATTTTTGCACCTACATTGGACGCTTTTAAAATATGCCCTAAATCTTGGGCTAAGCCATCTGAAACATCAATCATACTTGAGGCTAAGCCTTTCAGTATTGTACCGAGTTCGCAGCGCGGTGTTGGATAATCTAAACGTTGTTGTAATGGATGTCCTAAATGCTGTAATCCATAAGCAGCATCACCAATAGTACCACTTACCACAACAAGATCATTGACCTGAGCGCCTGAACGGAGAACAGATTTTCCTGTTTCAATCCAGCCGAGTGCTGTGACACTGAGTGTTAAATGTGGGCTTTGCGTGGTGTCACCACCAATTAAACGGACTCCAAATTGATCGCAACAATCATACAAACCCTGACTAAAGCCTTTTAGCCAGTCATGATCGATTTGGGGTAAGCTCAATGCGAGAAGAATACTGTGCGGTTTTGCACCCATTGCGGCAATATCAGATAAATTGACGGCAACAGATTTCCAGCCAATGGCATGCGCAGTAGTATCGAGGGGGAAATGTCGTCCAGCGACTAAGGTGTCGGCACAAATCACCAATTGATGATGGGGTGGAGGGGTGAGCAGGGCTGAGTCATCTCCAACACCTAAATCGACATCTGCTTGATGCGGACGATTGAAATAGGTATCAATGATAGAAAACTCAGCCATATTAAAAGCAACTCAGCTTATTTAGCTTGTTGTTTTTCTGCATCACGCAGGGTAGTGGATAGACGATCTAATACACCGTTGATGTATTTATGACTGTCTGTACCACCGAAGTGTTTCGCGAGCTCAATTGCTTCATCAAGTACAACACGATATGGAACTTCAAGATGATCTTTTAGTTCATAAGCGCCTAGACGTAATGTTGCAAGTTCAACACCATCCAGTGCCTTAAGCTCACGATCAAGTACTGGAACGAGTAAAGCATCCAATGCTTCATGATTTGCAATCACTTGAGTGAGCAGTTCATGGTAATAGCCGAGATCCACTTTATGCATGGCATTTTCAGCACGAGTACGTGCTTCGATTTCATGCACCGGGTTGTGGCTCATTTGCCATTCATAAATCCCTTGTACTGCAAAACGACGTGCTTTACGTTTTGCTGCATAAGTAGCTTGGAGTGTTTGCGACATGCTTTAAATTGCCTTTAACAGGTTAACCATTTCAATTGCAGTAAGGGCAGCTTCGCCGCCTTTATTACCTGCTTTTGTACCAGAGCGTTCAATCGCCTGTTCAATACTATCCGTAGTCAATACACCGTTGATTACAGGTAAGCCAGTATCTAAACCAACTACACCTAAACCTTTGGCACATTCACCTGCAACGAAGTCGAAATGTGGTGTACTACCACGAATCACTGCGCCAAGTGCAATAACTGCATCGAAATTGCCTGAGTTTGCTAGTTTTTTAGCAACCACAGGAAGTTCCCATGCGCCTGGTGCATGAACGACAGTGATATTATCGTCGCTAACACCATGGCGATGCAATGTATCAATTGCACCTTCTAATAAATGTTCAACAACAAAGCTGTTAAAACGACCAACTAAAATCGCGTAACGGCCTTCGCTCGCGAGATGTAATAAACCTTCTATTCGGCGAATCGCCATAGCAACCTCGTTGATTTAACAGATAAGTGGTTTTATAAACTTCTTTTATAACGCGGTAAAACATCATTGAACTACGAAATAAAAGAAGTCTGATTAAAAATTATTGACCTGTTTTTTGGTCAGCAGTGATGTATTCCACCACTTCTAAATTAAAGCCTGATAATGCATTAAAACGTAATGGTGAGCTGAGCAATTTCATTTTCTCAACACCTAAATCACGTAGAATCTGAGCGCCAACACCAATCGTTTGATATTGTTGTGAAAGTGCAGAATTTGATTTCGTTGGTTTTGGCTGAGTCAGTGCATCTAAGGCAGGACCTAGGTCAGATAAATGACGCTGTCCAATCCATACCAGTACACCACGGTCACTGGCAGCAATGGTTTTCAATGCTTTATCCAAATTCCACGCAGGTTCGCCATCTTTCTTATTTAGCTTAAGCAAGTCACGTACAGGGTTGAATCCGTGCACACGCACAGTCGTAACACCCTGTTTAGGCTCACCTTTAACTAAAGCGATATGAATGTCTGGGTTGCCAACTTCACGATAACGATATAAGTCAAAAGTACCGTATTCAGTATCAATAGTTTGTTGATCTAAACGCTCGACAGTCTGTTCATTGGTCATACGATAATGAATCAGGTCAGCAATGGTACCCATTTTCAGACCATGCTTTTCTGCAAAGACTTCAAGATCTGGGCGGCGTGCCATGGTGCCATCTTCATTGATGATCTCGCAGATCACTGATGCAGGTTCTAAGCCTGCAAGGCGTGATAAATCGCAGCCTGCCTCTGTATGACCTGCGCGGTGTAATACGCCACCTGGCTGTGCCATTAGTGGGAAAATGTGCCCAGGCTGAACAATATCGCTAGGTTTAGCATGTGCTGCCACCGCAGTTTGAATGGTGTGTGCACGTTCAGCAGGTGAGATTCCTGTAGAAATGCCATTTGCAGCTTCAATCGATAGCGTGAAGTTGGTGCCATGTTGGGCGCCATTGGCATCGACCATTAACGGTAAATTCAGTTGTTTACAACGATCACGACTTAATGTCAGACATACTAGACCACGAGCATGTGTGATCATAAAGTTGATGTCTTCAGCGCGTACATGTGTCGCAGCAATGACTAAATCGCCTTCATTTTCACGATCTTCATCATCCATCAGGATAACCATCTTTCCTGCACGGATATCTGCTACAAGCTCTTCAACAGTATTGAGCGGCATCAAGCTTCACCTTTTTGTTCTGTCGTGTGACATTTTCGTTTAACTCATTCGGAACATAGTCTAACGTGTTTTTACGTATTTTGCCTATGCTTATCATCTTCCTTTGATGAACATAGTTATACACAAGCTTGTAGGGGTATGAAAAGAGAAGAAAAATTGATTTACGCTTATTTTGTATAAAGATTAAACATTCATTTGTAAAAAATTAAGATGAGCTTATGAAGAATGTTACAAAAAAGAAAAACGCCCTTTTCTATGTGAAAAGAGCGCTTTACTTTTTAAATTTTATTTTAGATTTCTGGAATAGCTTCAGGCGCTACTGTATTACGTTTACCTTTTAAAATTTCGGTACGAATATTTTGTGCAAGTTCAGCACATTCTTGATTCATACCATTGATCATAAATGAATGTCGTGTCAGAACATTGGTCGGATTTGGTAATGCAACCAATTGATAACAATCACCAATATATTTCAATTGATCATTGCTTAAATATAATGCCATTTCTTTGGCAATTAAATGATTAGCTAAGCGCTCTGCGGCTTGTAAAGCATCCAATTGCATCGCTTCTACAGAAGTTGTAATTGCACAACGTGTTTGTAAAACAAAGCGTTTATCTTCACGGTATCGTTTATAGAGCACTTCTGACAATAATTGGAATACAGAACCGATCATTAAAATGCACTGTGCAGCATCTGGTTTATCGGCATCAATACTGATTAATGCGCCATTTTGATTAAATACTTGCTGAACGGTGAAATCTTTAGAACTAAGTTTGAAATGTTGCGCGCACAGTTCGATACTTTTATTTAAGAAAATTTGGCATAAATTAAAATAAGGTACGGATACCGATTGATTGACGGTGTTCATCAATTGCTTCGGATCATAATATTGAATATTCAGTGCCAAAATATCTTGATCACTTTCAAGTGATTTAATCAGCGGTTTAAGTTCAGCTTTAGGCTTCACTTGTGCCTGCTGAGCTTGAGCCATGGCAATATGACGATTGGCTTTTTCTGCTTCTAGCGCTTCTGTGAGCTGCTGAATTTCATGTTTCAAACGTGCTTCGTTATTCAGTCGTGTTAAATATTCACTGCGAGTTGGACGAGCAATTGCACGATAAGCTAACCACAAAAATAAATGAATGAATAATGACACTAAAATGGCGAGCCATTGTGTACGTAAAATTTCCCCAATACTCGGTTTGATTAAGGTAATTTCAATCGTGCCGACTTTCTTTTCATTTTGTAATGCATCACGAACAAAAACTTCACCCTGACGGGTTTTCGCCATGCCGCTTGTTGCAAGCACTTGTTTTTGTGCATCCAAAATACGTATGGACGCTACGCTTGGATTGGTCGCATAACGATTTGCAAGCAATGCCAAAGAAACCGTATTGGCAGGCTCAAGTTCAGCAAGGCTATCTGTGACCAGTTGGGTGGTCATGAGTTGACCTTGGCTGGCACGGTTTTCATTCAGCTGATGGGTTGTTGCAACTACCAATAAAAAGGTATGAAATGCAAAACTTACAATGAGTAGGCTAGCAAATAGCCCTTGTCTTGGCGCATTCAACTTAAAATTCCAAAGAAAATTATAGGGATTATTAACAGCCATACAGCAATATCGATTATGATTCTCACAATAGTTGTAGCTCTGACTCGAGTCAATTCATGCGAGAAATCATTCTTATATCATTTTTAGGTCCTGACCAGCCCAATCAGTTTACTCGATTAATGCAAGTGTTGTCCGTACATTCTTTGCAAATATTAGATGTTGGACAGGCTGTTATTCATAATCAGTTGACATTAGGTATTGTTATTTCGTCAAACGACCAAACAGCAACAGCTTTGGCCATGAAAGACATGCTTATTTTAGCACACGATATTGGTTTAACGGTTCGTTTTAAACCCATTTCAGAGTCAGAATACGATCAATGGGTGAGTGAAGGTGGACGTACACGTTATATCGTGACGGCATTGGCACCTGAATTGACACCTGCACATTTACAAGCAGTGACCAATATTGTTTCTAGCCAAGGCTTTAATATCGAAACTGTGACTCGTTTATCGGGTCGTCCTGAGCGTGATGGACAGCTAGATGATCCTAAACGTTCATGTGTGCAATTTGGTCTGAGCGGTCAAATGCTTGATGCACAAGCCATGCGTGCGGCGTGTTTAAGATTGTCTGCAGAATTGAGTATTGATGTTGCTGTGCAAGAAGATAATGCTTTTCGCCGTAACCGTCGTTTAGTTTGCTTCGATATGGACTCAACTTTGATTGAGCAAGAAGTCATTGACGAATTGGCAATAGAAGCAGGGGTAGGCGATCAAGTTGCAGAAATAACTGAACGTGCCATGCTGGGTGAGTTAGATTTCCAACAGAGTTTCCGTGCACGTGTAGCTTTATTGAAAGGTTTAGATGCATCTGTACTGCCAAAAATCGCTGAGCGTTTAACGGTTACAGAAGGTGCTGAACGTTTGATTTCAACCTTGAAGTCGCTAGGTTATCGCACGGCAATTTTGTCAGGTGGCTTCCAATATTTTGCAGAATATTTACAAGCAAAATTAGGTATTGATGAAGTGCATGCCAATATTCTGGATGTTGAGAATGGCTTTGTGACAGGTGAAGTGAAAGGGCATATTGTTGATGGAGCACGCAAGGCTTTATTATTGACTGATCTTGCTGAAAAAATGGGTATCTCTTTAGAGCAAGCCATTGCTGTTGGTGATGGTGCAAACGATTTACCGATGCTTTCTATTGCAGGTCTAGGCGTTGCTTTTAGAGCAAAACCATTGGTTCGCCAAAATGCCAATCAAGCGATTTCCAGTGTTGGTTTAGATGGTGTACTGTATTTATTGGGTGTGCATGATAAAGATTTAAATCGCGCATAAAGGCTTAATTAGCCTAAATAATTATTGCAAATTGATGACAAAAATAGCGACTTAAAGTCGCTATTTTTATGTGTAAATTAAATACATTTGTTCTTTTTCATACAAATAAAAGTACCCACTTGATGGATTCATTTCCGAACTCGAAAAAAGTTTTTTAGCGTTAAAATTACTGTGTATTTTTTTGTAATGACACTGCAAGATTGATCAGGACTAGATTCTATTAAAAAGCGGTTTCTGAAAAAATGTAATGACAAAGGAATGTTGCGACAAAGTGTGTCGTTTAACCTAAAAACAGCGCTTTTCTTCTTATCAAAACCAGACATAATGCAAAACATGAGCTTTTATAAGATGACTAAACAAGAATTATAAAGCTTAAAATGTGTTGTGAAACACCATATTTAAACGGTACTAATTTAAACGGTATTAAGAGACATCATTTTGACGGAGGTTTTTATGGTATCAGCGACATTTGCAACATTCATTGGATTTGGTTTGATTGCTGCTGCGTTGGCTACTGTTTTCTTTTCCCCTTACCGTCATTGGTTAGGTTTCATGTTTGCAGGCATGATCTTCTGGGGGGCTTTAGAATCTATTCGATATAGTGTGCAAAACTATTTTGAAATTTCGATGGCATATAGCTACTTAACAGCGATTATGATCGCAATGTCAGCATTAATTGCGTTGTTACTTCGTGAAGACAACCGTGCTCAAAAGGCACTTGCAAATAGACAATACATTGAGCATACACCCGTGTATGAAGATGAGTAATACATATTATTTTTTAGAATAAGGCGACTGACTTTAATTACACGAAAAAACTGAATTTAGACATTCAAAGGTATATCAAAATGATATACCTTTTTTTTAGCTGAATAGTTTGTTCTGAAAGCCATGTCTAACAAATGACAAGTTATGCTAGGATGAGCAAATTCGAACCTAATTTAAAAACAACAGGCTTAAATGTCATGAAACTTTCTTCAATTCCAGTTGTGAAGTTACCAATCGTAGATGCGAGCACCGATCCTTTGGATCTGCTTGTATTGGGTTTAGCACTTCGTATGAAGCAACTGGCACGTACTAGTCCAAAATTTATTGAGTTGACGCATAATCGTCAGTTCAGTATTCAGATTGGTACAGATTTGGGCGTAGCGCGTCAAATTAATGTAAACAATGGTCAAATTGATACAGTGTCTGGCGCTGAGAATAAAGCTGATTTTATTCTACAGTTTGCAGATAGTGAGCAAGGCGTAAAAACTTTGGTAAAAGGCGATCCAACTGCCTTTATGACTGGCATGCAAAATGGCACGATCAAAATGGAAGGTGATTTCAGCCTATTGGTGTGGTTTAACCAAGTCGCGAAATTGATTCCACCTAAAGTACCAAAACCAATTAAAGACAAAATTAAAATGGCTCGTCAGTTTTTAAAAGAAAAAACGGGTCGTTAATGTACTGTTTCAGTATCTCTGCACAATCATTCTCGTCTTGAAAAATAAAAAAGCCCATTTAGGGCTTTTTTATTGATTTAAAAATTTTAAATTTTATTATTCAATTTCTAAATTAAAAGTTACAGGTCCATCATTGACCAAATGTACTTTCATATCCGCAGCGAAAATACCAGTTTGTACATTTTCAAATTGTGATTGTGCGTATTCAACTAATTGCTCATAAAGTACTTTAGCATCCGTAGGTGGCATGGCAGATCCGAAATCGGGGCGTAATCCTTTTTGAGTTTGCGCCATCAAGGTGAATTGTGAAACTAAAAGTATGCCACCATTGGCTTGGCTGATATTCCAGCCCATTTTGCCTTGTTCGTCATCAAATAAACGGTATTTTAGGATTTTATCGATCAATTTTTTACCATTTTCAAGATTATCATCTTTGCCGATACCTAAAAAAACCAGAATCCCTTTTTGAATTTCGCCTGTTGTTTCAGCATCTACAACAACTTTGGCTTCGAGGACGCGTTGTAATAAGGCACGCATATTATTCTCAGTTCAACATAAAAAATTGATGTGATTGTAGCAAATGAAAGTTTTGAATGATGAGGATGCTTCAATTATTCTGAATGGACAATAAACAAAGTCATTTACGAAGTAATGGTGTATAAGAACAATGATTGGCTTTTTACATGTAGGAAAAGTGTAATTTTATGAGTAATGGACGTAGATTGAACGCAGCAGATTTGAAAAAAAATAAAATACCTATACAATTTATGGGATTGATGGAAATAATGATATTTGGCTTATATCTCACTATTTTTAAAAAGAAATGTATGATTTATTAAAGATGCAATTTAAATTACTTGAGAACATTAAATGATAATCATATTATCATTTAATTTACATTGATGGGTTAAAGGGGAATGTTATGGAAAATAAGACAGCAAGATTGACTATTTTGATAGACCCTGTAAAAAAACAAGCTTTTGAAGAATTATGTAGTCGGCAGGACTTAAAACCTTCTCAGGTTGTTCGTCAGTTGATCCGAGAATATCTCAATACGCATGGTGTAGATTACGCAACCAAGGTTCAAATGAATATTCCTGAGCAACAGAAATAGAAGATTCTCATCTTTTTAATATTTTTTCCTGAGCATAGTGAATGATAAATAAAAGAAAGTTATGAAAAGCCTCTCTTGCATAAATTTATTTCAAGACAAGATTGTATTCAAATAAAAAAAACCTGAATAATTCAGGTTTTTTTTATTTCTGATTTAGATAGAATTAAGCAAAATCTAAACTTTTTTCAAAAATTTTCAACTCATGGCGAGCCATTGCAAGATTCGACTTTTGACGATCTAATAACAAATATAAGAAAAGTTCTTCATTACGATCTAATGGACGTAATACATGATATT
The DNA here is from genome assembly GCF_048552595.1 of Acinetobacter psychrotolerans. NCBI lineage: Bacteria > Pseudomonadati > Pseudomonadota > Gammaproteobacteria > Moraxellales > Moraxellaceae > Acinetobacter > Acinetobacter psychrotolerans. The sequence continues at coordinate 32,944 of NZ_JBIMDK010000008.1, read as the reverse complement.
GCTTGCCTAGAGTAATCAAGACATCTTCAATGTTATCTTTTAAATTCAAAGCCTTTGCAACTTTACGTTTTGCACGAATAACTTCTGTGTTACCTGCTGCTGCAAGTTCTAAATCTACCCCAGAACCGGCTGTAGCCAATGCAAGACCGCTTGAGCTATCGACTAATGCTGCCGCAATAAATCCATCAATATCCATTAGTTCATCTAAGCTAAACTTAGCCATGATTTTTCCTTTTAATTTAATTAAAATGTTGGTTAGATATTTCTTAAGTATTTATAAAATATCCAGTTTTGTTAATTTTATGTTAATTAAAAAATAATTATATTGCAATTAATGTTAACTAAAAAATACTTAATATGAATATTATGATAATAATATGTTAATGTTTATGCAGCGTACGAACTTATAATGTAGAATTTTGTTCAAAACTAAGACTTTAGTTTGAAAATCAAACAAAACTTTTTTTTGATATGCAAGAATGAATGAACTTTTTATAGTGAATGAAGATCTGCTAAATGAGTATGCTATGCAACCATTAATAAAATCGTTACTCGATACTGACTTGTATAAATTTACGATGCTGCAAGTGGTATTACATAAATTTCCTCAAACGCATGGCGTGTACCATTTCCGCTGTCGTAATTTGGATGCTACGGTTTATCCACTGGCAGATATTCTTGATGATTTAAATCATCAACTTGACCAACTATGTACCTTAAAATTCAAAGAAGATGAGTTAGTCTATTTACGCAGTATGCGTTTTATAAAAAGTGATTTTGTCGATTACTTAGAACTATTCCAACTGAAACGCCGTTTTATTAAAGCCAGTATTGATCATGAAGGTCGTTTAGATATTTGGATTGAAGGTCCAATGGTTCAAGCGATGATGTTCGAAATTTTTGTTTTGGCGATTGTAAATGAACTTTATTTCAGTCGTATTCGTACAGATGAAGTTTTACTCGAAGGTGAACGTCGTCTACAAGCCAAAGTTAAATTATTAGAACAATATCAAAAAGATCAAAAGCCGAATGATCCACCTTTATTGGTCTCAGATTTTGGTACTCGCCGTCGTTATAGCTTAGATTGGCAACGTCATGTGATTCAAACGCTTCATGCGGCTGCACCCAACGTATTCCGTGGTACCAGTAATGTATTACTTGCTAAAGAATTAAATATTTATCCGATTGGAACGATGGCACATGAGTTTCTTCAAGCATTCCAAGCGCTTGATGTTCGATTGAGAGATTTTCAAAAGTCGGCACTCGAAACTTGGGTACAAGAATATCGTGGTGACTTAGGTATTGCACTGACCGATGTCGTGGGTATGGATGCATTCTTACGTGATTTTGATTTGTATTTTGCCAAGTTATTTGATGGCTTACGTCATGACAGTGGTGACCCATTTGAATGGGGTGATAAAGCTTATGAGCATTATAAAAAACTCAAAATTGATACTAAAACCAAGATGTTAACTTTTAGTGATGGCTTAGATTTGGAACGTGCTTGGAGTCTTTATCAGTACTTTAAAGATCGTTTCCAAGTGAGTTTTGGGATTGGTACAAATTTGACCAATGACATGGGGCAAACCCCCCTCAATATCGTCTTAAAGCTTGTAGAATGTAATGGTCAATCTGTGGCAAAAATTTCCGATAGTCCTGGAAAAACCATGACAGATAATGACACTTTCTTAGCGTACTTACGTCAGGTGTTTGAAATAGCTGAAGTTGTAGAATAATTGAAAATCAATAGCTGATTTTTTGCTAAAAGAATGTAAAAAATCAGCATATTGACAAAAAACACTATGATAAGATCTTTTTTGTTCAGGGCCTCAAATTAGAAAAGCGTATGACTGCAACGACTTTTAACTTCGGATTACTTATAGAAGCAGAACAACTTGTGCCATTTTTAGGGCATGAGAAACTCCGAATTGTCGATCTCAGTCGCAATTCTGTTTATGAACAATTGCATATTCCGCATGCACTGCATGTCAAACCGCGCTTATTGGTGCGTCAAGAAGAACAAGCCTCTGGTTTACTCCCCGATGATGCAGCTTTACAGACTTTTATTGAGTATTTGAATATTTCGCCGGAACACCATGTGGTTGTTTATGATGATGAAGGCGGTGCTTGGGCAGGACGTTTAATTTGGAACTTACATTGTTTGGGTTTTTATAACACCAGTTTGCTCAATGGCGGCATTCACGCATGGCTTGCGGCAGGTTATCCAACCTCTGCGGACAATGAAAAATTGACCAAAGTAGAGTCACTATTTAATCCCAATTTAAACAATATCAACCAATATCGAATTCAATATTCTGAATTATTAGAAAAAGTACAACAGCAAAACATTCAGCTGTGGGATTGCCGAACGGAAGAAGAATATACAGGGCAACGTTTAGCTGCTAGACGCGGCGGTCACATTCCAAATGCAATTCATTTTGAATGGAGTACTGCTATTAATCGTCAAAATCATTTAAAATTGCATCCTTTAGAACGCACGCAACAACGTTTAGAACAATTAGGTTTTCAGTTAGATCAACCCGTGGTGGTGTATTGCCAATCACATCATCGGTCAGGTCTAGCGTATATTTTGGGTCGATTACTCGATTGGAATGTTCAAGCCTATGATGGTGCGTGGAGCGAGTGGGGCAATCGCCTCGACAGTCCAATTATTACTGGAGAATCACCTGCGTGAGTCTTACATCGAAGTTAAAAAAACAAATTTTTATTCAAACTCAAAAAATTGTTCCACAGCAACAACTTAGCCGTGTCGTTGGTAAAGTTGCAGCAAGTGAAAATCCCATTGTAAAAAATATCGCAATTCAAGCATTTAAAGCACAGTATGGCATCGACCTATCTATTGCTGAACAAACAGATGCATTGAAATATAAATCATTTAATGAATTTTTTACTCGTGCATTAAAAAATGGTGTGCGCGAAATTGATGCCGATTCAACAAGTATTGTGTCTCCTGCCGATGGTGCAATTTCGCAAATTGGAAAAATTGAAAATGGTGATGTTTTTCAAGCCAAAGGACAATGTTTTTCTGTCGATCAGCTTATTGGCGATCCACAATTGGCTAAACCATTCCAAAATGGTCAATTTGCCACGGTTTATTTGTCACCTCGTGATTACCATCGTGTGCATGTACCTTTTGCAGGGACTTTGACAGAAACCTTGTATATTCCAGGTGAATTATTCTCTGTGAATCAAACTACTGCGGAAAACATTCCAGGTTTGTTTGCACGTAATGAGCGTATGGTCTGTCTATTTGATACGGATTTAGGACGTATGGCTGTGGTTTTAGTCGGCGCAATGATTGTTGCAGGGATTGAAACTGTAGCGACTGGCAAGGTCAAACCATCGGGTCGTTTGGAATTGAACTATCATGATTTAAAATTGGCAAAAGGTGATGAGCTAGGGCGTTTCTACTTAGGTTCAACCGCAATTGTACTGTTTGAACAGGATAAAATGAGCTGGGATGCCGCATTCACTGCGAATTCTGCTGTAGTGATGGGTGAAGCTTTAGGGCATACACTTTAAATCATATTTTTGCTCAAAAATTTAGATTGGAACCTTCCTCTAAAAAGGGGGAAGCAATTCTGCACATTGATTTTTGCATCAATAATTTATAAAACATATTTTTATTGAATCGTGTTGAAATAAGACTATTTTCAAGCTTGTACATCTGTCAAAGCATAATACAGTCTATACAATGGAGAATTTGAGCTTATATTTCAGTACATATTTTATTGGCTCAAAATAGCATATTAACCTGCAAAATCAAGTCGATCTTTAGGAAATACAACTCTAAAGGTTGAGCCGTGGCTTTCCTTGGAATCAATTTCTAAATAGCCATTATGCTGCATTAAAACGTGCTTAACGATAGCTAATCCTAAACCTGTTCCACCAGTTTGACGGCTACGAGCGCTATCTACACGGTAAAATCGTTCTGTCAGTCGTGGAAGGTGTTTTGGATCTATGCCTATGCCTGTGTCTTGTACGGTAAAATAACCGTGTTCACCATCATCGTGCCAACCAATCGTAACTGTGCCACCTTTCGGTGTGTATTTGATTGCATTGGTAATTAAATTACTAAAAGCACTGGCAAGTTCAACATCTGAGCCAATTAAATCGCAGTGACTGTCAATGTCTAAGTTTAAGGTATGTCCATAATCGACATTGTAAGCTTGAGCATCATCAAATAATTGATGCATCAAATTTGGCATATCAATAATTTGATTTTTCGCGATTTGTTTATTGCCTTCTAGACGTGAAAGCAATAATAAATCGTTTACCAATGCATTCATGCGTCGTGTTTGCGATTGCATTTGTTCAAAAGCACGTTTCCAACGAGGATTTAAGTCTTCTTGGTCAGTAAACGTTTCGATATAGCCACTCAATACGGTAAGTGGTGTACGTAATTCATGTGAAATATTATCGACAAAGTCTTTACGCATTTGTTCGAGGTTATGTACTCGCGTGACATCGTAAGCAACTAAGAGACGGCTTTCACTGCCAAATCGAGTCAATTTGATTTGTACATAATGTTCTTCGTAAACCGAAGACTTAATCTTGATGCCATCTGGAGAGTGATCAATATTATTAAAATATTCGAAAAAGCTCGGTTGACGAATAATGGTTAAAATATTGCGTCCACGATCTAGAGGTTGAATACCTAAAAGTTTTTCAGCAGCAGGATTCCACCATTCTATTTGATGTAATTCATCTGTCAAAACAACAGCTTCAGCTAAGGCAACCAAAGAGGATTGCGCGCGGTCAATTAATCCAACCATTTCAGCTTGTACCACTCGTTCTTGTCGTTGTGCGCGATATACATTAAAAAGTAACGCTCCCCAGATTCCTTCAAGATTGGGTGGCGAATCATAAGGACGATTCGAAATCCATTCATTGACCAGATACAAAGAGCGCAATTGAAAAATAAAAAAAATCGCAAATGCAATGGATATACAAATCCAAAAATACCCGATCCCTAAACCTACAAAACCTCCAACAATCAATAAAAACGCCAGTAAGCGTAAATCTTGCTTTGCGAAAGTCCATAAACTGCTATAACGAAATTTTTTATGTTCGAGTGCAAGATCTGGGACGGGGTAGGGTTCATACATAAAAAATAATTTAACCTTAATAATGCTTTAGCCTAAAGCAACATCTGTACGAGTAGAGAATCTATATCCTGTACCACGAACGGTTTGAACATAACGGTCAGCGCCATAGGGTTCAAGGACTTTACGTAAACGACGGATATGTACGTCAATAGTACGGTCTTCGATATATACGTTACCACCCCAAACTTGGTCAAGCAGTTGGGCGCGTGTATATGCACGTTCTGGATGGGTCATAAAGAATGCCAATAAACGGTATTCAGTGGGTCCCATTTCCAAAATTTTGTTATCAAAGCTTACACGTTGGCTCACAGGATCTAAAATCAAGCCATTGGCATCAATAGTTTTTTCGCCACTCAACGCATTTGCACGACGCAATACTGCTTTGATGCGAGAAACCAATTCACGGGTGGAAAATGGTTTGGTCATGTAGTCATCTGCACCAGCATCAAGACCTTGAACTTTATGATCCTCTTCACCGCGTGCAGTCAGCATGATGACTGGAATTTCGGATAAGTTTTCATCACGTTTCAAGCGACGGCATAAATCTACACCGCTTACGCCACCTGGCATCATCCAGTCTAATAAGATCAAAGACGGTCTTTGATCGACAATCATTTGATGGGCTTGTTTTGCATCTTCAGCTTGTAAGCATTGAAAACCAGCCATATCCAATGAGGTATGAATCATTTCTCGAATCGGAAGTTCGTCATCGACGATTAATATATAGTCATCTTTCACAACGCAATATCCTATGTATGAACGGTGTACCGTTTTTTATTTATGACAGGCTTATTACAAAGATTAATTATGACAGTATCATTGCAAAAGGGAGATATAGTTAAATTTTTGCAAAAAAATGTGACAAATAATAGTCTATTTCATGAATAATCAATGATATTTAGATGATTAATCCCATGATTATAAATCTAATAATTGGTTGCGACTCACTTCAAATTTATATTTTTGACAGTTTGATGACAAAATTTTGCGCTCAAAAATTGCTATTTTTGTGAGAATGAATCAATCAAAGAGATAAATACAGTTTCACAAGCTGAAACGATTTCTTCAAGTGATTGTTTGAATCCCCCCATTACCCAACGTACAGCAATTTGTGTGACATAGCCATTCAGCCCTGTTGCGACCAATGAAATTTCTTGTTCAGAACGATCAATTTGCGGCAACATTAACATCACAAATGAGTGAATGAGGCGGTCAAATCGTCCCATTGTTTCATGAATCGTGGCATGGTTATGTAGTTCTTGAACCAGCATGGCATCGACATAGATAATTCGTGCCACACGTGGGTCATTTTTAAGCATTGTGAATATAGCGGTAAGCCCTGAATGGATCATATTTTTAGGCTCTGGTGCAGCTTGCATCACACCATTCATTACCGTTTGTTGTAGTTGCTCAATTAACTGCAAAAAAATAGTTTGGAAAAGGTCTTCACTTTTTTTGAATGATTCATAGAAATAGCGTTCGGTCAGCTTAGCCTCATTACAAATATCTTTTACAGTGACAGAAAAGAAACCGTGATTTCCATAGGCTTCTATACCTGCTTCAATCAGCTTTTCTTTACGTGCAAGCTTTCTTTCAGAGAGTGACATACCTTTGAATTGGCGCTCTTTAGCTGCTTTTTTAATTGTTTTTGTTTCTGTTAAAAGTTGCTCAGTCATGGAAGAAAAATACTCGAGTCATGGTCAATTGTCACAATGTTGCGCTTATTTTAGCAATAAAAGTCATTGAAACCTATTTTAGATTTTCTGTATAAAAACCCATCGAAGAAATTATAATATAATATTTGACAATATTGATTGTCAAAATTATATTGAGTGAGTGTGCTGCGCAACATGAAAAGTTGCTGTGCGGATTTAAAAACAAGGATAAACAATGAAAAATTTTAAAAACAAAGTCGCTGCAATTACTGGTGCAGGCTCTGGTATGGGACAACAACTTGCTATTTTATTGGCAAAAGCAGGTTGCCATTTGTCCATTAGTGATGTGAATGAAAAAGGTTTAGCTGACACAGTTGAATTGGTCAAATCATATAACGTCCGTGTAACAAGTAAAAAAGTCAATGTTGCTAAAGTTGAAGAAATGCGAGCTTGGGCAGAAGAAACTGTACAAAATCATGGTTCTGTAAACATGATTTTTAACAATGCAGGTGTTGCATTGGGTTCTACTGTAGAAGGCGCTACCTATGAAGAACTTGAATGGATCATGAACATCAATTTCTGGGGCGTGGTTTACGGAACGAAAGAATTCCTACCTTATATCAAGAAAACGGGTGATGGGCATATTATCAATATTTCAAGCCTATTTGGTTTGACTGCACAACCTACTCAATCTGCTTATAATGCGACTAAATTTGCAGTACGTGGATTCACTGAATCTTTACGCCAAGAATTAGATTTGGAAAACTGTGGTGTATCAGCACTTTGTGTACACCCAGGTGGTATTCGTACCAATATCGCAAATGATGCACGTATGAGTGACAGCATCCGTACGATTGGTATGAATCCAGAGAAGTCTGCAAAAGCCTTTAATAAACTTTTACGTAAGCCTGCGGTTGAAGCTGCACAAGAAATGTTAGATGCAGTATTGAAAGATCAACGTCGTTTATTGATTGGTAATGATGCGAAAGTCCTCGATTTAGTACAGCGTATTTTACCGACGGGTTATCAAAAAATTACAGCTTATGCGACTAAATTTAGTAAAAAATTAGAACCAAAATAATGTGTAGCCTTACCACATAAGGCTTGAAACTGAAAACCCATAAGTTGGAGACAATTTATGGGTTTTTTACATTTACTTTGTTATTTTGATTGCGATCAACATGAATCCGGAGACCTGACCAGAATCGAAAATGGCGGCATTCAATCGATATTTATATGAGTACTCGAATGGCTTTTTTCTTCCATACAAATTGGTAATACAAACCTTGCATTAAACATAGACTGAAAAAAGTCAGTGCGAGGGCATACCAAATGCCTTTGAGTCCAAACCATTGACTAAATAAATAAGCGCAAGGTATTTCTATAAAAACGATTGCAACAATATTAAAAATCATAGGAATAGTTACGGTTCCACTCGCTCGCATAATTGATGCAAAAATTGCACTTGCCCCAAAAAATAAGATTGACCACAAAACAATAAAGAGTAACTGTTGCCCTAACTCAATAACAGTTGGGTCGGTAATAAACAATGCCATCAAATATTTAGAACATAAATAAGCCAATAAAACCAAACCACCAGTAATCAGAATATTACTCAGTAAAGCGACTTTGGTGACTTTAGCAAGTAATTCAGATTTACCTGCACCAATTGCTTGTGCTGCAAAAATTGAGCCTGCAATGGCAATTGATAATGCCGGAAATTGAATATAATTCAGAACTTGATTGACTGCACCATACGCTGCGGTAGCATGTGATCCATATTGATTCACCAGTCCAATCACCACCAAACCTGCAACGGAGTTGGTGACCATTTGAACCCCTGTTGGAATGCCTAATTTTAAAATAAGACGGCTAATTTCAGGGTGGTATCGAATATGTGCGATCAATGCTGCATCTGGTCTCAATATATGATTTTTTTTATTTAAATAAATATAGAGGAATATTAAAACTGAGGCAAAGCCTACTGCATTCGCAATCGCAGGTGCAACAATCCCCATTTTAGGAAAACCTAAATAGCCGCCAATTAAAATAGGGGTGATGATTACACCCATTAAAATGGTGAGACCAGATGCAATGAGTGGTGTGGTACTGTCACCGACACCACGCAGAATAGACGTGTAAGTAATATAAATAAATAGAAATGGGCTACCGAGTAACATCCATCTGACATAAGGCACAGACAGATGCATCACCTTTTGGTCAATGCCAAGTAACAATAAAATCTGTTCGGAGAGAAGTGCACCAGCCAATCCAATGATCGTTCCACCAATGAGGGTCATGAATAGCAATGCACCGACAACAGTACGTACTTTTTCAATATCTCTTGCGCCCCATGCCTGTCCAACTAAAACGGTTGCCCCAGAAGATAGACCTATCACAAAAGCCAACAGTAAAAATAAGATGGGAAAAAATACCGAAATTGCAGCAATAGCATCTACACCGAGCATTTGCCCCACAAAAATTGTATTTACTGTACCTGAAAGATTTTGCAAGATATTGGTGATGATCAGCGGCCCTAGAAAGATTAAAAATGCTTTCCAAAACTGTGGGTGATCAATCATATTCTGACGTGTTGGCATTTATATTTCTATTGTCCAAATTTTACGTTTATTTCTTTTATGACAGTAACATATATCTAAAAAAAAGCCTGAGTATTTCCGTAACTCAGGCTTTATAAATTCTTCTCATTTGAGAATAAACTCATTTTAAATGTACATGATTAAACTTGATTTAAAATTTCACAGGCTTGTATCAATGTTTCATCTTTCTTCGCAAAACAAAAACGAATTAAGCGTAGATTTTCAGGTGCTTGTTTATAAAAAACAGAAACAGGAATTGCCACGATTTTGTATTCTTCGGCTAAGATTTTACACATTTCAACATCATTCAAATCTGGGCGAATAGCGCTGTAATCGATATTTTGGAAGAATGTGCCTTTAGATGGGATCAAACTGAATTTTGAATGCTCGATCCCTGAAATAAATAGGTCGCGCTTTTGCTGATAAAAGCTTGATAACCCTGCAATATGTTCAGGGTGTTGTGACATATAATTAGCAAGAGCCATTTGTACTGGAGTCACCCCACAGAAATTGGCGAATTGATAAATCTGACGAAATACTTTCATCAGTTCAGGTGATGCGACGCAATACCCTGTTTTCCAACCTGTGACATGAAATGTTTTACCAAAAGAACCCACAACAAAACTACGATCTCTGAGTTGTGGAAATGACAATGCCGAATAGTGTTTCGCACCGTCAAAAATTAAATGTTCATAAACTTCATCGGACAACACAATAATATTTTTATCTTGAATCAGTTCTATCAAATTTAACCAGTCTTGTTTTGCCCAAATCGCACCCGTCGGATTGTGTGGCGTATTCACAATCACCATTCTAGTTTTATCGGTAATCGCAGATTTGACTTGATTCCAATCGACCGAAAATTCAGGCGCATTTAGCGCAATATGAATGGCTTTACCGCCAACCAATTGAACGCTTGGGGCGTAACTGTCATAGCTTGGATCAAAAATAATAACTTCATCACCTGCATGGATGAAGGCTTGTATCGCACTAAAAATCCCGATCGTTGCACCTGCTGTAATGGTGATTTCAGTGAGTGGATCGAGTTGTAATTCATCACGCTGTAAATATTGTTGTGCAACTTGTTCTCTAAGCGCAAGTAATCCATCCCCTGCGGCATATTGGTTAAAACCATCGAATGTCGCTTGGCTAAGGGCTTGAAGTAAATCTGGTGGGGCAGGAAAGTCTGGAAAACCTTGTGATAAATTCAGTGCGTTTAGGCGTTGTGCCATTGCGGTCATGATGCTGAAAATAGTGACGCCTTGTGCAGGAAGTTTAGAATGAATTTCGATCATGACCAGTTTGATTTAATAGAGTGTATTGCGAACAGTTTAGCAGGTTGGTTTTGGGAGCTAAATAGGGTGAAGTGATATGTCTATGAAAGCCTTATGCAATTTTTTCTTCATTAAATTTGAATAAAGCTTGACCTTACAATTATGGCAAGGTCTATATTAACTACATCTTCTAATTTTGGAGAACGATAATGGAATTTCATGTTGAAAATATGACCTGTGGTGGCTGTGCTCGTGGTGTGACTAGAGCAATTCAATCTGTAGATGCAGATGCTCAAGTACTTACCGATCCACCAAAGCGTAGTGTAAAAGTTGAAACGACAGCAACACAGCAGCAAGTGATTAAGGCTCTAACGGAAGCAGGTTTTCCACCTCGTTAAGACCATCCTAATAAAAAAGCGACTCTTTTGAGTCGCTTTTTTATTAACAATAATGAGATCAATGATTTAGGTTCTAGAAAATTAACTTTTGAATATTTGCGTAATACAGCCGATTAGAAAGTAAAAGGAAGGTAAAATTTACCTTCCTTTTATCCTATTTTTTTCTGGTTAGAGGCGCAATAGAGAGCAGGTCATTATGATGATGAATATCCTTGGTTTCATGCTGAGGTTGTTGTAATCCCTCTAGAATAGGACAATCAGGTCTATCATCACCCGCACAGCAATCTATTAAATTTTGGAGAGTATTTGCCATTTGTTGTAAGTCATGGATACGTTCCTCCAATTTTTCAATATGCCCCTGAGCCAAGCGTTTTACATCTGCACTTTGTCGGCTTTGATTATTCCATAAATCAAGTAAGTCGGTTATTTCTGCGATAGAAAAGCCAAGTTCACGACTACGCTTGATGAACTTTAAGCGTTCAACATCATTTGCAGAATAGGAACGATAGCCTGCATCGTTACGACCCGCAGCAGGAATTAAACCAATTTGTTCATAGTAACGAATCATTTTGGTAGTAATACCTGAAGCTTGAGAGACTTTACCAATATTCATAATACCCTCCGTGAACCCTATTGACCTAAGGGTGGTTGGAATCGACGTAAACGTAAAGCATTCGCTAGAACAAATACGCTAGATAGTGCCATTGCACCTGCCGCAAAGATTGGTGACATCAATATTCCATAGGCTGGGTACAATATACCCGCAGCAACTGGAATCAACATGACGTTGTAGGCGAACGCCCAGAATAAGTTCTGATGAATATTACCAATAGTCGCTTTGGATAATGCAATGGCATTGGCAACACCTTGCAAATTACCAGACATTAATACTACATCCGCAGACTCAATTGCCACATCGGTACCTGTTCCAATCGCCAATCCTACATCGGCTTCAGCCAAAGCAGGTGCATCATTAATGCCATCACCAACAAAGGCGATATTGCCATATTTTGCTTTAAGCGCTTTAACGGCTTTGACTTTACCTTCTGGCAGAACTTCAGCAATGACTTCATCTATGCCCAGTTGTTTGGCAATCGCCTGAGCAGTACGAGCATTATCACCCGTGACCATTGCAATTTTAAGACCCAATTGATGTAGCGCTTTAATTGCTGCTGGCGTTGTTGTTTTGATTGGATCGGCAACTGCAATAATACCTGCCAATTGACTATCAATCGCGACATAAAGCGGAGATTTACCTTCATCACCTAAACGCTGGGCAGTCGTGATGAATGGTGCAACATCAATACCCAATTCAGTCATATAGCGGTCTGCACCGATATTAATTTTTTTATTAGCATCGATGGTTGCAGAAACGCCCATACCTGTCACTGAATCAAAGGTATCGACTTTAGGTAGCAAAAGTTTTTCATGTTTTGCAGCATCGACAATAGCTTTTGCAATTGGATGTTCAGAACGGGATTCAACAGCTGCAACCATCGCCAATACATCATCACGTTCAAATAATGCTGTTACTTCGAAGTCCGTTAATACAGGATGACCTTCGGTTAATGTTCCTGTTTTATCTACGGCAACGATTGTGGCATCTTTTAATAGTTGTAAAGCTTCACCTTTACGGAATAGTACCCCTAATTCTGCACCACGACCTGTTCCAACCATAATAGAGGTTGGTGTTGCCAATCCCATTGCACAAGGGCAGGCAATAATCAGAACCGCTACTGCGTTGACCAAGGCAAAGGTTAAAGCAGGGGATGGGCCGAAAATCAGCCAGACAAGGAAAGTCAGTACAGCAGCGACCATTACCGCTGGAACAAACCATAAGGTGATTTTATCGACTACGGCCTGAATAGGCATTTTAGAACCTTGCGCCTGCTCAACCAGACGAATAATTTGAGCAAGCATGGTTTCACCACCCACCGCAACTGCGGTAAAGGTCAATGCGCCATTTTGGTTAATCGTACCGCCAACGACATCACTGCCAATCTCTTTCTCAACAGGGATAGGCTCACCTGTAATCATAGATTCATCAACAAAACTTTTACCTTCAATGACTTGACCATCCACAGGTATTCTTTCACCTGGTTTTACAATGACCGTATCACCTGCAACGACTTGGTCGATGGGAATATCCACGGTTTGATGATTACGTAAAACATGGGCTGTTTTGGCTTGTAAGCTAACTAAACGCTGAATTGCTTCAGACGTTCTTCCTTTGGCTTTGGCTTCTAAGAAACGACCCAATAAAATTAACGCGACAATCACCGCAGCCGCTTCGTAATACACATTCACAGTCCCTGATGGGAGAATTTTGGGAATGAACGTAGCGACAATAGAAAACAGATAGGCTGCGGATGTACCAACAGCAACCAGTGAATTCATGTCTGGGGCTAAACGGAATAATGCAGGAAAGCCTTTCAGATAGAATCTGCGACCTGGAATGATCAGCACTAAAGTGGTCAAAATAAATTGTAAATACCAGCTATTCTGCATTCCAATGGTTTGATCAATAAGTTGATGGGCACCAGGGATAAGATGAGAACCCATTTCTAGAATAAAAACAGGCAATGCCAGAACTGTAGCAAGCGTTAGATCACGTTTTAATTCTGCACGTTCCTGATCTTTCTTTTCAAGTTGTTCGGTTTGATCAGAAATAGATGCCTGAATTTTCTCGGCATCGTAACCCGCTTTATCAATAGCTGTAATTAAAGCATCGACACTCGCTGTACCCGTTATTGTTGCTCGTTCGGTGGCAAGATTGACATTGGCTTCTTTAACGCCAGAAATGGCTTTAAGCACTTTTTCTACACGACCTACGCATGAAGCACAGGTCATGCCTTTAATGGATAATTCAATATGTTCAGCGGGAACATCGTAGCCAGACTGTTCAATTGCTTTAACCAGTGCCTGATGCTTTACAGGCTTATCCAGTGTAATATCAGCACGTTCAGTCGCTAGGTTGACCGAAGCTGATTGTACGCCATCAACTTTTTTGAGTGCTGCTTCAACACGACCAACACAACTGGCACATGTCATTCCTTCTATTTTTAATGTAACTTTCATCTGATTAGAAATCATATTTGTTGCTGTTCCCATAAGAAATACCTATAGCACTTATACTCGTTGCTTAAAGCATAAACCTTACTATTATGGGAAGGTCAAGGGCGAAATAGTAATCAGCTATATTTTTGTTAATAGAGATTTTATCGAAGTCCTGTATGTAATTATTTCAATGAGTTAGGCTGACTTTATATTCACTATTTGTTGTGAAATAAAAGAGCCTAGCTTATTCAAGTCAGGCGCTTTATGTGTGTTTCAAGTGTCACACGTATTATCTGAATAATGCTCCACAATATTGATGAACAGTTGTAAGTAATAACAATCTTTATGCTCAAATCACAAAATCAATGACCGCTCGAATCACACCTAAAGTTAGGCCAATACAAGCACCCACCACGACACCATTGACACGGATCATATGTAAATCGCCACCAACTTCATTTTCAATTTTGGCAATCATTTCCGTAGAATCCCACTCATGAATTCGCTCACTAATAAAACGAATCACTTTTTCGCTATATTGGTCGCTTAAATTAATCGCGATACCACTAATACGGTCATTGAATAAGTCACGAACAGATTGATTTTTAATTAAATTTTCACCAACTTGCTGAATCGCAACACGAATGCTTGATGCAATGCCCGAGTCGGCTTTCATTAAATCAAGTTTGATGGCATCACATAAAATAACAACTGCATTGCTCACAAAATTCAATAACGATTCACTGTCTAACAGCGCATTCTTGGTTTCATTTAAACGAATACTTGCAGTGCTATTATTATCCGATAATTCAATCATCAACTGATGTGCAACTTCTTCAATTTTTTGACGAATAGGATGGTCTGGGTCAGCAAGCATCGACTCAACTTTTTCAAGCAAGGAATCTATCGTACGTTGTTCTACATCAATCCCAATCCAACTAGCACCTTTGGCAAGACGTGAAACACCCAGTTCTTTAAACATAGTTTGGGTCAATTCACGGGTTTTTTCAGGATGAGTGATCATCCATTCATGTGCAATATCTAAACCACGTTGTAACACATCTTGGTGGAAATCATTTTCCAATACAGCACGTAACATCTCACTGGCAAGATTATTCATGCGTGTGTCGCGCACCCATTGCACACTGTTATTTTGTAGAAAGCGTGCAATTTGCTCTTGCCCGACAAATTCAAATATTTTCGGTACTGTTTGTTGAATTACCTCAACCACTTGACCATTATTTTTGGGATTTGCAAGCCATTGTCCAATGGCTAAACTAGGGTCAATATTGTTTAAGCTACGCTCAACAACTTGTGGAGAAAGAAAATTTTCCTGCACAAACTTACCCATAGATTCTGCAATACGGGCTTTGTTACGGGGAATAATTTCGGTGTGGTTTTTTAAAAATTTCGGAATTGGAATTTTCCCAAAAGGATTTCTAAATAATACCGTTATTGCATACCAATCTGCTAAACCGCCAACAACACCTGCTTCTGCGCCTAACATGAGTATGTGAATAAACCATGCATATTCAGGTAAAAGTTTTGCTGTAATGATTAAAATAATCCATGCAACAACCGCCATGATCAGTGCGATTGTTGCAAAACGTTTACTTCGATCTAAACTTGGAACGAGGTGTTGTTCAGTTTCATTCATGCAAATTCCAGAAAATTTATTATTTTGATGATGTTACCGCATTTTCCTGTGGTTGCAGTACTTGTCCTGTAGGACTAAGTCCATATTTTTGCCCTAAAGATTGTAAAATCAGACGAGCGTCGAAAGCATCGGGCGGTGATGATTTTTTATCTTTATAGCATTCAATGGTATATGACACTTGTACAGGATCGAGTGTGACCACTTGCGGCATATTATAAAATGGGTCATTCCAATACATTGGATAGCGTCTGTAATCATATCTAAATGGTGGATATGTTGGTGTTGGGTAGACCACTGCTTTTCTTGGCGGTTGTTGGCTTTTGTTACTTGGATCATCTTGTACTTTAAAGTAAGTGAAACCATTTAATACCGTGGTTTGTGCAGCCTTAAGCAAGGTGATTTCTTCAGCCGTTGCAAAACTTATATTGCTATTGCCTTGGTAACTAATACGGTAGCTATGATCATTGAGTGGAACTGTGCTGTATTGTCCTAGTTGTTCGAACGTACGTGGTTTACTGGGTAGCGTCGCACAACCTGTGATTGTGAGGACTGCGACCATGGACAGACCAATCAGTATTTTGTTCATGTATCGCGCTCCTTGTTCATTGGGGAAGAATGGTGTCATTGAGTGCATCTAGTATGACAAATTATATTGTTCTAACTTGATGGACTGATGATGAATTTCAAGAAGAATTTTGTTAATTGGTTGTGGCAGAATTTAAGTTGTATCGATGTTTAAATAAAAATTTAATAAGAAGTAGAAGTTGCTGATTTGATAAAGTCATACAGTCACTACGTTTATAGAGAATGGAATGAGTATTCAAATTAAAGGTTATATTGCAACAAGTGCAGATGGTTACATTGCTACTCAGGATGGTTCTGTAGACTTTTTAACACCATTTCAAAGCATTGATTGTGGTTATGATGATTTTATCAAAGATATTGATATTGTCATTATGGGGCGTAAAACGTATGAAGTCATTTGTTCTTTTGATGGGGAATGGCCATATCCAAATCAAAAAGGATTCATTGTGACATCTCAGCCACATTTAGCATTATATCATCCATCTCTTTCGGTCTGGGGTCTTGGCGTTCATGCACTGGTCAATCATTTAAAACAGAATTTTAAGGGCAATGTGTGGATTGTGGGCGGAACTCAATTACAAAATACATTTATTGAGCAGAATCTTATCAATAGTTTAGAGGTTTTTATCATGCCTGTTTTACTCGGCAATGGCATACCATTATTTCCAAGCTACAATTCGCATGGATATAGATTAAAGTCCATCAATGCAGAAATGATTGAGAATACGATTATTAAGCACACTTATATTTTTTAAATATTTATTCAACATCATTCATATTTTTAACATGAACGATCAAATAGCTTATGCAAACTCTTTATGATGCATAAGCTATAAAAATCAAAAATGACTATTGGGCTGTTTTAGAAATTCAATTTCTTCAGCCGTCGATTCACGTCCTAAAATTGAATTACGATGCGGGTAGCGTCCAAAACGATCAATAATGGTTTTGTGCTTGTTCTCAAAATCTAAATTGATTGGATTCCCTAATTCTTCAAACAGTTGCAATGCTTGCGTATGAATGATTTTAGATTCACTGTGCATAAAGGGCATGTATAAGAATGAGCGTTGCTCTGGGGTTAACTCTCGATCTAAGCGAAGTCGGATTGCTTCCTGAGATAAAGCCAATGCAAGTGAGTCTTGTGCAAAAGATTGGGCATGATCTCTATATAAATTACGAGAAAATTGATCTAAAACAATAATTTCAGCCAGTCGCCCTGCAGCCGTTGCACGCCAAGTCCAGAGTTCACAATGTTTAGCTTGATCGAATGTATGTGCGAATTTCTCATGTAAAATTTGATCAAAAGCATCACTCTTTGCGAACCAAAAAGGTTGTGTGTCTGTGCTAAACCAAAAATCGATAACTTGTTGATAATTCATAATAGATACAGCTTTTTAATGATCACATTGATATAGAATCACAAATTTTAGATGTCTTGTAGGTGAACTTTGTGATAAAAACTTTGCCGAAGTAAAATGAATATTCAGTACAAACGAAGATCAGAGATGATGTTATATCGATAATTCACGTTATACTGCGCTTAAATAATTTTATTTTAAGACGTTCTTTAAGATAAGTGAGCAAAAGATGAGTC
This sequence comes from Acinetobacter psychrotolerans, assembly GCF_048552595.1. Lineage (NCBI taxonomy): Bacteria > Pseudomonadati > Pseudomonadota > Gammaproteobacteria > Moraxellales > Moraxellaceae > Acinetobacter > Acinetobacter psychrotolerans. Next base: position 14,995 of record NZ_JBIMDK010000008.1, on the reverse strand, counting down.
AAACTGAAGCCAACACTCAAGCCATCCTACCGACTTGGGCAGATGCTGAATTATTCAAAGGCATGTTGCGTGGTATTGAGCGTGAAAGTTTGCGTATGCAAAGTAATGGTTTCTTATCTCAAGCAGATCACCCGCATTCGTTAGGTTCTGCATTGACTCATCCACACATCACCACAGATTATTCTGAAGCGTTGATGGAATTTATTACCCCACCGAAACCAAGCATTCCAGAAGCATTAAGCTGTTTGACTGATATTCATGCTGTGGTGTATCGTCATTTAGAAAATGATGAAAAATTGTGGCCACTGTCTATGCCGTGTATGTTGGACGATAAAGAAGAAAATATTCGTTTAGCACACTATGGCACATCGAATATTGGTCAATTCAAAACCTTATATCGTCATGGTTTGGGTATTCGCTATGGTCGCCGTATGCAGACTATTTCTGGTGTGCATTATAATGTGTCATTTCCAGATGCTTTATTTGAGCAATTACAACAGCATGAAACGAATGAAGCGCTCAAAAGTTTAAGCCTGCAAGATTATCGTAGTCATCGCTATTTGGGCTTGGTACGTAATTTTATTCGTCTTACTCCTTTGGTGATGTACCTCGTTGGCTCCAGCCCTTCAGTGTGTAAATGTTTCATGACTGGGCGTGAGCATCAATTATTACCATTGATCAAAGGTACGTTGTATTTACCATATGCGACTGCTTTGAGAATGGGGCGTTTTGGTTATCAAAATTCTGCACAAAAACAATTAGGTATACATTATAACAATTTAGAAGGTTATGTCGCAGAACTGCAAAAAGCAGTGAATACACCATATGCACAATTTAGCCGTTTGGGTTTAAATGATGGGAATGGTGAAGCGATTCAGATTAATGATCATGTGCTACAAATTGAAAATGAATACTACAGTTTAGTTCGTCCTAAACAAGTTCCACAGGCTGGAGAAACACCTTCTCAAGCTTTAGCGAAGCGTGGTATTGGCTATGTGGAATTACGCGCAGTAGATGTGAACCCGTACAGTGCGATTGGGATTAATGAAGACACTGCAGGCTTCTTAGAAGTTTTAGCATTGTATTGCTTACTTCAAGATAGCCCAGATTTACTCGATGTAGAACAAGATTTGATTGAACAAAACCAAGCTGAAGTGGTGAATCGCGGTCGTGCGCCGAATGCAAAAATTTTAGAAGCAGGACAAGAATTGCCATTAATAGCGTGGATTCAGCAACATGTCACTGCCATGCAACCTTTAGCCGATACTTTGAATCAAAGTTATGCAACCGATTTATACAGTCAAGCGATGCTTGTAATGCAAAGCCGTATAGATGATGTGGATGAAACACTGTCTGCTCATGTCATTGCCGATACCATGGAGCAAGGCGGAACATGGAGTTTTGGTAGCCATATGGCCAAAGAACACATTAAGCTTTACGAACAACATACTTTAAGTGCTGAAACTTTAGCGTATTTTGAAGAGCTTGCGCAGACTTCACTGCAAAATCAACAGCAACTTGAGCAAGAAAAAGATATCAGTTTTGATGAATATCTTGCTAAGTTTAGATAATCAAAGATAAAAATTAAGAGGAAATGCCATGCAATGGCGTAGTTATCGCTTCGTGAGTGGTTTTTTGTTTTTAGCAAGTGTGCTTGGAATGGCATTTGCTCTGTATTTAGAACATTTTCAGGGGCTAGAACCGTGCCCGCTATGTGTATTTCAACGGATTGGTTTAATTGGCTTAGGTGTAATTTCACTGCTCGCCTTTTTGCATAATCCTAAAAAGAATGTGGTTAAAAGAGGCTATGCCTTTTTAGGATTACTTGCCGTTGGTTGGTCAGCAGGTGTTGCTGCTCGTCATGTTTGGCTACAAAATTTGCCTAAAGACCAAGTACCAAGCTGCGGGCCTGGTTTAGACTATTGGGTCGATACTCTGCCTTTAAAAGCAGTATTCGAAAATGTCTTAAAAGGCTCTGGCGAATGTGCAATGGTCGATTGGACATTCTTAGGACATTCTTTACCTGTGTGGTCATTCCTTTTCTTTGCAGGGCTTGCTTTGGTGAGTATGTGGCAACTGTTCCGAAAGTATTAAAATATTCAAAACGAGAGCCAGTGAAAACTGGCTTTTTTTGATTAATAACTGATGTTACGCATTTAAAAATATTAATCCATTTTTTAACGGAGTCTTACGTCAATAGTTTTGATTTAGGGATTAGCCTTCGGCTCGGGGTACTTTTGTTTCGACAAAAGTACCCAAATGCATTGTCATCCGTAGAACTCGTCCACGTCCTTCAAATTATTTAATGTGTCGCAGAAACCTTCGCAATTAGAATGAGTCTTGCTTCAAACAATTGCGGCTGACTTTGTCGCGTATCTACATTCTTCGAGATACAAAGTGTGATTTAGATATTACTGCGTAACATCAGTTTATAATTTGAAAATATATGACTAGGTTTCCACAATGCCTTGCATACTTTCTAGTTTAATCAAATATTTACGAATTTGCTCTTCAGCTAATTCATCATGTCGTGGATAAAACCATTTGGCAATTTGTTCTGAAACCAAAGGATGATATTGAATATCAAAATGGTTGAGTCCATAAAATACGGCTTTATGTGACTCAGGCAATTTAAGCTGAAAACGTGGGTTTGGATGCTCACCCAAAGCACTTTTCACACTGACCAAATAGTCGCCAATGACTTTTAAAGTACGATTTTTACGATTTTCCAACTCTAAAGTACCTGCAATCAGGAATGTATTGATATGCGAAGGTAATGGTGCGGGTTTGCGGTTATCGTCCATCAAACCAATACGTGCATTATTATGTTCCCAATCATCATCACGAACACTGCCATAACGTAAATCTAAAATACCGTTACTGCGAATATTCACAATATGACTAATAATTTTGACGATAGGAAAATGTCCAATTCTTTCTTGAATGGCAAAACCAAAACGCTCCAATACTGCGCCATGGTGCGGTGAACCAATACAGACTAAGTTTTCAACCATATGAAACCATGAATGTATATTTTGTTTGCCATAAAACAAAGCACTGCGGGAAACTAAGCCACCCATACTATGACCAATCAAATCGATACTGGTAATACGTGGATTACGTTTGACTAAATCTTCTAAAAGGTTGGCGAGTGAGCGCCCATTGGCAGAAATTCTTCGTCCAGTATTGTAGTTAAAATACAGCATGGTGTTGTTATCACGCTGAGCAAGTAGTTTTTCACCAATCCCGCCATTGTTTTGATTTGTCCAATCTAAATGATTCATACACAAACCATGTGAAAAAATCACAATGCGTCCTGCCAAATCGCCTTGTTGGACTGCGCCGTAATGGTCATATATCATTGGAGACAGGGCTAAAGGGTTATGAATCGCAAGTAAATAATCACCCAATACACCATTTAAAGCGCTGACTAAAAAAGTCATATGAGACGTTAATGGTTTCTCATGTAAGTTTGGAAAACGCTCAATGGTTTTTCTTAAAATAGGCGCAAGTAGGTGACTGCCATAATTTTGTAAAGCGTTATATCCCAGTTGATAAAACTTATCGACTAGGGGGCGTGATTGAAAACGTTTGGCTTTTTTCTTACTTAGACCAAAAATGCTTAGTAACATTTCACGCTGAATCGACTGGATGAAGTCTTGTACAACGCCACTTAAAGGAGTGCTCACAAGTTGAGCTAAACCTTCTAATACATCCGCCTGACTTGGTGGCGAACGATCCCATTTACAGTATGTTTCATGTAGAGGGGTTAAACTCGGCATTTGTTATTTTCCTCATCCTGATTGATCATGTACCAAAGCTTTATTTTTGTACAAGATCGTTGTATAAATTCCTAATCAAACGGTTTATGTTGTTCATCCTGAACAGTTTGAAGATACCCTTGACCACATTTAAGTTTTAGTTTTTTTGTCCGACAAAACTTTATTATATGCAAATTAAAACCTAAATGTGACAAAAGTCACATAAATATAGATCATTATTGTTTATAAAAGCAATCCATCTCATGAATATTATCTATCTACATGGTTTTAAAAGTAGCCCTTTATCGGTCAAAGGGCAATTAATAGCTGACTATTGTCATTGTCATTCATCGCATAATATTCATTTTTTAGATTTAAATATACAACCAGATCAAGTTTTGGCTACAGTATCTGAACTGATTGAGCAACTGGATGATGTTGCTTTAATTGGGAGTAGCTTAGGCGGCTTTTATGCGACACAATTAGTCGCAAAACATGGTGTGCCTGCTGTTCTGATTAATCCTGCTATGCGACCATGGCGATTGTTCCGCGATCTGTTCGGTATAGAGCAGATCCCCTTTAAAGTCACAGAGCAATGGACTTTGGATAATGCACAACTTGATTATTTAGAACGCATTGCCGTGCCGTTTGTGCAAGATGCAAGCAAAATCATGGTATTGCTGCAACAAGGCGATGAAGTTTTAGATTATCGTGAAGCTGAACGGTATTATAGTGCTGTTTCACCTACATCGCTGATCATGACTGAAATGAATGGCAGCCATGCAATGGAAAACTTTGCAGATAAATTGCCGATGATTTTCGAATTTTTATCCTATTCTGTAAAATAAAAGGAAAAGTATTAACGTGTCTCAATATACGGCTCAATCACTTGAAGTTTTATCGGGTTTAGATCCTGTTCGTCGTCGTCCAGGCATGTATACCGATACCACGCGTCCAAACCATTTGGCACAAGAAGTTATTGATAATGCGGTCGATGAGGCACTTGCAGGGCATGCCAACAAAATTACTGTTACTGTCTATAAAGATGGCTCATTGTCGGTAGAAGATAATGGTCGTGGTATGCCTGTGGATATTCACCCCGAATATGGACAAAGCGGTATTGAAATCATTCTGACTAAATTGCATGCAGGTGGTAAATTCAGTACTGATAACTACCAATTTTCAGGTGGATTGCATGGGGTCGGTATCTCGGTTGTCAATGCATTATCTGATCGTGTTGAAGTTGAAGTTCAACGTCATGGCAATCTATATAAAATGGCGTTTGAACACGGTGAACCTGTTGCGCCTTTAGAGGTTTTAGAAGGTAAAGCACCAAAACGTGCGACTGGAACAACAGTTCATTTTTGGCCAGAAGCAAAATATTTTGACTCTCCGAAATTTGCATTAAAAGCGTTAAAACATAATTTAAAAGCCAAAGCGGTATTAGCTGCAGGTTTGCAAATTATTTATGTCGACCAAATTAATGATGAAAAAATAGAATGGCAGTTTGAAAATGGTCTGGTTGACTATTTGATGGATGAGTTGGAAGAGCGTGAAATTATTCCAGATCCTGCTTTTGTCGCAACAGGTGATGCAGAACGTGCCAGTGCTGAATTTGCCATTTGTTGGAATGCGGAAGGTGGTGAACAAATTCAGGAAAGCTATGTCAACCTGATTCCAACTGCGCAGGGGGGTACGCATGTGAATGGTTTACGTTCGGGCGTGACCGATGCGCTACGTGAATTTTGTGAACTGCGTAATTTGTTGCCACGTAATATGAAGCTGTCTGCGGAAGATGTTTGGGATGGGGTTAATTACATCCTTTCTCTTAAATTTCAAGAACCACAATTTTCAGGGCAAACCAAAGAACGTCTTTCAAGCCGTGAAGCAGCGGGCATCATGCTGAATATTGCCAAAGATGCTTTTGCATTATGGTTGAATCAAAACTCTGAAGTTGCAATGCAATTGGCTGAGCTAGCCATTGCCAAAGCAGGTCGTCGTTTAAAAGCAGCGAAAAAAGTTGAACGTAAAAAAATTGTGGCTGGCCCGACTTTACCAGGCAAGCTTTCGGATTGTGTAGGTCATACACTTGAAGAATCTGAATTATTTATTGTAGAAGGTGACTCTGCGGGCGGTTCGGCTAAACAGGCGCGTGATAAAAATTTCCAAGCAATCATGCCGATTCGTGGGAAAATTTTGAATACGTGGGAAGTATCTTCCGATGAGGTTTTAGCGTCGCAGGAAGTTCATAATATTGCGATTGCGATTGGCGTAGACCCTGGCAGTGATGACCTTTCCGAGCTGCGTTATGGCAAAGTTTGTATTCTTGCCGATGCCGATTCGGATGGTCTACACATTGCAACGCTATTGTGTGCTCTGTTTGTAAAGCATTTTCCAACCTTGGTGGAAGCAGGGCATTTATTTGTTGCGATGCCACCTTTATATCGTATAGATGATTTGAAAGAAGTGCATTATGCACTTGATGATAATGAGTTAGAAGCGATCTTAAAGAAAGTTAAAACCAAGAATCCACAAATTACTCGATTCAAAGGACTAGGGGAGATGAATGCAAGCCAGTTGCGTGAAACAACCTTAGACCCAAACACACGTCGTCTCGTGCAATTGGACTTGGATGATGCGCACTTTACAGCAGGTTTACTGGATAAATTACTTGCTAAGAAACGTGCAGGTGACCGTAAAGAATGGCTAGAAAAGAAAGGTAATCTGGCTGATTTGAGCGTTTAAGCTAAAAAAATCCCCGAATATTCGGGGATTTTTTTATTTAAAATTCCATGTTTTCTATCCATAGAAAATAGCTACCGTATTGGCTCGACTTAAACTCACCACCTATCGCTTTACCTTGTTCTGTTAATACGTGTTTTCCAACATCATTTAAAGAGAGGAAGCCTTTGGTCACAAAGTTATCTAATAAATCAGCGGTTTTAAGCTTATGTTTTGCAGCAAACTTTGACGTTGTTAGTTTATTTGAGGTTTCTGCTATTTTTTCAGACTCATCAGAAGCCTGAATTGTTTTAACTTCATCTAATGAAATTCTGACCTCATCACTTATACGAATAATGCGTTGAGCTTCCTCATAAGCATCTTTATATACATCAGTATCATCATCTTTCTTAACCAAAATCCCCATTTCGTTATTATTGACTTGGCTAAATTCATATAGATTTAGACTGGAAATAATACAACTATCTTCATTTAAATAGCATTTCGCATGTAAGTTTTTGCAAAAACTGACCCGAATATATTCTAATTTTTGCATCCATTTTATTTCATCGGGATGTAAATCACTCTTCCCATAAATGATCCGAATATCAATTTTTAAACGATTTTTATCTTCTAATAATTCTTTGATTCGATCATTTAAACGTAAATACGGACTGATTAGAATCAAGCGTTCCTTGGCATTTTTTATGAGCTCTTCTAAGAAAAAGTTGGTCGCACTTGTATTCAAAAATTTTGCCATATTCCCCTCTACATTATTATTAAATAAGCAATATATTAAAACACGAAAATAAAAAAGTGTAGTCTATTGAATAATAGATTCAGTCAGTTATTTAGAAAAAATCATAAAGTGCTACTACTCAGGGCAAAAGCTTTAATGCATTTAAATTGTTATCAATCGCAGTTTTTAGCTGACGTCTTTTCAGAGGATTGTATCGCTGAATATGACGGTGAAAAGAGCTATAACAGATATTGTACCTAATTGATGATAAAGCCAAATTTGAATGGATGAGAAAAATCGTTCTTTTTTATATTTTGAATCAATTAACTTTCCACTTTCATATAAGTTCCACCAGCATATACATTATGGCCAAAACCACAGCCAGAATCACTTTTACTTTGAGTCACTTCAATATAATTACCTTTGTCGTTACTGCTTTTGAATTGCAAAGATATTTTGCAATCTTCATATTGGTACATGACCTGTTTCTTATTTAATGGCATAGTCGTATCAAACTCTCCCATATTTGGTCCATAAATGAGACTGGTAATTCCCATATAAACGCCTGAATATGCAATCAAATATTGTCTATTTTTCTTACTGATACTAATGTAATCCCATTCACCAAAACCAGCATAACTAACATATTCACCTGATAAATCAGTTGCTTGTTTCGGTTCATGAAGTTGTTTTAAATTAAATTGACTGATTTTAGATTGTTTATCAATTTGAAACCAAGCTCTTGCCCATAAAGGTTTATTTAATTTGGCATAGCTTAAACCGACATTATTATTGGCAACTTCAATATCTTTTTCCGAAATTTTTGCACCACTTTCTTCGGCATTACTGAGGCAAAATGCAGACCATGATGCTTGATTTTTAAACTGTTCAAGTGCTTTTTGATATTGCTTTTGATCATAAAATTTCTGACCAAGCTCACGATATTGTTTTATTGTTGCACAACTTTGTTTTAATTCACTTTTGTATAAATTTTCTGCATGGCTTTTCGCTGTAATTGATAGCATTGTATAAATCAGTAGTATTTTTAGGGGAGTTATTTTCATTACTTTTATCCTATATTCTTATTTATTCAGGCTGAATTTCATCAAAGGTTAATTGCATTAATACCAAGTCACGCCATTGCCCAAATTTTTGTCCGACTTGAGGCATATAGCCTGTTTGTTTAAAACCAAGTTGCGTATGTAAATGAATCGAGCCAAAATTTTCATGGTCAATTGCAGCAATCATCACATGAATCTTGTGTCGTTTGGCATGTTCAATCAATTTGAGCATTAAGGTTTTACCTAAACCTTGGCGAGCAAACAGTGGATCAATATAAACTGAATGTTCAACAGTTTGGCTATAACCATTAATTTGTCTAAAGCTCGAATAATCTGCATAACCTGCAATACTTTTAGTCGCAATTTCTTCTGCAACAAAAAGTGGAAACTGCTTTTGTTCTAATTCTAAAAACCAGTGCTGATAATCGTTAAAAGTCTTCAATTGACTATTCCATGTGGCTAAACCAGTCGCAATTTCATGGTTATAAACTCGCATGATATGTTTTAAATCTGAGGTTTGAGCAGGCCGAATCTGAAAAATCATGGATATAGTCGATGTGAAATTTGATTTTTTATTTTAAAAAGAAATACATTTTTGGGCAATAAAAAAGCAAGACATCAGCCTTGCTTTTATATTGATTCATTTCAATATCAATTAGAAATGATACTTAACTAAAGCACTTACATCATTTTGGTTTAGATCTTTAATTCCGTATTTGTTGTTCCATACAGAATATTCAACACCAAGATAAAGTTTAGTTTTTGGAGAAATGTGTTTACCAGCATTCCATTTCCACTGTGTTGTCCAGTTTAATTCGCTCGCATGATCATCTTCAGTTGTTGACCAGTCCATGAAACCATCTACAAGGAAGTCTTCTGATGCAAGTTTAAATGGCACACCGTAAGTGAATGTTACTTGATAGTCATCATTCAGATTTTTATCGTTGTCAGCTTTATAAAAGTTTAACTGCGCATATTGGAAATAAGGAATCGCTAAATCGAAACCAAAACCATATAAGTAGTTATTGAAACCTTCACCGCCTTCCCAAGTGGTTGCAATCAATACATCTTTAATTGGACCAATTTCAAGTTTTTTACCTGAAACAGCGCCAAGGCTTAAACGAGGAGAGACTTCGAAATAAGTTTCGTTGCCATCTAAATCATTATTCGTACGGTCTGCAAATGCAAAAAAATCACCATACTGAAGTTTTGCTGCATATTCAGCAGTAATGGTGTTTTGCTGGTTGCTATCGTTACCATTTGCAGGTAAGGCATAGTTTTCACCATAAAGACCAGTTAAGCTGAAATCCTGCCAAACAGGTGTAGCTTGAGCCAAAGTTGCAGTTGTTGCGATTGTGCAGATAGCAGCAATTTGTGTAAGTTTCATGAAAAAATCTCCCCCCAAGAAAGCGCTTCAAGGATACAGATTCTTTAATAAAAATAAAGTAAAAATGGGATGAAACGTAAATAAATATGTAAATATCAAATGCAATTGTGTTTTTGAATCGTAAAAAATCGTCACAAGAAAAGTATAAAAACCACATTATTTAAAAAAAGCATGAGGATTTATTTTTGTCTGTCTTGAAATTGCATTGTTTGAAATGAGTTTGTTTTATAAGAGCTATTTTTATGTAATTGAATATAAAAATATAAAAAAATCATTCAATTATAAAACAAAGTAACAAGTTGTCATTTTTCATATTCTTTTCATAAAAAATTCAAAAATCCACTTGCATATTTTTCGATATGGCCTGATATTGAAGATATAAGAACACGAATCTGCAGATAAATAAGTGTTCATCCATTCAATAGAGGAGTGACAAATTCCAATTTATTGAAGATGAAAAGCTATGACACAGCAAACTTAAGGCATGCTCAAAATTCAAAAAATTGTGATAATTTTGAGTAAGAAAGGTTCAAATAGGTAGAGGATAATATTTTATGAACATTGAAATCCGTACAGATAAGAATATTCAAAATAGTGAACGTTTAATTACATACGTGAGAGATGAATTAAATCAAGAATTTCAACGCCATAGTGAGCGTATTACCCATTTTTCGGTTCATATAAGTGATGAAAATGGCGACAAAGGCGGAGGTGATGACATTCGCTGTATGGTTGAAGCAAAAGCTGCAGGACTAAAACCAGTTGTCGTTACACATAAAGCAAAAAATATAGATTTAGCACTACATGGAGCAATTGATCGCGTTAAGCGAAGCTTAGAACATGTGCTTGAAAAAAATGAGAATCCACGTGGTGGTCAACTTGAAATTATCGATGAAGAAGTTTAAAAAAAGCCCTACGGGGCTTTTTTATTGTATGAGTTAATATTTGATTTTAATTGAAAAATTTTAATAATTTAGAACAAAATATAATAGATCTTATCTAATTAGGTTTTCAGTTTGTCATAAACTAACAATAAATGCCATTTCGACCAAAAATTGAGAAGTAGTTAATTTTTTAAAGGTAATTTAAAAAATATTCGGCATAATAGTCCTATGAATATAATAGGGAGATCAATATGTTATCAGCGCAACAACAAGTCTTTATACAGGCTTTAGAAGATTTAGACCTCGTTCAGGTAAAACGCTTACTTGCAGAAGGCTTTGATCCAAATTTTATGGAACCTGAAAAAGGACCAGCTGTTTCAATTTGGTCTGATGGGCTGTTTAAGTGGTGGGAAAAAATTTGTGATGCTTATGAAGCAGGACAGCCACTGAGTGCAGAAGATAAAGTGAAAGATTTACAACCACATTTAGATATTTTGGATGCCCTGATTCAAGGTAAAGCAAATTTTTATTTATGGGATGCAGAAGAATGTTATGGGCCATTGTGGGATGCTGCAAGTGCTGCTTGTACACCAGTCGTTCAGAAGCTGCTCGATCACAATGTTGACCCAAATACGAAAGATGAAGAAGGCAAAACAATTCTGTCATCCATCTGTGATTTGTTCTTTGATTGTGAATTTGATCAAATTGATTGGTCTCAGGCTTTACCTGAAGAGAAAGAGTCTTTAGAGTTGTTACGTAGTCGCGGTGCAAAAATGTCCAAAGAATTAACCTAAAGTCTGAGTCTCAATATGACAATTTTAAATAAAATCACTTTAGTCCTTGCTTCTAGTTTAAGTATAAGTGCAATGGCAGCAGAATTTTCCTTTGACCGTCCAGGTGCAGGCTTTGGTACAGGGATCACGCCTGTAGGTCAATTGGCTTGGGAACAGGGCTTGCCAAGTGCAAGTTACACCGAAAGTAAAATTGATGGTGCAAAAGCAAAGACGGTTACTTTAAATGCAGATATGTTGTTTCGTACAGGTTTAACGTCAAGTATGGAATTACAACTGGGTTGGTTAGGTCCAGCTTGGACGCAAACCAAGTTTAAAGGTCATAAAGACGAAAATTCTGGTTTAGGTGATGTCACTATTGGGATTAAAAAAGCCATTGATTTAGATGATGATAAACTATCTATGGCGGTATTGGCTCAAGCTTTGATTGCTACAGGTAATGATGAATTTACTGAAGAAGATGATATTTACAGCATCGGAACATCATTAGATTATCAGTATAACGATTTAGTCACGACTGGAATCACCATGAACTATGCTGTGCAAGACGGTGATTGGTCTATTACAGCTATTCCTACGGTCGGTTATAAAATTGCGGGTAAACTTTCAGGATTTTCAGAATTTATTTATTCTAAAACTGAAGGTCAAGATTATGAATATGGTTTAGGTTCTGGTTTGATCTATGCTTTAAATGATCGTACTCAGCTTGATGGTAGTATTGGTGTAGATTTAAGTGGTGATAACCGTGGTTATACAACTGGTTTAGGTATCGCATTCTTATTTTAATACATCAAAATATATCACTCTAGAATAGATAGAAAGAGTAGTTCGCTACTCTTTTTTTTTGCTTAAATATTATGTTAGAAAGTAAAATCATGATATTAGATAGAGTATCTACATTCTGTAGCAGATAAATTCTGTCCTTTCTAAAATAAAAAGGTATTCCGAAATGTTAGAGCTATTTATTGGCAATAAAAATTATTCGACTTGGTCAATGCGTCCGTGGTTGGTATTGCAACATTTTAATATTTCTTTCACAGAACACTTAATTCCGTTTGACCATTTCGCTATGGACAGTCAGTTTAAACAATCTATTTTAAAAATAAATCCGACTGGTAAAGTCCCTGCTTTAGTGGATGATGGATTTTTGGTTTGGGATTCCTTAGCCATTTGTGAATATCTTGCAGACAAATTTCCAGAAAAACAGTTGTGGCCTAAAGATTTAAAACAACGTGCCCGTGCCCGATCAATGTCGGCAGAAATGCATAGCAGCTTTATGAATTTACGTAATACTTGCGATATGAATATTGAAGCAGATTTAAAAGAAGTCGGAGCACGACTTTGGCAAGAAAATACTCAACTCAAAAATGATGTAAAACGTATTGAGCAATTGTGGGCTGAACGGCCATCTCAAAATAGTTTTTTATCTAGTGATGAATTTTGTATTGCAGATGCTTTTTATGCACCCGTGGTGATGCGATTTATTACGTATGGCATTCCTATTTCTGAATCCAGTCAGCGTTATATGCAAAAAATATTAACAGTGTCTGCTATTCAGCAATGGATAGATGAAGCTAAAGCAGAGTTTGAGTTTGTCGCATGCGAAGAGCAATATCGGACACAATAATAATAGAAAGTAAGTGAACTTTATGCAGTGATTTGATCGTTATAAAGCTGTACTTGATTGCGACCATGCTGTTTAGCAAAATATAAGGCTTGGTCTGCAAGATGTATGATTTTACTAATATCAGTATCATGTGTTGATGATGCGACACCAAAGCTTGCAGTAAGTCGAATATCTAAATATTTTTGTGAATCATCAAGCATTTGATTTTCAATGGCAAAACGACATCTTTCCGCAATTTCATAAGCAATATCTAAAGATGTTTCAGGCATCGCAATAATAAACTCCTCTCCACCATAACGTGCAACAATATCTGAATGACGGACATGGGAAGACAATAAAGTCGCAACTTTTTGCAGTGCTTGATCACCAAAAAGATGACCATGAGCATCATTAATCTCTTTAAAATGATCAATATCCATTAAAATAATGGTGTAGTTAATTTGCATTTGTTGAATGAGATTAAGTTTTTCATTGAAAAAACGACGATTATATAAGCTGGTCAAAGGATCTGTTTGGCTTAAATTTTTGATCAGCGCTTCTCTATGACGCCACTGTGACAGCAAAATTTCACACAATATTAAACATGCGATAAGAATAGGAATAATAAAGTACATCATACTCAGAACCCAAAATTGATTGAGATGTGGGTCTTGATTTAATAATGAACGACTAAAAATAGGTGCGTAAGGGATTAGGTTTTCATTGGTGAGATACATCAATACCATGGAAATAAAAAAAGCATTAAATATATGAAAATAAACAAATTTTCTATTAAACAAAATCAATCCTACACCAGAAATACATACAATTGCAAAAATGGTCGCAGGGCTATATATGCCGACTAAAAACCCATCGACAATAAACATGAGAATAAAAAATGTAATCATAAAATGTGGCAAAATGGTATTTGCCCAATGCTTGTTTTGGAAGTGATAACAAAAAATAATTAACCCACTCACGAAAAATGTTGAGGCTGTATTCACATAAATTTGTGAAGTAACGAGCGGTAAATTAACCCATTGCCAAATACTAGGCGTGAAAATAATAAATAACTTCCAAATAATCCATAATAAATGGACACCAAAAGTCAGCACCAAGACTAAAATACATTTATGAACATTGCTCCAATTCATAATAATATCTGAGGCGAACTGATGTTTAAGTCTCTTCCAGAAGTAATTTATTCCTGCATCACCATCTATCATTCATGTTTATTCCACGATATTTAAATTACATCAAGCCATAATGATTTAATGTTAATTATTGAGTTTTAATTAAATTATTGCAGTTGAATCAGAATATAATCATATATGATTTATAAAAAATAAAAATCACGCTATTGAAATACGATATGAAGCTCTATCATACGGCTATAAGTGTTTATGATGAAATACCTGAGCCAGTATAAAAATGATTATTGCCGGTTCGAGCCATATATAAAGCTTGATCTGCTTGCTGTAGAACAGCGTTGCTCATGGTATCTGTTTCGGAAACAGCTACGCCACAACTGACTTTGAGTGAAATTGTTTTGTTATTAATTTTCAACGATTGAGCATTAATTAACGATGATAAGCGTTTTGAAATATGCAAAGCTTGCTCTAAAGTCACATCGTTTAAAATTAGGATAAATTCAGATTCACTATAACGCCCAATAAGATCTGTTTCTCGAATATTCAGACTGAGTTCATTGGCGATTGACACTAAAGCTTTGTTTGCAGTTTTTAAACGATGGTTTGTTTTTATTTCATTAAAGTTATCTACGCTCAATAAAATAATGCCAAAAGGTGATTCGGATTGAGGGTATAACTCCTTTAAATAATTGTTAATTGCCAAATGATTATATAAACCTGTTTGTAAGTCTATTTCTGAATTATTACTCAACTGATTTTTATGTATTAATTTATCAATAAAAGTATTTTTCAATACCTGGCAGAGTAAAACTTGAAGTGCGACATAAACCACCTAATTAATTTAAAGGGTTTATGGAGTATATAAAATTGTCATACCATCATCTTAACTTTGAA
>NZ_JBIMDK010000007.1:0-170513 GCF_048552595.1 Acinetobacter psychrotolerans | reverse complement strand
AACAAAGAAAGTTAAATCCTGTGCTTGACTCTTGTGGTTAAAAACAGGACATTTTAAATGGTTTATCGCATAGACATTTTAATTGGTGAATAACACTAACCTTAAAAATTATTTAAAAACAATATCTTAATAATCCCACATAATCTCAAAATGTCCCAAAAAGCCGTCTTGGAAACAACTCGGCTATTTTTATTCGGATCTGGTATCTTTTGCCAATAAAAATGATCGCTATTTAATCAATTTTGAGTTTTTGTCTGTGTTATCAATCCATCCAGATCTTAAATTATCCCCAATTTCTGCGGATAAATCTTGGGATAAAAATCAGCCAATTTTGTACGCCTAGGCGCACATGGATTCAAGCCTTTTGCGGCTATACGATCTCAAGCAAATTTCCTATCATGAGTATATAGAGAGCAGGATGCTCTAGATAAGAATAACAAGATTAGATACAAGGAATGTAAAGGTACGACAGGAGTCAGACCAACGCATCAAATACGTAAAAAAGCCCGACAGGATGTTGGGCTTTTTTATGCCAAAAATTTATACATATAAATAATTTAACTAATTACTAGGGGCTTTGTTGCACAAAGGCTTGAAAGGCAGAGCTACCCTAAGTGAGCCAAATTTAAGTGGCAACTTGGGTATGAGGGCGACCTAATTCTGTGAATTTATTCAAGACTGCTACGCGTACATGAATCTCGTTCACCTGACTAGGGAAACTCCTTGATGTTAATTTATCACCTAATAATTTGATGCAATGCATCTTGGTTTCCACCAAACTTCGACGGTGATAACCAGACCACTTTTTCCAAAGGGATCTTCCCAGACGTTTGACTGTTTTCAATAACTCATTCAGCTCTATAGACCTCACTTGCTGATCTTTCCATGGCTTTGCATTCTTTCTTGGTAGAATGACCGCATGTGCATCTCGATCTAAAATGATTTGTCGGCAGCATTTAGTGTCATAAGCTCCGTCGGTATAAACAGAGTCAATTCGCTCATCTGGTGGAATTTGATCAAGTAAACCCCCTAGTACTGGCGAATCACTGACATTGTTCGTCGTTAACTGAACAGCCCTTATTTGCAGGGTTTTAGCATCTATACCGATATGCAGTTTACGCCATTGACGATGATATTCAGGCTGATGTTTCTTACGTTTCCATTCACCCTCACCTAAAAACTTCAAACCAGTGGAATCCACGAGTAGATGTAGCCCATCGCTACTTTTTTGGTCGCTAATCGCAATATCAATATGCTTTTGTCTTCTACAGAGGGTAGAATAATCCGGAGCTATCCAATCTAATCCGCAAAGTTTAATCAGACTTTGAACAAAACCTGTAACCATGCGTAGAGAGAGTCGAAAGAGAGATTAGATCATTAAGCAGCATTTTGAATAGCTGTATCGGAGTAGGTCTGATTTCGACCTTGCTTGCCTAGTGATTGTGCATACCGCTCAGTCTTTGGATCAAACCAAATGGAGATGTTTCCTCTATTTATTAATCTTGCGCAGTATACTGCTCATATAAGAGGGCCAATTTGTTGTGCAATAGATTGCGCAGGTTTCTTCATTTGATAATTATATTGCTGGAGAAGCATTTAATGATAGGTTTGTGCAACAAAGCCGATTTGAACTATAAGAGAAACCGTCTCGCTGATGTCTACCCGATTTTTAAGTAAGTGAGCAATATTTTTCTGTTTACCCCTTTTCACAACGGGCTATACATTCAAACAAAAATTCCATTTAGAGGGGCGTAGCTTAAGACATAAGATTAAAAATATAGTAAATAATAGGGCTAATCAGAGCGATGTAGAGAATTTAAATTAAAGAGGTGCAGTCTAAAATAAGTACCTATATGAGTACCTAGAATTTTTATTTAAAGTTATTTATATTTAAAAACATATATTTGAGAAAATATATGGTCCCGAGGGTCGGACTCGAACCGACACGTCATCGCTGACAGTGGATTTTGAGTCCACCGCGTCTACCAATTTCACCACCTCGGGAAAGGTTGTGTGCGTATAATAACGTGTTTCATTTTCTTGTCAACGACAAGTTCTTTCATTTGTTTAAAATTAAATCAGATTTGATTTTTTTGGATTATAAAGCATCAATTTCAGCCTTTAAATTTAAAAAAGACTATACTAGCTAAAGTTTTTAAATTTCAAATGCCAAATACTTCCTCTCATGATGCAACTCTCTGATTTTAATTTTGACCTCCCCGATGAACTTATCGCACGTTATCCACTCGAAACTCGTAGTGCTTCACGCCTTTTGCATTTAAATAATGATGGCTCATATCAAGACCTTCATTTTACCGACATTCACGATTTATTCGAAGACGGTGATTTAATGGTACTGAATGACACCAAAGTCATGAAAGCTCGCTTAAAAGGCAAACGAGCAACAGGAGGTGCAGTAGAGATATTGGTTGAACGTATTTTCAATCAAACCACTGCACATTGTCATATCAAAGCCAGCAACTCGCCGAAAGCAGGCGCAGAACTGTTTATTGGTGACGATCAAATAAAAGTGACAGTTACAGGTCGTCATGAAAACTTATATATAGTTGAATTTTCTCAACCAATTTTAAATGTTTTAGATGTGCACGGTCAGTTACCTATTCCGCCCTACTTCAACCGTGAAGCAGAAGCAGTTGATACAGAACGTTATCAAACGGTTTTCAATGATCCAACCAAATTGGCAAGTGTTGCAGCACCTACTGCAAGTTTACATTTCGATGAGGCTTTACTTTCCAAACTGGAACAGAAAGGCATAAAAAAAGCTTTTGTGACCTTACATGTTGGTGCAGGCACATTCTTACCTGTGCGTACTACCGATATTGAAAATCACATCATGCACAGCGAATGGTGTGATGTTCCACAAGAAACTGTAAAATTAATTCAAGAAACCAAAGCACGAGGTAATAAAGTTATTGCTGTCGGCACAACAGCAACACGTGCCTTAGAAAGTGCGGCGCAAGCATGTAGTGGTCAAATTGGTGCATGGATGGGTGATACGCAAATTTTTATCTATCCAGGATATAAATTCTGTGTTGTAGATCGTCTGATTACCAATTTCCATTTACCAGAATCGACATTACTCATGTTGGTTTCTGCGTTGTCTAATCGTGACAATATTCTCAATGCCTACCAACATGCTGTGGATGAAAAATATCGTTTCTTTAGCTATGGTGATGCAATGTTGGTTGAAAATGCGAATTAATTATTCCACAAAATAAGTTTATGTGGAGTTAATTTAGTTAGCTCCATATTCACCTCTTCAACAATAAATGCTGATCAATCTATAAACTTAAAAGTCTCTTTAACAATAAGTCTCATATAACTACTTAAAATAAAAATGATAGACAATAATCTATTCCATAAAATTCAAATTGAGATGCTTCGTATGCAAAATTTAAAAACTGATAACCGACTTACAATCAAGCTTTCACTCATAAATCACTTTTTCTATGTATTTAATTACTGCATAATCATTAAACTAAAATAACTTTAGAAATTTTGATATCGCAGTAAGGGTGACTGAAATATCTAAAATTTATACTTCGACAACATCATTATATTTAAAAGATTGTGATATGCCTCTAGAAACTGTTGAACGACTTCTACATATTCGTACCAAGAAAAATCAGCACGTGATGCATAACATTGCTCGTCTGTGGGAAATTGGTCAGCAAGCGCAATCTGCTCAAGAAATCTTAGATGGCTTACACCCTTGGGGTGAATGTAAAGATCTTTTTTTCCACAATATTATTCCAAGATTATTGTTTATTTTAGGCATTTTAATTGTTATTTTCGGCACATTTCTTCATTCCTTTATTCCATATCCGCTTAGTCTTCTAACAGGTGCATTGTGTTGCTTTACTGCATATTTAATTTACGAACAAAGCGATCCGATTGATGAAGTGATTTACTTCTTAGAACAACGCATTATGCTGCTAAGATATGATTTACATTTCAATAAAACCCCCAACCATATTTCAGCCGCAGCAAATACAATATTGGTCTTGAGCAAACTCAAGCAAAGCTTTCCTTTATTTTCAAAAGGTAACGTGTCCAACGAAATCGAACAGTTTTGTTCAACGACATGGTTTGACGGTAAGCAACAACATCAAGTCATGCTCTTCCAGTACCATTATGTCGATGAATTTTCATTGCCAAATAGCAATGGCGATCAGAAAAAATTTAGAGAAATCCATAAGAACCAATGGGGTGCTTTTGTTTTCCAAATGCCTGCACTTGGCTTTGCAGCAAGTAATAAACATGATGAATTTATTGCCCCTTATACACAAACATGGAAAACCAGTGATATTTTAGTCAATCAAAAAATACATATTTTTGGCTACGACCAACACCAACTAGCACGTATCATTAGCCCACGTATCACATTAAAAATAAGTGATTTTTTTCAACATTATTCAGGTGATGTGGTATATCATTTTGAAGAAAATATGATGTGTTATTTGGGGGATCAAGACCTATTTCGCACATCACGCAAGAAACAAAATATTACCGATATTTCTCTACTTAGAGGACACTTAAGAAAACTGACAATGCCTGAATATGAAAAATTCAAACAGTGCATGTTAGATTTTATCTCATAATTCATAAGGAACGATTCACATGGGGCTGATCATATTTATTGGAATTTTTGTCATTCTCCTCATTTGGGGCATTATGGTTAGAAATAATATTGTACGTTATTTCAATGCAACCAAACGTGCTTGGTCTGAAGTGGCAAATTTCGAACGTCAGAAAGTTAAAACATTGGAAAGCTTAGAACAAACTTTGGAACAATATACCCAGTTTGAAAAATCGACATTGGAAAAAGTCACAGAATTACGCCAACAAATTTTAAACTTAAATTTAAATAATACGGATGTTTCTCAGCTTCAACATATTGAAAAACTCAATCAAGATTTAATGAAAAGTTTAAATGTGGTGGTAGAGAATTATCCTGAACTCAAAGCCAATACACTGTATGCAAAAATGATGGATGATATTCAGGAACAAAATGAAAATGTTGGTGCAGCAATCACTATTTTTAACCGTAATGTTGAAGAATTTAACAACACGATTGAAGTTTTTCCAAACAACATGATTAACACTATTACTTTAGCTAAAAAATCGATTCGTCCTTTTTCCGATGCTGTCGTCACGCAAAACTTCGATTACAAACCTAATTTTTAGTAGTAGCCCAAACTGTTACAATTTTAAATTAGCTTTTAAAACGTCTGTAAATATTGATAATTAACGACCTTAAATCTAGGTTTGAGGTCAATTACTCAATGAATTATAAATATAGAGTTTTCGTTTTTATATTTTGAAGTTAAAATAAATAGAAGATTAAAAAATAACGAATACTTTTGACTTATTTATAAAATAAAAGTCATGTGTATTTTCACTCATAATGCCAATAAATTAAAAAATGATAGAGATAAAAATGTATAACCCCATAACAGGGCAAGAAACTTTGCTTAAAACGCTTATCACTGATGTTTTTCAGGATTTTTTTTATCGTTATAAAAAAGATAATATCTATGCTTTTGTTTTAGAAGTAGATGAATTATTTGATATTCAATACTTTACCATCTCAACAGAATCTTCAATTTTTGGTGAAACTGAACATAAACAACAATATCTCTTAGAAAAAGACAAATGGAACATGACCAAATGGCGCATCAAGCAAAAAGATACTGAAGAATATAAACAAAGTATCCAACAAAATAAATTAAGTAATGGCTCTGATACATCCATTCTACAAATGTTTGAAAATATTCTACCCAACCATAATGTTGATGAAAAATATGCACTACTGATTGAGCAGTATCAGCAAGCTATTCAGTATATAACTAAAATTTATCACTTAAATACAGATCGTATTTTATTTCTCATTCATTCGAGTGAAGATCCAACCTTAGCAATCAATCAGGCGAATGAACTCAACCCACCAAGTTCGTTATTATTTGAGTTCATTGCAGATTCGAAAATAGATGCAAAAAACCAGCAATCTCAAATGTTTAAATTATCTCAAGCAGATAAAGATATACTCATTGACCTTGCACAAATTGTAAATATTACAGAGCCTTACGATCCACTTTTCATTGCTCATCACGCTTATCTACTGACTTTAGATGCTGAGTTTTCCGAAGTGAATCTGCACATACAAAACTTAATTAAAAATATTTCAGCCACAGATGGACAAGATTTTTCTTTAGATAAAGACGAAGTTTTAAATCTAATAAATCAGTTTTATCAAGTCTAAATAAGCACTTAACAACACATGAATAAAATAGAGTAAATATGCTGAAGCCTAGCAATTGATTGAATAAATTTTAAATGACTTAGTTAATTCACTTTAACCCAGAAACCTATATTTGCATTCAATCACTCACGACTAATCACCATTTGCAAATATTGATGAGATATATCCTATTTTCGTCATCTTTTTAATATAAAAAATGACATTTTGATTATTTTCTGATATTTTTCGCTGACTAAAAAAACAACTTTTTTAAAACAAAACAATCTAAAGATTGGAGAGAACTAAATGTTAAAAAAACTATTCATGATGTTATGCCTATGCTTTTTATGGCATGCTCCTGCGCAAGCTAAAGGCTTATTGGTATTTAATACTGGCGACGAAATGTTCCAAGTCGGTGCTTTTCCAAAAGAAGTATTAAGCCAATACGAAGAACTTACAAATTTAAATGTTGGATACAAATGTAGTCACTTCGGTATTTTATGGGCGGATGTAAAAACTTGGGACTGCACTATGGTCGGAATGACCTCAGCTGAACCCGATACTTTTTATGAGTTACCGACTGACGTGGTGGCAACTTTAAGTAAAAATCCAGAATATCAAGAAAATAAAATGCAACGTAATTTTTGGAATCATTACGGCATATTCATTATTGTACTGTTGATCGTTGGCTTCTTTGCAATTGGTCGCATGTCTAAAAATGAAAACTAATTTTTTAGATTCATTGTCATGACTCGATACACTTTCATGATACGACAATGAATACATATTAAAAAAAGCGAACAATTGTTCGCTTTTTTACGTTTCGATTATAAATAATTGAAGTGAAAAAATCAGTTTATGCATAAGTAAATACATGAGTAACTTAGGTAAAATCAAATAATTAATCAATTTTTATCATATTGATTGCTTGTATTTTTTTAAATTTAAACATAATGAAAAGTAACATGACTGGTATTCGACCACAAAATCGGAGAAAATAGTCCCCTTTTGCAATTTTCAATCAGCGAACTGTCTTTTCGCCAGATTTAGGTTATTTATGAAGTTTGAAAAATTAGGCCAGTCGGGTCGTGCCCGTCGTGGTCGTTTAACATTAGAACACGGTGTCATTGAAACACCTGTGTTCATGCCAGTAGGTACTTACGGTACAGTTAAAGGCATGCTGCCACGTGATATTGAAGATATCAAAGCACAAATTATTTTAGGTAATACCTTCCATCTTTATTTACGTCCAGGTTTAGACGTCATTCGTGAACATGGCGGCTTACATGAGTTTATGAAATGGGGTAAACCTATTTTAACAGATTCGGGCGGCTTCCAAGTTTTTAGCTTAGGCGCAATGCGTAAAATCAAAGAAGAAGGTGTGACGTTTCGCTCTCCTATCGATGGTTCAAAAGTTTTCTTATCACCTGAAATTTCAATGGATATTCAACATACCTTGAATTCAGATATCGTGATGATTTTTGACGAATGCACCCCATATCCTGCAACACATGAAGAAGCACAGAAATCTTTACAACTTTCTTTGCGTTGGGCAAAACGTTGTAAGACTCAGCATCATGATGTTCTAAAAAATCGAAATGCCTTATTTGGAATCATCCAAGGTGGCATGTATGAAGATTTGCGTGAAGAATCTTTAAAAGGTCTGAAAGAAATTGATTTTGATGGTTTCGCAATTGGTGGTTTGTCTGTAGGCGAGCCAAAAGACGAAATGATCAAAGTGTTAGATTATCTTCCTGCAATGATGCCAGCAGATAAACCGCGCTATTTAATGGGTGTGGGCAAACCAGAAGACATCGTTGAAGCCATTCGTCGTGGTGTCGATATGTTTGACTGTGTAATGCCTACGCGTAATGCACGTAATGGTCATTACTTTGTAACGGATGGTTTGGTACGTATTCGTAATAGTCAATATCGCCATGACCAAAACCCGCTTGACTCACATTGCGACTGCTATACCTGTAGTAATTTCACCCGTGCTTATTTATTCCATTTAGAAAAATGTGGAGAAATGCTCGGTTCAATGCTCGGTACGATCCATAATTTACGTTATTACCAACGCTTTACCCAAGATATTCGTGATGCACTTGATAATGGTACTTTTGATGAATACGTTGCAGATTTCTATCAGCGTCGTGGTTTAGAAGTTCCTCCTTGTCCTGAAGATTAATGCCCCAATATAAAACTGAATTGAAGATTAATTCAACAGTATTTGCGCTGAACCCCAAGACAAGGTAAATTGCAAAACAAGTCAATTTAAAAGCTATGAAAATGGCAAAATTTTTTTACTTTAGGAATCTGAAATGAGCTTATTTATTTCTTCTGCTCACGCTGCAGCAGCACCCGCTCAAGGCCCAGGCATGATGGCAAACATATTGATGATTGCAGTATTTGTTGCAATCTTCTATTTCCTTATCTGGCGCCCTCAAGCAAAACGTGCAAAAGAACACCGTACTTTAATCGAAAGCTTAGGTGTCGGTAGTGAAGTTGTATTTGCAGGTGGCTTAATGGGTCGCATCACTAAAATTGATGGTGACTTTGCAGTTGTTGAATTAAGCAAAGGAAATGATGTAAAAGTTCAACGTGCAAGTGTCATTTCAGTACTGCCTGAAGGCACATTAAATAACCTTTAATCATAAGACAAGTCGTGCATGAGCACGACTTTTTCATTTTAAGAAGAAAGCAAATGCGTTACCCAGCATGGAAATATATACTGATCCTAGTGGTACTTGTGATCAGTACATTATACGCACTGCCTAGTTTGTATCCGGATGAACCTGCTGTTCAGATTTCTGGCGCCAAGGCTGGTACCATTATTGATCAATCAGTGATACAAAAAGCAGAGCAAATTTTAAAAAGCGATAATATTGCCAGTCATGACAATACATTCACCAATAATGCAGCCTTACTACGTTTAGATAACTCAGAAGCACAGCTCAAAGCCAAAGAAGCTTTAAGTACAGGCTTAGGTGATAATTATACGGTCGCATTAAACCTTGCACCAACCACACCTGAGTGGTTGCAAAAAATTGGTGCTAAGCCAATGAAGCTTGGTTTGGACTTACGTGGTGGTGTTCATTTCCTACTAGAAGTAGATATGAATAAAGCCATTGAACAACGTATGGAAACATCTGCAACTGATTTACGTCGTGCATTCCGTGAAAATAAAATTAATTTTAATAGCCTTTCATTGAATAACAATGCAATTACGATTCAGTTTGCTAATAATGATGACCGTGCTGCTGCAATGGATTTTTTACGTCGTGATGGCAACAAATATACGCAACAAGCGCTTGCAACCTCTACAGGTTCAACGCTTAAACTGACGTATAACGAAGCAACACAACAAGAAATTCAATCTTATGCATTGAATCAAAACTTAACTACTTTACGTAACCGTATTAACGAGTTAGGTGTTGCAGAAGCATTAGTTCAAACTCAAGGTAGTAACCGTATTGTCGTGGAACTTCCAGGCGTACAAGACACTGCTGAAGCTAAACGTGTTTTAGGTCGTACTGCGAACTTAGAGTTTCGCTTAGTGTCTGATTTAAATGATCAATATATTGACCGTGCAACGGGTAAATATAATGGTCAGCCTTTACCTCCAGGTACTGAAGTATTCGCTTTTGAATCTTTAGACAGTGGTCGTGAGCTTTTATTAAACCGTAACCGTATTTTAACAGGTGAACGTGTTCAAAATGCTTCGAGTGGTTTTAGCCAAGATACTGGTGGTTCTGAAGTCAATATTACTCTAGATACTGCGGGTGGTAAGCTGTTATCCGATGCTACACGTAATGCTGTTGGCAAACGTATGGCAGTATTGTTTATTGAAAATAAACAAAAAATCACCTCTGTTGTCGACCCTGTAACAGGTACGATGACTGAAGTCCGTACACCTTATACAGAATCTGTTGTTATTAATGCTGCAACGATTCAAGCAGTATTAGGCTCTTCATTCCGTATTACAGGTCTAGATTCTCCACAAGAGTCTGCCGAACTTGCACTGATGTTACGTGCAGGTGCTTTAGCTGCACCAATGTACTTTGTAGAAGAGCGTGTAGTTGGTCCAAGTCTTGGTCAAGAAAATATTGATAAAGGTGTCACCTCTACAGTTGTCGGTTTTTTACTTGTTGCAATTTGGATGGTTGTTTTCTTCCGTCTATTCGGCTTAATTGCTGACTTTGCACTGGTTGTAAACTTAGCCATGTTATTGACTGTCATGTCATGGATCGGGGCTTCTTTAACCCTTCCAGGGATTGCAGGTATCGTCATCACGATTGGTATGGCAGTCGATGCCAACGTACTAATCTGTGAGCGAATACGAGAGGAAATGCGTTGGGGCGCTTCGCCCAAACAAGCCATTATTGCAGGTTATGATCGAGCATATAACACCATTCTCGACTCAAACTTAACTACATTCTTGGTTGCATTTATCTTGTTTGCCATTGGTACAGGCCCGATCAAAGGCTTTGCCGTGACACTGATGATTGGTATCGTGTGTTCGATGTTTACGGCAATTACCGTAACACGTGCCATTATCCAATTGATCTATGGCAGAAAACGTAACTTGAATAAGTTGAGCATATAAGGAGATCTATGATGACTGATGTGACTCAACCGACAAAGAAATACGGACGCCCAGATGATGAACGTGTAATTAATTTCATGAAGATTGCCAAACCAGCGGCGATCTTCTCGATCTTATTAACCATCGCAAGTATTTTCTTCATTGCAACGAAAGGTCTAAATCTTGGTTTAGATTTTACAGGTGGTGTTTCTGCGGAGTTGAATTATCAACAGGCAGCGAAACCGACTGAAATTATTGAAAATCTAGACAAAGCGGGCTTTAAAGATGCTGTTGTACAAACTTTAGGAAGTAATAAAGATCTTATTGTTCGTATGCCTGCACAAGATGTTGCCGTTGAAGATTTAAGCAATGCTTTGACTAAAGCAGTTCAATTGCCAAATAACCCTGCTGTCGTACATAAGGTCGATTCTGTAGGTGGTCAAGTTGGTAATGAGCTGTATTTACGCTCTGCGGGTGCTGTAGCGCTTGCAATGCTACTCATGTTGATCTACGTCACTATTCGCTTCGAGTTTAAACTTGCAGTGGGTGCAGTGCTTTCATTGCTACATGACGTTATTGTCACACTGGGTATTTTTGCGATGATGCAATGGCCGTTTGACTTAACGGTACTTGCAGCGGTATTGGCACTTATCGGCTTCTCACTCAACGATAACATCGTTGTATCAGACCGTATTCGTGAAAACTTCCGTAAGATTCGTGGTGCAACACCTTTAGAAATCGTCAATATTGCATTGACTGAAACCTTAAAACGTACCATTCACACTTCTATGACATTATTACTGGTTGTACTGGCAATGATGATCTTAGGCGGCGATGGCTTACACTGGTTCTCTGTTGCAATGTTTGTTGGTGTATTTGTAGGTACTTACTCTTCGATCTATATCGGCACTGCATTTGCGCTATGGCGTGGTCTAAACCGTCAAGACTTTATTGTACAAGTTAAACCTGAATTTGAAGATGAAGAACATATTCCTCAATAATTTTTAGTTTTAATATCAAAAATAGCTCATCTTTGGATGGGCTTTTTTGTGGCTATAAAGTGTAAATACGATGATTTCAACTTCACTTATAAATCATCAATGCTGAATAATTTGAATTTTCGGAAATACAAAACCTTCACACGACAATGCTGAACGCCATGCAACTGTGAGCATGACATGACCTAAATTAAAATTCTGATAAGCAAAACTACCCAACTGTATGTGCGTACACACTCCCCCATCGTTAATTGGATGAATGCCAGTGTTTAGCTGATTTAGACTCAGACGAATTCCAAAACCTGAAGCTTTTAAAATTGCCTCTTTCGTCGTCCAAACCTTAAACCAAAATGTAGGATCACAATCTAAATCTTGCCACATTTGATATTCTTCTGGATGAAAAGCATGCTTTGCCAATGCATCAAAACGAACTGTACGATCTAGATCTTCAACATCCACGCCTAGATCAGCTATTTTCAAACTACTGACTAAAGCATAATTTTTTTGACTATGGGAATGATTAAATGCAAGTTGAGAATAATCACGTAAATAAGGTTTACCATATTCAGTTTTAGTCATGTCATCATTCGTAATCACAAGTTTAGGATTTTCTTGATTGGTCGAGTCTTGATGAATACAGTCTTGACGGGTGATTTCTGTAGAAATCAAACAAGATAAAACTTGATTACGATATTGATAAATCGCATATTTAAGTTCTTGAATTTGACTGCTTCGATCCGCTGCTTGAAAACACGGAATAATATTTTGAATCGCATTCAGGTCTACTTGTATTATACGATTCACTAAAACACCCAACTATTTTGAATATTGTCATATCTTAAAATAAAAAAACCCAAAGATCACTTTGGGTTTTGATATCACAAGAATATAAAATTAATTTTTATATTTCTTTTCAGCTTTCTTAAACTTCTGAACATAGCGACGTTTACGCGCAGCTACACGCTCATTCATCATCGATTTACGACCTTCAAATGGATTTTCAGAGGTTTTAAAATCAACACGTACAGGCGTACCTTCAAGATTATAAACTTTACGGAACACATTTTCTAAATAACGACGGTAGTCCGCAGGCGTTTTATCAACTTTATTACCATGAATAATAATCGTTGGTGGGTTTTGTCCGCCCATATGTGCATAACGCATTTTAATACGCTTACCAGCAATCATTGGTGGTTGATGTGCATCAGTCGCATCACTCAAAATTTGAGTTAATTTTGCAGGTGATACTTTCAAATGTGATGAATCAAAAGCACGATGGATCGATGGGTACATTTCCCCAACACCCGTCCCATGCAATGCAGAAATCAAATGCACTTTCGCCCAAGGGATAAAGTCAAAACGACGATCTACATCTAATTTACATTGTTTACGGTCATATTCAGTCATGTTGTCCCATTTGTTAATGGCGATCACCATGGCACGCCCAGCTTCAAGCGCATAACCAATTAAATGTAAATCTTGTTCTACCACACCTTCACGTGCATCTAAGACGACAACAATGACATGTGCATCTTTAATCGCTTGTAAAGTTTTTACGATTGAGAATTTCTCAATCATTTCATCCACACGACCTTTACGACGTACACCAGCAGTATCAATTAATGTGTATTGACGACCATCACGTTCAAAAGGAATGTAAATAGAATCGCGTGTTGTACCTGGTTCATCAAATGCAACAACACGTTCTTCGCCCAATAAGCGGTTAACCAGTGTTGATTTACCTACGTTTGGACGACCAATAATCGCTAAGCGTAAACCTGTTGCCTTGTCGTGCTCTTCGTCACTTTCATCTTCTGGGATGTCTTGAAGAACATCTTCAAGCATTTGCTGTACACCACGACCATGACTAGCTGCAACTTGTAAAGGCTCACCCATACCAAGTTTATAGAACTCAACTAAAGCTGCTTCTGCATGAACACCATCAACTTTATTGGCAACAAGGTAAATTTTCTTACCTAAAGTACGCAATTCACGTGCAATTTGTTCATCTGAAGCCAATAGCCCTGCACGAGCATCAACAACAAAAACGATAATATCTGCTTCATTGATGGCAGTTTTTGACTGTTCCGCCATGTATGTATCGATACCACCTTCATTTTCGCCAATACCACCAGTATCAACAACAATAAAGGATTTATTTTCATATACAGCATCGCCATATTTACGGTCACGAGTTAGACCTGCAAAATCGGCAACAAGTGCATCACGGCTCTTGGTAATCTGGTTGAATAACGTTGATTTGCCGACGTTCGGACGACCAATGAGCGCAATTACGGGTTTCATAAAATAACCTTTATTCAAGATCAGCCAGTATGACTGGTCTGAACATCAGAAACGTATAGGAGGGATGAATAGGAAAAACCTAAAATAAAAACACGGGGTATTGATTTTGCAATCACCCCGTGCATGAAATTCATAGAGATTGCCCTATTTTAGCATAAGACTAAAAAAATAGAGAATCCTAATAGTGTCCGTGAATAGAACCTTAACGATTTTGCCAAATACTTAAAGCGCCTTTACGTGTAGAAACATAAAGTTGATTATCAATAACGCGTAAAGTACGGACTTCACCACTGGTCTTAACACGACCTAAAGTTGTTCCTGTATTTGGATCAATTTGGTGTAAATAACCATCCAAATCACCAATTACTAAGTTTTGCCCTAACAGAACAGCATTACTTAGATTACGATTTAAAAGTTGTTCATTTTTCCAAATTTCTTGTCCAGTGATCAAATCACGAGCAATCACTTGACCATCTGTTTGCGATACGATGACTTTGCCATCGGTCACTTCTGGACGGTTAATACTGCTTGAGTTTTCACTCCACAATACACGCTGTGAAGCTAAATCTAAAACAGTAACTTGACCTTGAAAGCTTGTCGTTACAACATATTGTCCAGCAACAACAGGCTCTGCATCTACATCGATTAGACGTTGGATATCTGAACGACCTTCTGAAACAGCTACACGGCGCTGTAAACGAGGTATACCAGACAAGCTGTCAATCGCGTAAATATAACCTGTTGATGTTGCAACAAGAATAGTTCGTGGGTCTAGGCTAACTGGTGCTGCTTGACCACGTAAGCTGAAAGAAGCATTTGGTAACTTGTACGTCCAAGTTTGCTGACCTGTTTCTTCATCAAGTGCATAAACAGTTGCATCATTGGTCACAACAATCACACGACCTGACTGAATCAGTGCTGAGCTAATAACTGCGCCAGACAACTGTGCAGACCACTTTTGAGCACCTGTCGTTTGGTCTAATGCAAATACTTGCCCTTTTTGGTTACCAACAACCACTAAGCCATCGGCAGCTTCTACACCAGAACTTAAGCCTTGTTTAGTGACTTTGCTTTCCCAAAGACGCTGCTTGCCTTTATAAGCAGAGACTTCACCTTTTGGATCTAATACAAAAACAACACCGTTGTCTGAATCTAAACGAAGACGCAAAGCATCTTCTTTGCTTGTAGCAGAAACATTCGTTGCAAATACTTGAACTAAACTAGAAGCTTGAGCAACTTTCGGCAGAGGATTCGGCTTAACTTTAACTTCTTTGACTTTATTACTCGAACAGCCAATTAAAGCTATCGATAAGATTGCTAAAGCAAACGGTATTTTAAATTTTTTATCCATTAAGACTTATCCACTCGTGTTTCCATTGCAGGCTGCTCAGCACCAGAACCATCCACTTGCGTTTCTAAAACTGGGCGTTCAAGTTCAGGATCATCTACTAATACACCAACACTTTCGAGTTTAATTTGTAAAATTTGACGTTCCTGTTTACGCTCAAGAACCGCATTCCATGCTGCTTGATACGATTTTTTTGCATTTTCAATGTCACTTTTTGCAAAGTAAATATCACCTTTTAGCTCTTCCGCGCTTGCTTTAAAAGCAGGATCCGTCACAGCTGACAAGGTTTTCAATGCTTCATCAAATTTCTTTTGCGCCAATTGCGAGTCTGCAAGTTTGATTTTTACAATTTGTAACAGACCAGCATCTTTTAGCTTAGAATTTTCAACTTTTTTCAGCTCACGTTCAGCCGTTGCATAATCATTTTTATCATAGGCAAGTCGCGCCATGACCATCTGTGCTTGAACAGCTTGAACGGAATCTGGATTATCTTTTACAATTTTATCTGCAGAAGCAGCTAACATGGCAAATGCTTTAGCATCACCTTTTGCTGCTTTGGCATCGTCCATCAATTGTTGAACTTTGGCTGTCGCGATCTGATTTTCAGCCAAAGTTTTCTTTTGCCAATATTCCCAACCGAAAAAGGCAATCAACGCAATTAACACGCCACTGAACATAGCCGAGCCATATTTCTTAAAAAATGACTTTAAACCATCAAGTTGTTCTTCGTCAGTCATTGCGCTCATTTGACTCCCCTTATCCTTATGATTATCAGCTTATTTTGATGAAAATTTTTCAATGAAAAACGGTACAATTTCAGATACCACAATTTCATATTGTTCTGCTGTTGCAAGCTCTTTAATTAAAACTTGCTGGGCCCCCGCTTCACGCTCACCAAAGATCAAGGCATATACAGCACCAGATTGGTCTGCCTTTTTCATTTGGCTCTTCATTGAACCTTGTGAGCCCGTTTTTAAACGTATTGTGCTATTCGTTGCTTCAAGCTGATCACGAATCTGTTCTGCTAAAACCAAAGCTTTGCCTTGTGTTACAGGATCTGAAAGCAAGAACAATTCACACTCACGAATAGGTGTATTGTCTTCAAGCTGTTCCAGAAGAAGCAGTAAACGCTCCATACCCATCGCAAAACCAACAGCAGGAACAGATTGATCAGGCTTGCCTTTCAATTGTCCAACTAAACCGTCATAACGACCACCTGCACATACAGTTCCTTGTGAACCTAGATGCGTAGTTGTCCATTCAAAAACAGTTTTGTTGTAATAATCTAAACCACGAACCAGTTTTTGATTAATCACAAACGGAATTCCAGCATCTGTTAAATACTGCTGCAATTGCGCAAAGTGATTCATGCTATCTTCTTTCAAGAAATCATGCAATTTCGGCGCATTTTCAAGAATTTGCTGAGTTTTTGCATCTTTTGAATCTAGAATACGTAATGGATTAGTCGTCAAACGACGTTGCGAATCTTCATCCAAATCAGCTTTATGCGCATTTAAAAATTCAACCAAAGCTGCACGATATTCTGCTCGCTCATCCAACTCACCCAACGTATTCAACTCAAGCTGAACTTTATCAGACACACCCATGCGTTTCCACAGACGCGCTGTCAATAAAATCACTTCCGCATCTTGATCAGGCGTTGCGACCCCAAAAGTTTCCACACCAAATTGGTGAAATTGACGATAACGCCCTTTTTGCGGTTTTTCATAGCGGAACATTGGTCCTACATACCAAACACGCGGGTTTGCACCACGGAGTAAGTTATGTTCCAACATTGCACGCACACAACCTGCCGTACCTTCCGGACGTAAAGTCAAAGACTCAGGTGGATTACCTTTATCAAAAAAGGTATACATTTCTTTTTCGACAATATCCGTTGCATCACCAATCGAACGCTTGAACAAATGGGTTTGCTCAACAATCGGTAGACGAATTTGCTGATAACCATAAGCATCCATAAGTGATGCTAAATGTTGCTCAAGACGTCTCCAAGCAGCTGTTTGCGTAGGAAGAACGTCATTAAAACCTTTAATTGCGACAATTGAACTCATGATCTACTCAGAAAAACTTGTGCGAATAATCTCTTTAGATTTAGCTTTTTCAAGCTCTATAACTCGTTGACGAACCATCGTTTCGATTTCATCAACCAACTGATCAGTATCTATTAAATGGCTTTTTTCACCATTACGATACACCAGTGAACGAGGACTCGCACCCACCACACCAATATCGGCTTCTTTGGCTTCACCTGGCCCATTTACTTTACAACCAATGACAGATACATCCATTGGTGTACGAATATCTTCTAAACGCTCTTCTAAAGCTTGCATCACTTTAATCACGTTAAACTCTTGACGTGAACAGCTTGGGCAAGCAATAAAATTAATTCCGTTTGAACGAAGACTCAGCGATTTGAGAATATCAAACCCAATCTTCACTTCTTCTTCAGGATCAGCTGCCAATGAAATACGCATGGTGTCACCAATGCCTTCCATTAATAAGCCACCCAAAGCAATTGCAGATTTAACTGAACCAGTACGATATATGCCGGCTTCAGTTACACCTAAATGCAATGGATTATCAACCTGTTGTGATAATAAACGATAAGCATCCATGGTTAAAAATACATTCGATGCTTTAACCGAAATTTTAAATTCATGAAAATTTAAACGATCAAGTATATCGATATGACGCATCGCAGATTCAAGCAAAGCTTGACCTGTAGGTTCACCATATTTCTTTTGAATGTCTTTCTCTAAAGAACCTGCATTCACACCAATACGCATAGAAATATCATGATGACGCGCTGCTGCAACCACTTCACGAATTTTTGCTTCAGAACCGATATTACCAGGATTAATTCGTAGACAATCCGCACCCATATCCGCTACTTTCAATGCGATTTTATAATCGAAATGAATGTCTGCGACCAAAGGAACTGTGACACGTTTACGAATTTCACCAAAGGCTTCAGCTGCTTCTATAGACGGCACAGAAACACGCATGATATCTGCACCAATATCTGCACAACGTTGAATCTGTGCAACTGTTGCATCGACATCGCAGGTTTCAGTATTGGTCATACTTTGGATGCTAATTGGTGCATCGCCACCCACATACACAGAACCCACTCGAATTTTTCGCGTTGGGCGGCGTTTGATAGGATTCTCAATCATGATCTTGTCTACTCTTGATCCATTAACGTGATAAACGGAATTCGGCTCTTCCATTCACTGTATATGGAGACAATGAAATCTGTTCATTATTAAGACTTAATGACACAGCTGTTGCATCATCAAGACGAATTTGAAATGGTGATTGTCCACTCATCGTCAAAGTTGCAGATTGACGACCTGTTGCCAAGACTTTACCTGTGCTATCAACAATATGCACAGAAGTTGGATGACTAAAGTTTAAAACCATCTGGTCTCCAGACGTTGAAGTCAAATTATTCAAATTCAAAACTTCTACATCCGATTCTTGTGGTTTAACATCTGCATCCGTATTTTTACTTGATGTGAATTTTTGAATCCCTGCAATCGCCAACCAAATAACAACGACGGCAATAATGGTGATTAAAATACGCTTTAACCATTTTCTATTGCGATCACTTTTAGAACCAGGAAGTTTCCCCATAATTTTAATTGGAGAATTGTTCAATGCATGATTTGGCAAAAGACCCGTGTCATTTTGGTAAATCTCATCGAAACGCTGAATGATTGCAGTTGCATCAACATTCAAATATTTTGCATAAGAACGATAATAACCTTTGATAAATGTTGCTTCTGGCAAAGATGTATATTCATCTTTTTCCAATGCCTGTAAAGTTTTCACAGGCATTTTCAACTCTTTAGCAGCATCCAGTAAATCAAGGTTTTTAGAAACTCGAATTTGACGCAAATACTCACCTGGACGTTGAACATTTCCTAAACCATTCGATGCTACGTTTGAACCTGTAGGTTGCTGTGAATTAGGATTTACTTCCATACGGCCTCAGTACTGTACTGTAATTGCAGATAACGTTGATATTCTTTACTTTCTGGGAATAAAGCACGGAGTTGATTGACCAATACTTGCATCCCCATTGGGTCATTTTTGGCACGTGCAATACGTAAACCAATCCAAAGTGCGCGTGCACCTTGGTTGTTCTGACCAACTAAACGAACATATTGTTCATAAAGTTGACTTGCTTGTGCATTTTTTTGCTGCAAATAAAAAAGCTCAGACAACTCTATCAAAGAAATGATTGAATCGCGATTCACTTGTAAAGCTTGTTTAAATGCTTTTTCCGCATTTGCAACATCGCCTACTTTCAAATAAACCCGACCTAAATTCTCTAAAGCTTTATAACGCTGATCATACCCTAAAGTAGTCCCAGCAATATTAAGCTGTTCGATGGCTTCATTATAGCGTTCTGTAACAAATAAATATGTTCCATAATTATTACGAGCCTGTGCATTTTTTGAGTCACTGGAAATCGCACGTTTAAAATAATGGTCTGCTTTTTCCAAGCTGATCTTACTGCCTTCTTGTTGCAGTAAAACACCCATCATCATATTGGCTGTTGAGTCACGCGAATCAGCTTCGAGTGCTTGATCTAAAGAACGCTTTGCAGCATCCAGATCACCTGTACGGATATATTCAGCAGCAAGTTGGGTACGTACTTTTACAGCTTTTTCAGGGTCTTTTTTTGTAATTGTATCTTCACCAGTGGTTTGACACCCCTGTACAACCAACATAGATAGACCGATTACTACAACTGCAATTGCTTTTGAATACACCGATTTTCTCAAAGCTTGCCCCCAATATTCCGTTTAGTCGATTTTTAAATCAATACATTAGCCATCCGAACGTATGATTTCATTACGCTCTGCAACTTTTTTCTTCCATTGCTCTGCACGACGTGTTCTATCTGCCACTTGCCCCACCAATTGACCACAAGCTGCATCGATATCATCACCACGCGTCTGACGAATCGTACACACAAAACCAGCATCAGACAAAGTTTTTTGGAAAGAAATAATACGATTTCGACTTGAGCGATCATAAGGCGCATGTGGAAATGGGTTAAATGGAATTAAATTAATTTTACTTGGTAAATTTTTCAACAGCTTAATCATTTGTTGTGCATGTTCTGGGTGATCATTCACACCATCTAACATCACATATTCTATCGTCACATGTTTACGTGAACTTTCATTGCCATTTTTATTAATATAACGCTGACATGCTGCGATCAATTGTGCTAACGGATATTTTTTATTGATTGGCACAAGTTCGTTACGCAATTCATCATTTGGTGCATGTAGAGAAAT
Source organism: Acinetobacter psychrotolerans (assembly GCF_048552595.1). Lineage (NCBI taxonomy): Bacteria > Pseudomonadati > Pseudomonadota > Gammaproteobacteria > Moraxellales > Moraxellaceae > Acinetobacter > Acinetobacter psychrotolerans. The sequence goes on along the minus strand of NZ_JBIMDK010000007.1, from coordinate 149,680 downwards.
TGCCAATGCAACATCAATATCTTTCACCAGTTGATCAATTTTCGGCACAATACCAGAGGTTGACAATGTCACACGACGTTTAGACATACCATACGCAAAATCATCAAGCATGATGCGCATTGAACTTAAAACAGCATCATAGTTCAACAATGGTTCGCCCATACCCATCATTACCACATTGGTCACCGAGCGTTCACGCTCTGCAACAGGCACTTCTTCCATATAAGAATAGTTTGCGACCCACAACTGCCCAATGATTTCATCTGGCGTTAAATCACGTTGAAAACCTTGTTTCCCAGTTGAGCAGAATGAACAGTCAAGCGCACAACCCACTTGCGAGGAAATACATAAAGTTCGACGTAATCCAGAACGATGTTCGGCAGGAATCAGTACTGTTTCCACCAAAGAACCTGCACCCTCACCAACACGGAATACCCATTTACGAGTACCGTCTTTAGAGTAGTTTTTATGCACGACTTCAGGCGCTTTAACCTCACAAATTCTTTCTAATTTTTCACGCAATTTTCCAGAAATATTGCTCATTTCCGCAAAATCAGTCACAAAAAACTGATGAATCCATTTCATCACCTGTCCTGCACGGAATTTTTTCTCCCCCATATCTTCGAAGAATTTTTCCAATTGCGGACGTGACATGCCAAGTAAATTCACTTTCTGTACAGACGTTGTCTCTACAGATTTTGATGGTGCATGCTGCTGTTCATCTTGCATAGTCGATGAAGCGACAACTTCAGAATTCATGTGTATTACCTAAATCATGTCATGGGATAAAACAATTTGCTCAATATTTGAACAATAAAATCTTTTGGAAATAAAAAAACCAGATAAGTAGTATAACACCTATCTGGTTTAGGGTCTGTTATCAATTTATAAATCACAGCGTGATTTACAAGTATGACAGACCCTATGTACTAGCAATTAGCGAGTACGTGGGCAAACTTCAGTTTGAGCGAAGAAGTAGTTAACTTCACGGTCAGCAGAAGCTACAGAGTCAGAACCATGAGCAGCATTTTCGTCGATGCTTACAGCGAAATCTGCACGAATTGTACCAGGAGCAGCTTCTTTAGGATTTGTAGCGCCAAGAATATCACGGTGAGCAAGAACAGCGTTTTCGCCTTCAAGAACAGATACTACAACTGGACCAGAAATCATGAATGCAACTAGGTCAGCAAAGAAACCACGTTCTTTATGTTCAGCATAAAAACCTTCAGCTTCAGCTTTAGAAAGTTGTTTCATTTTAGTCGCAACGATTTTAAGTCCCGCTTTTTCAAAACGTGCAAAAATGTCACCGATGTTGTTTTTAGCAACTGCGTCTGGTTTTACGATAGATAAAGTACGTTCAATAGCCATGATTGGCTCCTTAAGTCAATTTGACACGAAAATTTTGCCGCATTATACCGAAGAATGAGCAATTTTCCGATTTTGATATGTAAATAATATGAATTTTTAGATGGATTGTCGCAAAATTAATTAATTTGCTTCATCCATCCAAGCCATTTGAATCCCTTCAAGCAAGCCTTCCGTCGATTTTGTTGGATCATCACTAAATTCAGGCAAGGCGCAAACCCACGCATGTAAGTCAGTAAAACGTATCCATTGTGGATCCACATCCGGATGCGCTTCTGTGAGTTCAATTGCAATATCAATGGTATCTGTCCAACGTAAACCCATTTAGGTCGTCCTTACTTGTATTTGATCAGACTACTGTATCAAATCTCAACCCATTCAGAAATCATTCATTCTGAACGATGACCTAATTTAAATACGGACCTGATTTAAAGCATCAACGTTTCACAATATCTAATCTAAGGTTTGATCACCATTGCAATCTTCAATTATTTTGAATTTAGATAAACATGTTTGATGGATTTTGATTCATTACTCAAAATTAAAACCCTGATGTAAAACTTCATCAGATTCTTTATTTAATAACTGATAAATCATGAAAATATAAAACATTATAAAGCTACTCCAAAGATCGGTGCAGTTAAAATAATCACACTTGCCACAGTTGAACCAATCAATGCACCAACAATAACATCGCTTGGATAATGCAGACCTAAAACCATCCGAGATAGAGCAACCAAGAGAGTAAAAGGCAGCATAATGATCAATAAAATTGGCTGAATATAACCAAAGACGATGGTCGCCATCACCGCATGTAAGGTATGACCAGAAGGAAAACTAAAATGATCCAATGGTCGCTCACCAAGAATAATCACTTGATGAACTTGATACGGTCGTGGTCGTACTGTTTTTTGCTTTAAAAACTTATAGATGCCCGTACCTAGTGAACCTGTAATGACGACATATAGAAGTTGCAAGCCAAATGCCCAGCCCATTTGCAACCAAACCAGTACGAGCATCACATACCAAAAAGTGCCATCACCTAGGCGACTAATAACTTTAAAAAAGGATGCAATACTTTGAGTATGTGATAAGTGGTTGAGATACAAGCAACCTTTCAGGTCGAGATCGAGCATTTTTATTTTGGTATTTTTAAAATTCATTTTCACTCTCCTTTTGCTAGAGATGAACTAAGTCAGCAGTTTTGAATCCTGCTTGACCCGATAAAGTGCTTGTTCAAATTGTTGAACTGGTTGTTGCCACCCGATAGTTTGCACATCATGCATTGCCTGTTGCCCCATAGACCTTAGTGTTGCGTTATCAGGGATTTCTAATATATGTAGGGTGAGTTGTTTAATATTCCCGATTGGACACAACCAACCTGTTTGTTGATGTTTGACATGTAATTGAGCACATGCATAATCATAAGCAATAATAGCTAGACCACTTGCCATTGCTTCTAGCACGACATTCCCAAAGGTTTCTACCTGACTTGCAAAAACAAAAACATTAGCACTCGCATAAGCTTCGGCAAGTTGTATGCCACTTAAGCTTCCCATGAAGATTATATGATCAGCACCTTGCATTTTTTCTAAACGTGCACGATCTGGCCCATCGCCAACTAATACCAATTTCACTTTACGCTGTGTCGAGTTCCTAAGTTCACTAAAAGCATCAATCAGCACATTAATTTCTTTTTCAGACGACAGCCGCCCCACATACAATAATACCGTTGTATCTTCATCTGCACCCCATTGCTGTCTAAGCTTTGCAGAATAACGTTGTGATGAAAAACGTTGTGTATCTATCCCACGACCGACAATGGTCAAAGGGCAAGTTACGCCAAACTCACGTAAAGCCAGCTCTGTATCACGACTTGGTACACATGTAAGTTGCGTTGCATTGTGAAACCATTTTAAGTATTTTTGGATTGGCTTGACGAGAAAGGCTAAATCAAAGAAGCGACTAAACTCTTGAAATTGTGAATGAAAACCACTTGAAACAGGAATACACCTAGATTTTGCGGCATGCAGTGCGGTAAAACCTAATGGACCTTCCGTTACGATATGAACAACATCTGGAGAAAAAGCCTCAATTGCTTGAGAAACTTTTAAATATTGTGGCCATCCAAATTTCATCTCTGGATATTTAGGTATAGATTGACCATTAACCAAGCATTCTTTATTGGGTTGAAATTCCAAACAGCTTTTCTTTTGCTTTGGGCGAATCAATAAAATTTTATGACCTTGACTTTGCAGACCTTTGCATAATTGTAACAATGAAAGTGCTACACCATTAATCTCAGGTGCCCATGTTTCAGTCACAATAGCGATTCTTAAACGAGGTTCTTTTAAGTCACGAAACAAATCTATATCAAAGGCAATTGCTTTTTTCTTATTATGTTTAAAATAAAATCTAAAATATTCAGGTATATCTTGCTGTCTGTATTGCAAGCGATCTACGTAGGTTTTATTCATACGACCTAATCTCTTTATTTTTAAGTAGATTAAGTGATGATTTTTACACTTTAATGATTTTTATATGACAGTTTTATTAAATCAGATTATTTTTGGCGGTATTTTAAAAAATATCCCCCTATAACCAGATGCATAAAGCGAAGCCAAAGTTTATACCTAACTTTCAATTAAAGTGATGTAAATACAGCTCCCACCAACTTAAAAACCAATATTAACTGAGATTGTATCTTCATAATCACCTGCGGGTAAATTCCTATTTAAGTAATCAGCCAACTCCACAGCGATAGAGTACTTTATATTAGATCCAGTAATACCACTAACACTTCTCCCCCACACATAAGATCCACCACCACTATTAATACTCATGCGCGTATTGACCTTATATTTCGGGTAAATCGTATTTTGTAAAAAACTATCTCCAAGACTGCTTCTTAAATTACGACTTTGAAACTTAATATGATAACCACTATTACAATTAATAAAAATTGTCGTACCTACTTGACTACCTTTATAATTACCCAATTGCATATTCGTTTCTGTAATCCGATCTACTCCGCATCCCTTATATGGCTTAGCATAAAGATTAATTGCTGTGATACAGAGTAATATCCCAAATATTATTTTCCTCATTTCCGCTCTCCTTTTTACTTACATACCAAATCAAATAGTTGCGAATCTGTACTTTTTTGCGTGGTATTTACGATATCTAAGTGTGTGGTACAACTTGCGCCTCCTTCAGTTTTAATCAAAAGATCATACTGATCAGGTTTTAATCCATACAAATAGACTTTACCTTCACTATCAATTGGATATTTTTCATTTTCCTGACTTGAAACATATACCATTGAACCTTGTTTAAAGATTTGATTATTTCCATCAACCAATTTAACAATAATTGTTTTTGTTTTATATATTGGGAAATTAATAACATAACCACGCTGATTTAATGCAACCAACTGTTTTGATGAGTATTCAAATACATCTTCGATTGGTAATTGATTTTGATCAAATGCCAAATCTGTGTAAACATATGGCGTAATATCATGAACAAACATATACCCTTTATCATTGGTTCGACCAAGCAGTGATAAAGATCGTGTAACATCAATATCTTTATAATCTGAAACTTTAACCAATGCGAAAGCATTATCTACATATTTAGTGAGTGAAAACTTATTATCTAAAAAGACTAAAGCACCACGATAGTCAAGTTGGGTATTATGGTAACGCTCGCCTTGATCATGTGACACAGCCAAATCACCATAAGCTGATTTCCATAAACCAAAAGCATTATATGAATAATCAGAACCAGAACGATTAGCCCCCAGCACATAGTCAAAGTTTTTGGCTAATACACTGTTTTCCACATAACGCAAACGTGACGTATCAGCATTTGTATCATGATCTATATATAACCTTTTCGCATTATCAAAATTATATGAGTATGAAAAAGTAAAGCCATTATCTTTATCTGCAGTTAAGTTTTTAAAATAGCTCATAGAAAATGTAGATTTATTATTTATATTTTTAAAAAAACCAACATTTATAATTTGAGTGTCTCTATTATTACTTTGACTTGTTTGATAGTATTTCCTTTCCACAAAATTCAGATTTAAGCTATCCCAAAAAGGAACTTTAAATAAACTTAAATAAACCAAGTTATCCATTTTTGTCAGATCAATATAATCTGTATAACCTAAAGTTTTAAATTTCCGATCATTAAATTTAGACATTAAACCAAAAGAATAATAGGTGGCATCCCTACTTAATGACAATGCGTTTGAATAACCTGTTTCATTATCACTTCTGCTTGCTGTAAGAGAATAATCCAGCAATGCATATTTACTCAGTGCTTGAGTCCACAAAAAGCTTAAATTAGAGTTTTTTTTGCTATATCCTACATTTGTTCCTAATGTTGTAGATTCGTTGATACCACGTCTAAAATATAAATTTGAAAAAAATTCTCTATAATCATTACTATCTTCATCGTAGTTGTAACGCATTTTCCCTAATGAAAGATTATATTCATTCAACCCTGTTTTTAATAATCTATTGTTAATATAAATTGGAAAGCTTTGTACAGTCCGATTTCCAAGCACATCTTCAACCACAATTTGAGCTTGCCCACCTTGCTGTATTGAGGCTCCAGATTGCAATGCATAATATCCTGGTGTAACTTTTTGCTGATACATACTGATCCCATTGATAAACAAATCAACAGTTGACGGTAATGCAGCACTCCCTTTTAACGTCGGTACATTCCAATAAATAAAATCGGGTCGCTCTGTAAAGTCAGAACCAATACTAAGCCCTCCAAAACGATAGGAGCTTAATAATGAATTAAAAATACTGGTGTTATCACCCGCAGTGACTTTTAAAAATTTTTCAGGAAATCGGATATCAAAACTTGTGCTTAAGCGTGTGGTTTTACTCTCGGTATCTGTATTTCGATAAAGCATTTGATTATTGAACAACCAGTAATCCCTAAATACGCCCAACTCACCTAAAGCACTAAATTCTTTACTAGTATTATCCTGACCATAAAATGTTTCATAATTTAAAAAACCACCGAAATCTGCTTTATCTGGTGCCATTATTTTTTTGTTATAGTCTGATCCTGCAAAATATTCGGCGGGAAAATTCAATTTCAAGGCCTGCAAGCCTGAATCGATTTCCGTCTTATTTGGCTCTTTGCTGACTAAGCAATAATTACTATTAGTAGAATCTCGGTCAAAATGACTATCCTGAATATCCAATGTTTTAAAAACATTGCATTCAATATAGATTTGCCCATTTTTTTGAATCATCAATGTTTCAACTGCACGATCAACACCATTAATCCATAGATTAACCAAAGACGTATTTTGATCTTGGATGGGGATGGCTTGTGTGTTGCTTTGATCAGCATAACTATAAATACTCGAAAGTATTCCACAAAGAAGTATGCTGAGTTTAAATTTATCCATATGCTATTACCCCTTTATTTTCATTTCTAAAGGGAGGTCGCTTTTATCAGTGAAAATCATTAATTTATATTGGCTCAAATCACCAAGATTCACTGAGCCGATATCAAAATCATGGTTTTGACCTTTCAGCAAATATTTCATTTCACTTTTAATAGCAATTTCTTTTTTATTTGCATCTAAAATTTCTAATTTAGTAATTTGAATATGTGAATTTGCATTATTCCTAACATTCAGAATCAGGTTTTTATTGGATTGTTTCGCTTGTATTGCTAAATCAGCTTTTTCTTGCTTCCCTACAAAAAATGGAATTGATACATTAAATAAGAAAGTTACACCGGTTTCTTCAACCACTGGGGTGACTTCTTTAAAAATAATTCGCCATGTTTTTTCAATTTTCAACTCATCACTTATGAGTGGCTGAGTAAAACCGACACGTACTATTTGCTTACTGTTAGGTTTGATCACAACGTTTTTAGGATTAATTAAAATATTGTCATCAGGGACATGAACATCTTCACCTTGTTCATTTTGAGTCCATTGAACCGCTGACATTTCAAAAATTCTTTCTTTGGGATCTTCAGTACTAATTATGGTAACTGTTGTACTTCTTTGCCTTGAATTCTCTTTTAAATACATTTGTACAGGGTCAAAATTCAATCCAGCAAATGCAGGCATAGCATACAATCCGAACAACAAAATAGGTAAAATTTTGTTCATATCATATTCCCACCATGAATTGTAATTATTAGAAGTAAAAAATATTCTTAGTAATTTGAGGTAGAATTATTAGATAACTCTACCTCAACATTTTTTTCATGACTTAATTGATTAAAATTTAAAATAGTACACCCACAGTATAAGTACCAGTGTAAGAACCTTCTTGATAAGATGAAGCGTTCAGACTATTACTTTTTGCATCAACAGTGAATGTACGAGGGGCAGATTGATAACCAAATGTCGACGTTGGTGTAACCGTAGTCGAACCAAGTAATGTAGTAACATTTACAGGAAGTGATGCTCCAGTACCATTCCGTTTGAGTACAGATGGCGCAACAATAGTCAGTTTATAATCAGCATTTGCAGTGACTGCAAAATTCCCAGTACCAGCCCAGTTATTGGTAGTACCTACTTGACCCAATGCAATAGTACTTGTATTGACTTTAAGTTCACATGTTTTTGGAACTTGAAGTGAAACCTTAATTATACCTTCACAGGGCCCACAATCATTGTTTGTAGTAGGTGGTGATGGATTCCTACCAGCTGTATCCGTAGCACTTTCTTCTGCAAAAGCTATTGTTGAACTCATTCCTAAGACGAGCGTGGTTAGTAAAGTTTTGGTTAATGTATTCATATTATTTCTCCATTTTTATTGATTTACACTGACATTCCTGACGTTTGATGACATTTCTTGTGAGTGCTTAGAGATGATAGGACTAACTTTCCAAAAAGAATTAATACACAACTTTTCACTAAAAAAATTACAAGAAATTGATATTTAAATTTCAAGTACCAACAATATTATTGTTTTTATTACACTTAAATAAATTGTTCGTTTTTTATACAAAAACTATTATCTAATTACTTCTGTTTGTATAAATTTTGTATGTTCTATTTAAAAAAATATCTGATTTATTTTTATAAGAATTTAATTATTTATCCATAAATAAATATTACACAAGACTACACAACATTTACAAAAAAATCTTATAAAATTACATTCACTTCAACTTTAAATATAAAAAATCTATTTTTTATAAAAAATAATTAGCAAGTACGATTATAAATTATATTTTGTCCGTTTTTATTGATTGCATATACTTAACCCAAGCTATTGCTTTTTTTATCTTTTCATTATTTCCCATTAAATAATTTAAAAAATAATATTTAACACTAAATCTCCTTCATAAAAAAAACTGATTAAAACATAATAAAACCAAAAAAAAGTGTCAATAAAATCACACTATAAAAAATATTATATAACTTCATTTGATTTGTAGAATACTCAAACAGGGAAATCTAAAATTTGGAGATTCATAAAGTATGACTAATGACTAAATTCTTTATATAACTAAAATAAATTCATAAAACTAAAATATTCTCCAGAATTTAAAATTAGTCAATAAAATTCAACAATATAAAAAAATAAATATTATAATATTTAATATAGCAATAATTCAAAATCAATATCTATTTCAGTTAATGAAATTCAACTTACTTTCACACGGTCTATCTTTTTAATTTCAACTCAATCATCAAACAATGACTTATAACTAGCCAAAACTCTTCCAAATTGAAACGTAAATTTTAAATTCAGCATGAAATTTAATGTATCTAGATTGAGATTCATTATTATGAAACAGACTTAAAACCAATTAATTAAAGTTAATGATAAATAAAAAAGGATTACACAATAAGCCACATTATTTAAAAACAATGCAACCCATTAAACATTTTAATTTAAAATAATTAAATAAAGTCTTTATTACAACCGATTCAATAAACCATTTTCAACCTGATAAATTTGTCCATCACCAAAATCTATTTGTTGCTTTTCACCATGTAAACTTGGGAATCCAATGATTTTTTCAAGTTGTGAGGAGCGTTGAAACAGATTAGTTTTAGGGTTATACATCCAGTAAATATAACGTTTATCTTCGACGGTATATCCTTGTGACAAGTCTGATAAAATCACATCATAATACCCATCAAAATTAATATCCATATAGCCCATACTACTCGGATATGCAGTAAAACCTGTCAAACTCTGCAACACGCTATTATTATTTTTATTAAGTACATCAACACGTTTTAACGCCTTTCCATATGTATTATTCACATCATATTGACCATAAAACTTAAAGACAAATACAGGTTTATTGGCAATTTTAAATGCTGGTTCGAACTGTACCGACTTTCCAAAAGTATCATCTTTAGAGGTCAATAATCCTTTCATTATTCCGCTATTTGCATTGAGCGTTGCAGAAAGCTGATATGTATCATTTTTTGTTGTTTCTTGATCTGAAGGTACAGAATTTAGACTTAATTGATCGCCTTTTTGTGAACCTCTGAACTCAACCACAGAACCTTCCATCAAATCAATCAATGTGGCATGAGGATTAGTAATTCCAGCATACAAGCTCATGAAATAACGCCCTTCACTCGATCTCAACATACGCTGCATAGAAATACGCACATCATTTAAAGGCTGTATAGCGTTTGATTCAGCTGAATTATTTTGAGTACTCTCAGCAAAACCAAAGCATGAAAGTGACAATGTCATCATTGCGATAAGAAATTTGATTTTCATGATTTAGTACCAGATTCGATAATATTCAACCATATCTAATCTATCATAAAAAAACCCACTCAAAAGAGTGGGTTTTTGAAAAGAAAACTAAAGATTAGTTCTTTTCTTTATCAACGATTTTGTTTGCTTGAATCCAAGGCATCATACCGCGTAACTTGTTACCAGTTACTTCGATACCATGTTCAGCATTTTGACGACGACGAGCAGTCATAGAAGGATAGTTTAACGCACCTTCGTTAATGAACATTTTCGCATATTCGCCAGATTGGATACGTTTAAGCGCATTACGCATTGCTTCACGAGACTGTTCGTTAATCACCTCAGTACCCGTTACATATTCGCCATACTCAGCATTGTTAGATACTGAATAGTTCATGTCTGCAATACCGCCTTCAAACATCAAGTCAACGATAAGTTTTAACTCATGTAAACATTCGAAATACGCCATTTCTGGTGCATAACCAGCTTCAACCAAAGTTTCGAAGCCCATTTTCACTAATTCAACAGCACCACCACAAAGAACTGCTTGCTCACCAAATAGGTCAGTTTCAGTTTCTTCACGGAATGAAGTTTCGATGATACCTGTACGACCACCACCCACACCAGAAGCATAAGAAAGTGCTACGTTACGTGCATTACCAGAAGCATCTTGATGAATAGCAATAAGATCTGGAACACCAGAACCACGTTGGAATTCTGAACGTACAGTATGACCAGGTGCTTTAGGCGCGATCATGATTACGTCTAAGTCAGCGCGTGGAACAACTTGGTTATAAAGAATAGAAAAACCATGAGCAAACGCTAAAGTAGCGCCTTGCTTGATGTTTGGTTCAATAACGTCACGATAAAGTTGTGATTGGAACTCATCTGGAGTCAAAATCATAACAACGTCAGCTTGCGCAACAGCAGCAGGAACTTCAGACACTTTAAGACCTGAATTTTCAGCTTTCTTCCAAGAAGTAGAACCTGCACGTAAGCCAACAGTTACGTCAACGCCAGAATCTTTAAGGTTAAGCGCATGCGCATGACCTTGTGAACCATAACCAATAATTGCTACTTTTTTGCCTTGGATGATCGATATATCTGTGTCTTTATCATAAAAAATTTGCATTGCTGTCTCCGCTAAAATGCTGTATTTCCTCTTCTCATCCTAAAGATTTTATTATTACTTAAATCTTCTAGTCTAAGTCCCTCTCCTATTTCCAAGGAGAGGTTATATTTGAGGGTATAAAAAATCAAATAAATAGAAATTAAACTCTAATTTAAATGGATAGAACTTTTTCACCACGTGCAATACCGGATACACCTGAACGTACAACCTCTAGGATTGTGTTTTCTGCAAGTGCATCGATAAAGCCATCAATTTTTTCAGTTGTACCAGCAATCTGAATGGTATATGTCGTTGGTGTGACGTCGACAACTTGAGCACGGAAGATATCCGCAGTACGCTTAATTTCAGCGCGCGCAGAACCTAATGCTTTCACTTTAATCAACATTAACTCACGTTCAATATGCGCACCTTCAGACAAATCAACCACTTTTACCACTTCAACTAGCTTATTCAGCTGCTTGGTAATTTGTTCGATTTTATGGTCATCACCATATGTCGTCAGTGTTAAACGTGACATGGTTGCATCTTCAGTTGGCGCAACATTTAATGTTTCAATGTTATAACCACGTTGAGAAAACAACCCCACCAAACGAGAAAGCGCACCTGCTTCATTTTCAACGAGTACAGAAATTATATGTCTCATTTAGTACGCTCCCCTTTAGATAACCACATATCTTGCATAGATTGACCTGCAATAAGCATTGGATATACATGCTCTGAGCGGTCAACCATTACATTGATAAATACACATTTATCATTAATATCCATTGCTTCCTGAAGCTTAGATTCAAGCTCATCAGCATGGTCGATTTGAATACCGACATGACCATAAGCTTCCATCAATTTGGCAAAATCTGGCAATGAATCTACATAAGAACTTGAATGACGTCCTTCATAATTCATGTCTTGCCACTGCTTAACCATACCTAAAGCACGATTATTTAGGCATAAAATCTTAACATTTAGACCGTACTGCTTACAGGTCGAAAGCTCTTGGATACACATCTGAATTGATGCTTCACCCGTAATACAAACAACTTGTTGATCTGGGAATGCAAGTTTTGCAGCCATTGCGTATGGCAAGCCCACGCCCATCGTACCGAGACCACCTGAATTGATCCATTGACGAGGACGTTTATAGGTATAGTAATTCGCGCCAAACATCTGATGCTGACCAACGTCAGAAGTAATAATCGCTTCACTATTGGTAATACGATCTAATACTTGAACCACTTGCTGTGGTTTCATCACACCATCAACACCCGCTTCATAACGCAAGCCATGTACTTTGCGCCACTCATTAATCTGCGACCACCAAGCTGCTATTGCTTCTGGGTTAGGCTTAGAAACATTTATTTGTTTCAATTGCGCTAACATTTCTTGCAACACAGGCTCAACAGCGCCCACGATTGGGATATGCGCCATAATGGTTTTAGAAATCGTTGCAGGGTCAATGTCGATGTGAATAACTTTCGCATTTGGACAGAATTTCGCAGGATTATTGGTTACACGGTCATCGAAGCGCGCACCGACACACAAAATAACGTCTGCATTATGCATCGTCATATTGGCTTCATAAGTGCCGTGCATGCCCAACATACCAATGAACTGTTCATCATCACCAGGGAAACCACCTAAGCCCATTAAGGTATTGGTCACTGGATAATTTAAAAGATGAGCCAATTCTGTGAGTAATTCAGAAGCATTGCCCTGAACAACACCACCACCTGTATAAATAACAGGACGTTGCGCATTCACCAACTCATCAATCGCTTTACGAATTTGACCTGAATGACCACGATGAGGCGGTTGATAAGAACGCATCTTCACTTTTTCAGGATATTCGTAAGCAAATTTATCAATAGGATTCGTTACATCTTTTGGAATATCAACTACAACAGGACCTGGACGACCTGAAGCAGCAATATAAAATGCTTTTTTGATAATCGCTGGAATTTCACTTGCATGACGCACTTGGAAACTATGTTTCACGATAGGACGAGAAACACCGATCATATCTGTTTCTTGGAATGCATCTTCGCCAATAAGATGTGTCGCAACCTGACCAGACAAAATCACCATTGGGATTGAGTCCATATATGCAGTTGCAATTGGAGTAACGGTATTTGTTGCGCCTGGACCAGAAGTGACCAGTACTACACCTGTTTTACCTGTAACGCGTGAATAAGCATCTGCCATATGACCAGCAGCTTGCTCATGACGAACAAGGTAATGATTTATTTTATCTTGTTTAAATAGCGCATCATAAATATGTAATACTGCGCCGCCTGGATATCCAAAAACATGTTCTACGCCTTCGTCCGCTAATGCGCGAACTAGCATGTCACCACCAGATAAAAGTTCCAACGTATTCACCCTAATCTTTTTTCCATGACGATATGAGAGACATATGCCATGTTTCATTCATTGATTGTGCGCATTGTTATAGCACACATATTTAACTGTTTTTTGTAGCAATAAAAAAAATAAATCGTCATGCAGCCGTTTAGGCTGTATGAATCACTGAAATATGTTGGGATAAACATTTTTCGGTATCAATCATTTTCTCGGCTTAGAGAAAACGTTATTGCCTACGATGACATTGTTATTCGAAGGGTGATCGAATAAAACATCTGAAACTAAAGCAAGCATTTTTGTAGTTTTAGCGAACAAAGTCAAGCTGCCCAGCTGGCTTTTATTGATTATTTTCAGTCCGATATTTTAGCATATTAATAACTTTTTTTTATGTATTTTATTTTTATGCCTTACTTTTTTTACTTAAAAATCCCTTTCTTTAGAATTAATCTTTTCATTGAATCAATTTCGTATAAAATACAAACAGCAAAAGAAGTTGAATGATTTTAATGGGTAACATCCGCCAAAAATGATTCAGCCTTATCAAAACAAACACAAAATGATATCCATCTCAGGTATTTATCATGCTCAAATTTAAATGGTTCAACACAACATTCATGGCTGTTGTCGTATCCACTGTTGCCGTCACAGCATCTACACAAAGTTTTGCCAAACAATATTACAAATGGGTAGATAGTAAAGGTTCTACACATTACACATCTACGCCACCACCCAAAAATGCACGTGTTAAAAAAGTAGAGACCTACGGTTATCGTGGTGAACCGACAACAGCCCCTACACCAACTGTTGCACAACCAACAACGACTCCTGCTACTACAAATACAACATCTGGTCAAAATCATCAGAATGCTGTTCCAGTCGAGCAACAACAAATAGCCCCACCTAGTGATGCTAAGTAATTATTGAGTTAAAGAACAAGATAATAATTTTTCAGATTTTAAAGCGCGCAAAATTCACTTTTTGATGGATTTTGCGCTATGCTGTGTGCACAGTTTTTTAACCATTGCACTCAAATACGTTTATGACTACCCATATAGACCCTGAATATCAAGCTAGCGCGATTGAGCCTCAAGTCCAGAAAGACTGGGAAGATCGCAAATCTTTTAAAGTTGCCGACACTGTAGAAGGTCCACGTCGTTATATCCTCTCGATGTTTCCTTACCCAAGTGGCAAACTGCATATGGGTCATGTGCGTAATTATACCATTGGCGATGTGATCAGCCGTTTCCACCGCCTCAAAGGTGACACTGTCCTACAACCAATGGGTTGGGATGCTTTCGGTCTTCCTGCAGAAAATGCTGCGATTGCCCATCAAGTTGCTCCTGCAAAATGGACCTTTGAAAATATCGCGTATATGCGTGATCAATTAAAAAAATTGGGGCTTTCTGTCGATTGGGATCGTGAGTTTGCAACTTGTACACCAGAGTACTATCACTGGGAACAATGGTTATTTGTTCAACTTTATAAGAAAGGTCTAATTTATCGTAAACTTTCAACGGTAAACTGGGATCCAGTAGACCAAACTGTTCTTGCAAATGAACAAGTTGAAAATGGTCGTGGTTGGCGTTCAGGTGCATTGGTCGAAAAACGCGATATTCCAATGTACTACTTCCGCATTACCGATTATGCACAAGAATTATTAGATGATTTAGATACATTAAAAGATGGTTGGCCACAACAAGTCTTAACCATGCAACGTAACTGGATTGGTCGCTCACAAGGGATGGATATTAGCTTCCCTTCTGCGAACCCTGAAATTTATGCAGATGATTTAACCGTATTTACCACCCGTGCAGACACGTTAATGGGTGTGACTTATGTTGCAGTAGCTGCTGAACATCCTCTAGCACTTAAAGCTGCTGCAATTCAAGAAGCAGCTGGTCATCCTAAACTTAAAGCCTTTATTGAAGAATGTCGTATGGGGTCAGTTGCCGAAGCTGATCTTGCGACTGCCGAGAAGAAAGGCATGACGACTGGATTATCGGTTAAGCACCCTGTTACTGGTGAAGAAATTCCAGTTTGGATTGCGAACTATGTCTTAATGTCATACGGCTCAGGTGCAGTGATGGCTGTTCCTGCACATGATGAACGTGACTTTGAATTTGCCAATAAATTCGGATTGACCATTAAGCAAGTCATTGATGCGAAAAATGCTGATGATTCAGATTTTGATGCAACTCAGTGGCAAGAATGGTATGGCTCGAAAGCAGGTAAATTGGTCAATTCAGGTGAGTTTGACGGTTTAGATTTACAAGCTGCTTATGATGCATTCCTTGCAAAATTAGAACCGACTGAACTTGCTCATTCTAAAGTTCAATTCCGTTTACGTGACTGGGGCGTATCTCGTCAGCGTTATTGGGGTTGTCCAATTCCAATGATCAACTGCGACAAATGTGGTCAAGTCACTGTTCCAGAAGATCAACTTCCTGTTGTTCTTCCAACGGATGTTGTTCCAGATGGCTCAGGCAATCCACTGAATAAAATGCCTGAATTTTATGAAATAAAATGTCCAAGCTGTGGTGGCGATGCACGTCGTGAAACAGATACTCTAGATACTTTTGTAGAGTCATCTTGGTATT
Organism: Acinetobacter psychrotolerans; assembly: GCF_048552595.1. Lineage (NCBI taxonomy): Bacteria > Pseudomonadati > Pseudomonadota > Gammaproteobacteria > Moraxellales > Moraxellaceae > Acinetobacter > Acinetobacter psychrotolerans. Next base: position 133,499 of record NZ_JBIMDK010000007.1, on the reverse strand, counting down.
ATGCACGTTATGCTTCCCCAAATTTTACAGGCGGTTTAGTTGAACCTGAAGCTGCAAAATCTTGGTTACCTGTTAACCAGTATATCGGTGGTGTAGAGCATGCGATTCTACATTTACTTTATGCACGTTTCTTCCATAAATTGATGCGTGATGAAGGTGTAGTACAAGGCAACGAGCCATTCACTAACTTGTTAACACAAGGTATGGTTCTTGCTGATACCTTCTATCGTGAAGCAGATTCTGGTAAAAAAACTTGGTTTAACCCTGCTGACATTGAGCTTGAGAAAGACGATAAAGGTCGTATTCTTTCTGCAAAATATACAGGTGACGGTCAAGAGGTTGTGGTTGGCGGTCAAGAAAAAATGTCAAAATCGAAAAATAACGGTATCGACCCGCAAGCGATTATTGACCAATACGGCGCAGATACTGCCCGTGTATTCATGATGTTTGCTGCTCCACCCGATCAATCTCTTGAATGGTCAGACGCAGGTGTTGAAGGCTCAAATCGTTTCTTAAAACGTGTATGGCGTTTAACAACTGGTTTCCTTGAAAAAGGCAACAATGTATCTGCTATTGATACAGCGAAACTTTCTACAGAAGCACAAGATTTACGTCGTAAAACACATGAAACCATTCAAAAAGTGGGTGATGACATCGAACGTCGTCATGCATTCAACACAGCCATTGCTGCGTTAATGGAATTGTTAAATGCGAACAATAAATTTGAATCGAAAGATGATAATGATGTTGCTGTAGCACGTGAATCAATCATCACGCTGTTAACTTTACTTGCTCCATTTGCACCACATTTAAGTCAAACTTTATTGACTGAATTTGGTATTGATTTGACTTCGGTACTGTTCCCATCTGTTGATGAATCTGCATTAACACGTAATACGCAAACCATCGTGGTTCAAGTGAATGGTAAACTTCGTGGTAAGTTAGAAGTCGCTATTGATATCTCTAAAGATGAACTTTTAGCATTGGCAAAAGCATTACCAGAAGTTCAACAATTCTTAACAGGTCCAACCAAGAAAGAAATTGTTGTTCCAAATAAATTAGTTAACTTGGTGGTTTAAAAGCTTTTAAGCCTCCCTTTTGTAAAGGGAGCTATGGAGGGATTTTATTAGAGAATCTCCCCTGCCCCCTCTTTAAAAGAGGGGAATTTAAAGCAATAAACAAAACCCAAACAAAGCCCGTTGTTATTCAACGGGCTTTGATTCTAAAATATCGTGAATTTATAAAGATTAAATATTCCATTACTTTGGAATATCAAAGAGGATAAAGCATGCACTTAGTTCAACGTGTTGCAGCGGTTGTATTAACATTGGGTTTAAGTGCCGGCTTAGTCGGCTGTGGGTTTCATTTAAAGGGAACCAATGTACAAGCAACGCCTTTGGTTTATACAAAATTAAACCTGCAACTTCCTCAAAACACTGAAGATCTAGAAAGAAAACTCAGCGTGTATTTAACTGCAGCTGGCGTACAACTGAGCAATGCCAATGATGCATATGTATTACGTGTGCTCGATTACAAACCCGTTCGTCATGAGTTGAATGGTAAATTGGTTGAAACCTTATTGCGTCTATCCGTCACATTCCAGATTGAAGATCGACAAGGGAATCCAGTCACAGAGCCACGTACTTTAACGGCTTCTCGTAGTTATCAATATGATGTTGCAACCGTAAATACAGATGATCAGCAATATAAATATCTTAGTCAGATTTTGATTGATGATATTGCACAACAAATGACACGTCAAATTGCAGCCAATCGCTTACCTAAAGCTAAATTCATCCCCACTCAACCTGTAGCACAATAATATTTTATGAAACTTGACTATTTACAAGCACTCAAACGCGTCGATGAAGCTCGTGGCGTTTGGATTTTACATGGTCAAGAACCTCTTTTAGAGCAAAATGTTTTAGATGCATTGCGTAAAAGTTGGACAAAGCATGAAGTTGAGCGACAACGCTATGATTTAAATAGTGTTTCAGACTGGAAAACGGTCTTTAATGCCCTGAATAGCTTGTCGCTTTTTTCACAAAATCTCGCAATTGAAGTACATGGTAATATCAAACCTGATGCCAATGGGTTAAAGCAACTTAAGCACTATATTCAACACAATGAACAAAATTTGCTTTTGGTGATTATGCCAAAGCAAGATTCAAATAGTCTTAAATCTAGTTTTTTCCAACTTGTTGAAGCAAATGGCGTTGTTGTGCCACTTACAGCCAACTATCCGCAAGATCGCCAACGAATTTTATCCAATGAAGCAGATCAATTGGGCATTCAACTCAATCAAGATGCATGGGTCTGGCTCGAACAGCATCATGAACATAATTTATTAGCTGCTAAAAATAGTTTGATGCGCGTTGCAGATACATTTTCAGATCAAAAACTGATTGGTATTGAACATTTACAAGAATGTTTACAAGATCAGTCTCGTTATAGCACTTTTGATCTCAGTGATGCGCTCATTTCAGGAAATCTGGCTTTATCGATTAAAATTTTCCAATATTTGGAAGAGTCTGGAGAACCCAATAGCTTGATTTTGTGGACGATCAGTAAAGAAATGCGTCTTTTGATGCAGTTATATGAACAACCGCAAAATGCCTTACAACTCGGTATTTGGAAAAATAAAATTTCTATTTACCAACAATCACTTAGACGATTAAATCCACATGCTTTTTTAAATTGGCCGGAACTTTTATTGCGTGTTGATGCCGCAATTAAAGGTTTAAGCAAAGAAAAACCTGAATATTTAATTCAGCAATGTATTGCGGAGCTTTGTGGGAAAAGACTTTTTGCTTTTTAACATAATGAATACTAATTTAGAATAATTCTCATTTTTATTTAAAAAAATCCACGTTTTATCCTTATTTAATCATTATAATTTGATCAATTTTCATATCATTCTAAATTTTCACTATGACTAAAATAAAACCGGCTAAAGCCATTATTATAGCGGTCTGTCTCGCACTTATTGCTGCAGCAGCTTGGTATTTTTTCAAACCTAAAAATCAACAACCTCAATACATCACCGCAGAAGTTACTCGTGGTGATATTGAAGATTCTGTACTCGCAACAGGTGACTTAGAAGCAACCAAAATGGTCAGCGTAGGTGCGCAGGTTTCAGGTCAGGTCAAAAAAATGTATGTGAAATTGGGGGATCAGGTAAAACAAGGTCAACTGATTGCACAAATTGATTCGGTCAAACAAGAAAATGAATTGAAGACAACCGAAGCCAGTATTAAAAATCAACAAGCTCAACTGGCGACGAAACAAGCCAATTTAGCCAAAACAGAAGCTGAATATAACCGCCAAAAAATTATGTATGCACAAGATGCGACTTCACGTGCTGAATATGAAAGTGCTTTGGCTGCATTTAAAACATCACAAGCAGATATTCTTGCGATGAATGCACAAATTGAGCAGTCTCGTTTAACACAAGCAACTGCGAAAGAAGATTTAGGCTATACCCAAATTGTTGCACCTATGGATGGAACAGTGGTTGCGATTGTGACTGAAGAAGGTCAAACCGTTAATGCCAACCAAAGTGCGCCAACCATTGTCAAATTAGCAAAACTAGACACCATGACTATTAAAGCTCAGATTTCTGAAGCAGATGTCATGAAAGTTCAAGAAGGTCAAAAAGTATATTTCACGACACTTGGTGATAGTGAGAAAAAACGTTATGCGACTTTGCATCAAGTTGAACCTGCACCTGAATCCATTAACACAGATACAAGCAGTAACTCGTCCTCATCTTCAAGTTCTGCAATTTATTACAATGCTTTATTTGATGTTCCAAATGAAGATGGCAAGTTACGCATCGATATGACGGCTCAGGTATACATCATTTTAAATGAAGTAAACAATGTCTTAACTGTTCCCTCTTCTGCATTACAAAGTTCAAATCGTAAAGCTTCATCGAACAGATCTGGTGCGCAATCTGGTCAAAAAAAATCTGATCAATCATCTGCTAATGTAGAGAAAGGCGATAAAAATCCAAATCGCCCACAACGCTTAGAACTCACTGCAGAAGAAAAAGCATTGGTTGATCAAGGCAAAGCTTCTGTTGCAATCATTCGTGTATTACAAGCAGATGGCACAGCAAAACCGCAACAAATTTTAGTTGGTTTAAATAATCGTGTGACTGCACAAGTAATACGAGGTTTAAAACAAGGGGATCAAATCATTATTGCCGATGGTTCAGATACCTCAAATGATTCTGCAAAACGCAGTAATAAAAACAGTGGACCAATGAGATTCTAAGCATGGATCAGAACGATAATCTAATCAGAGAACCTCTACTTGAGGTGAGCAATCTGATTCGTGAGTTCCCTGCGGGCGAATCTACGATTCAGATTTTAAAAAGCATTAATTTAAAGATTTATGCAGGAGAATTGGTTGCCATTGTCGGGCAATCAGGTTCTGGTAAATCGACATTGATGAACATTTTAGGATGTTTAGATAAACCAACATCGGGTAGTTACAAAGTCAAAGGTCGTGAAACTCGTGAACTTGAACCTGATGAATTGGCGCAATTACGCCGCGAATATTTTGGCTTTATTTTCCAACGCTATCATTTGCTTGGTGATTTAAATGCTGCGGGCAATGTGGAAGTTCCTGCAATTTATGCAGGCATGGATCCCACTGTTCGCCAACAGCGTTCACATGAAATACTGACCGATTTAGGTTTGGGTGAAAAAACCCATAACCGACCAAATCAACTTTCAGGTGGTCAGCAACAGCGTGTTTCTATTGCCCGCGCATTAATGAATGGTGGTGATGTGATTCTTGCCGATGAACCCACCGGTGCATTGGATAAGAATAGTGGCGTAGAAGTGATGCGTATTTTACGCGAGCTGAATGCCAAAGGTCATACCATTATTATCGTTACGCATGATATGAATGTCGCCAAGAATGCGACGCGTATTATTGAAATTAGTGATGGGAACATTATTGCTGATAAACCCAATGTCCCTGAACATGATGACGTAATTGATATTGTGGAAGCAGACGATATTGCACCACAAAAAAAATCTTCTAAATGGCGCTCTACTTTCGACCGCTTTGGTGAAGCATTCCGTATGGCGTTGCTTGCGATGAATGCACATCGCATGCGTACATTCTTAACCATGCTCGGAATTATCATTGGTATTGCTTCTGTGGTCTCCGTAGTCGCACTAGGTAACGGTTCACAAAAGCAAATTTTACAAAATATTAGTAGTTTGGGTACCAATACCATTACCGTTTTCCAAGGTCGTGGTTTTGGTGATAATTCTAAAACAGCACAATTTAAGACTCTCGTTCCCGCCGATGCAGATGCGCTTGCAGAACAGCCTTATGTCGAAGCCGTCAGTCCATCGGTCAATACCAGTTTAACCACACGCTACAAAGATACCGAAGCCACAGCGACAATTAATGGTGTAAGTGAAGATTTCTTTACAGTGAAAGGAATGACTTTTAAAGCTGGACAAAGTTTTGATAAGCATAGTGTGACCACACGTGCGCAAGATGTGGTAATTGACTCCAATACGCAAAAAACCTTCTTTAGTGATGGCACAGATCCTCTAGGTCAAGTCATTCTTTTGGGTAGTGTACCGAGTCGAATCATTGGAGTCATTGATGCACAACAAGGCATGATGGGTAATTCTGATAGTCTAAATGTGTATCTTCCCTACTCTACTGTTATGAGCCGTATGCTCGGTCAAGCCAATGTCCGTAGCATCATTGTCCGTGTAAAAGACACCTACCCAAGTGCTGCCGCAGAAAATGCAATTTTGAATCTGTTAGAACAACGTCACGCTGCACAAGATGTCTTTACTCAAAACTCTGACAGTATTCGTGAAACCATTGAGCAAACTACACAGACTATGACGTTATTGGTCTCTGCAATTGCCGTGATTTCTCTTATCGTAGGTGGTATTGGGGTAATGAATATCATGCTGGTTTCTGTGACAGAACGTACGCAAGAAATTGGGGTGCGGATGGCTGTTGGTGCACGTCAAAGCGATATTCTGCAACAATTCCTGATAGAAGCTATTCTGGTTTGTATTTTAGGCGGCATTTTAGGCGTACTCCTTTCACTGGGTATTGGACAAGTGATTAGCCATGTGGCAAAAGGTACTTTCCAAATGGCGTATTCATCTACTTCAATTATTGCAGCATTTGTCTGCTCAACCTTAATTGGTGTTGTCTTTGGTTTCATCCCCGCTCGTAATGCTGCACGGTTAGATCCTGTTGATGCTTTATCTAGAGAATAATGCCGAGAATATAAGGAAAATTTTCATGCAATTGAATTTAACAAAACTTGCAAGCGCCTTGATTCTTGGCAGTTCATTGGTTGGTTGTGCTGCTGTGGTGAAAACCCCTTATCAAGCCCCTGCTGTGCAAGTTCCAAGTAGCTTTGCTTATAACAATGCGAATCAACAACAAATTCAAGCAAACATGTATGCCGATCAATGGTGGACATTATTTGGTGATAGTCAACTCAATCAATTGGTTGATCAAGTCATTCAAAAAAATGCGGATTTGGCTGTTGCAGGTATTAATTTAAAAACAGCTCGTTTAAAAGCAGGTTTGGCGCAAGATCAGCAAGGAGCACGTGTCAATTCTGGCGTCTCGACTGGGCATAGCTTTGATTTAAATTCAGGTGATGGAACTGCCAAAGGTTTATCTGTTAGTGCAGGTGTTAGCTATGAACTCGACTTATTTGGAAAGCTTGCTCGTCAGACTGAAGCTGCCAAATGGGAAGCTTTAGCAACTGAACAAGATTTGCAAGCCACGGGACAAAGCTTGATTGGTACGACTGCAAATTTATATTGGCAATTGGGTTATTTGAATGAGCGTTATGCTGTAGCACAACAAAGTTTAGCAACCACACAAAAGCTATATGAATTGGTTCGTACGCAATATCGTGCAGGCGCTGTATCTGGTTTAGACCTAACCCAAGCTGAGCAATCTGTACAAAGTCAAAAAGCCAGTTTGAGTCAAATCGAACAGCAATTGGTAGAGACTCGAACTGCTCTAGCTGTATTATTGCAAATCCCTGTTCAGCAATTGAATATCCAAGAACCGCAACGTTTGCCACGTATTAATTTACCAAATATTGCTGCTGGATTACCTGCTGATATTTTGTCACGCCGCCCAGATTTGCAAGCAGCTGAATTACGTTTACGTGAATCTTTAGCCAGTAAAGATGCCACTAAAGCGGGTTATTATCCATCTATGAGTTTGACGGGTTCACTTGGTTCGAGCAGTACATCATTGTCTAATCTTTTACAAAACCCTGCCCTGACTTTAGGTGCGAGTTTAAGCCTGCCGTTTTTACAGTATAACGACATGAAAAAAGATTTGAAGATCAGCGAATTGGATTATGAAAAAGCCATTATTCAATATCGTAATACTTTGTACCAAGCCTTTGCAGATACTGAAAATGCGCTTTCGAGCCGTACTGAGTTAGATAAGCAAGTCGCATTGCAACAACGCAATTTAGAACTCGCTGAAAAGACCGAGCGCTTGACCCAAGTACGCTATAAAAATGGTGCGATTGCACTCAAAAATGTTTTAGATGCCCAAGAGACGACGCGTAATGCACGTTTATCTTTGGTTCAGACTAAACAGAGCCAATACAATGCTTATGTCACTTTGATGCAAGCTTTGGGCGGTAGTCCAATTCAGCAATTGCCTTAATTTTATTTTGAATAAAGTATGAAAGCCCGTAAGGGCTTTCTTATTTTCGGGACGCTTTATAAAACTCTAAACAACCTAAAAATAACGAATGAAATTTATCCATGAATAAAAAAATCGGCAACAATATGCCGATTTTAGTTAACCAAATGAACTGTAAAATGGATGAATAGTAAAACCTATTCGCTATCCATCATTGATGCGCTCATACCGACGGTATTAAAGCCTGCATCAACATATAAAATTTCACCGGTAATACCATTTGCCCACGGCGAGCAAAGGAATAATGCAGCATTACCGACATCTTCAATCGTGACATTACGTTTTAGTGGCGCAATTTTTTCATTAGCATCTAACATTTTACGGAAAGATTTAATACCAGAAGCCGCTAAAGTACGAATCGGGCCTGCCGAAATCGCATTCACACGAATACCTTCCGCGCCAAGACTAGATGCTAAATAACGTACACCCGCTTCCAAAGATGCTTTTGCCATACCCATAACATTGTAATTTGGCATCACAGACTCAGAACCTTGGTAAGTCAATGTCAGCAAACAACCTTGACGTACAAGCAACAACGGTTTTGCAGCTCGAGCCATTGCAACAAAGCTATATGCACTAATATCATGTGCAATTCTAAAACCGTCACGATCCGTTACATCGGTAAAATCACCATCCAATGTATGCGCGGGTGCGAAACCAATTGAATGAACAACACCATCAAGTCCATCCCAATGTTTTGCCAAATCTGCAAAAGTCTGATCAATTTCAGAATCAATCGCTACATCACAAGGAAAAACCAGTTGAGAATCGAATTGTGCTGCAAATTCATCTACACGTTTTTTTAATTTTTCATTTGGATAAGTAAATGCAAGTTCTGCACCTTCACGGTGTAATGCTTGAGCAATACCAAATGCGATAGACAACTTACTCGCAACGCCTGCAATTAAGAAGCGCTTACCTGCCAATAGTCCTTGTGCCATGAAATTCTCACCTGAAAAAGTTTGCATGCATAATGCCAAGACTTTACGCAGAACAAAATTGCATAAAGCATCTTTTTTTAATAGTTTAACAAAAACATAAAAAATCGCGCCTAAAGCGCGATTTTTCGATCCATGATTAAATTTAATTCTGACTAAACTTGATTTAGATTAATCATCACCTTGCAGTAAACCCAACAAACGTAAGAATGAATAATACATCCAAACCAATGTTGCCAATAATGCAATACCACAAAGCCATTCATATGCTTTAGGCGCACGTTGTGCAGCAGCAGATTCAATTAGATCGAAATCTAAAATAAGACTAAATGAAGCAATAACGGCAACAAAAGCAGCAAAACCAATACCTAACCAATTGCTTTCAAATAAATAAGGAATACTTGAACCAAACGCTAAACGCATCACCATCTGTACAAGGAATACAATAAAAATAGCGATAGAAGCAGACATAATCACCGCTTTAAACTTTGCAGTCGCGCGGATGATTTGAAATTTATATAGCCCAAACATCACCAGACTTGTAACAAAAGTTGCCAATAAAGCTTGTAGAGGCACGCCTGGAAACTTCATTTGAAAAATAAATGAAATGCCACCTAAAAATGCACCTTCGAATAATGCATAAGGAATGGCTAAAGTACGTGCTGTATGCGGTTTAAATGCTGTAATGAGACCTAAAATAAGGCTACCAATAACACCAACAATGGTTCCTGCATAAGCAAGCGAACTATTCATTGTTGCGAAACAGTAAATATAAAATGACAAACCAACAACAGCTGCAATCACAGTCAAAATAATTGATTTTTGAACTGCACCCTGCACAGTCATAGGATTACTATAATCCGCATACGTTTCCGCACGCGTTAAAATGGGGTTATTACTTTGCATAATCAATCTCTTTGTAATAATTCAAATATAAAAGGATTTTAAAACGTTTTATGTGCAAACAAATTGAATCGCTTGCTATTTTTTGTAACGAGTCAGCGTTAATCATCACATTCAGTATAACTTAAAAATCCCAATTGCAAAGTGATTAAAAAAGAGGCTATTGAGCCTCTTTTTTAAAATGATCTCACAACGATAAATTAGTCATCATTGGTAATGAAAAAATATTGACGATAATATTTTAGTTCTGCAATCGAATCACGAATATCATCCATTGCCAAATGTGATGCATTTTTCTTTAGACCACTCATAATTTCAGGTCTCCAGCGTTTTGCTAATTCTTTTACAGAAGAGACATCTAAATTACGATAATGGAAAAATTGCTCAAGGTCCGGCATTAAACGATGCATAAAGCGACGATCTTGGCAGATTGAGTTACCGCACATTGGCGAAGATTTAGGGTTAATCCATTTTTTCAAAAATTCTATTGTTTGTTGTTCTGCATCTTGAGCCGTCAATTTACTACGACGAACACGTTCAATCAGGCCTGACTGACCATGTTGCTTAGTGTTCCACTCATCCATTGCATTTAAGATAACATCTGATTGATGCACTGCAAGCACAGGTCCTTCCGCCAAAATATTTAAATGATCATCCGTTACAATCGTTGCAATTTCAATGATCTTGTCATTATCTGTATCTAGACCTGTCATCTCGAGGTCGATCCAAATTAAACGGGTATCTGGAGTGCTGCTCATATAGTGCAATCTTATTAGGCTAATAAAAAAAGAATAGTAGCAAATTTCTGACATCTTCGCTGTAATTCATTCGCCCATCATGCTATTTTTGCCTTCTCATTCTCATGGTTTTTAGGATATGAATGGCTTTAATTCGTAAACGTCGTTTAACTGAACAGCAGCAACGCCGCATTCAGAAACAACATAAAACACGTCAAGAAGAAGTTGACACGTCAAACGATCTTGAAGGTCTGGTGGTTCAACATTATGGACGCCAACTGGAAGTACAAGCCCTTTCTGTTCCTGACCAACATCCCGAAAAACCACAGGTCAAAACGGGTGAGCCTGAACCTTTCTGGAAGCCGATTGAACTCGGAAGCGTATGGCGTTGTCATACTCGAACCAATTTAGAGCTTTTGGTTACTGGCGATAAAGTAAAATGGCAAGCTGACCCGAATACAGGTTTGGGAATTATTACAGCGATTCAGCCACGTCAATCTTTACTGACACGCCCCGATCGTTATCACAAAGTGAAACCCGTAGCTGCAAATATCAGTTTGATTGTCATTGTCATTGCGCCGCTACCAGAACCTGCTCCAACGTTGATTGACCGTTATTTGGTGGCATGTGCAGAAGCAGACATTCCTATTTTACTGGTACTGAATAAATCGGATTTGCTCAAAGAAAATGATCCAATTTTAGATTTGCTTAAAGAATATGAAGACTTAGGCTATGAAGTATTAATCACGCAATCCGAAGGTGATATTAGCGAATTGGTACAGCGAATTGACAATGAAACTGTCGCATTTGTTGGGCAATCTGGTGTAGGTAAAAGTACCCTGATTAACATCATCGTTCCAAACGCTGAACAGAAAACCAATATCATTTCTGAAAATTCTGCACTGGGTCAACACACGACAACATCTACCCGTTTGATCCGTTTTGGTGAAAATGGTGCTTTGATTGATTCACCAGGCATTCGTGAATTTGGACTCTGGCATTTGAGCCTAGAAAAAATTGATGCAGGCTTCCCTGACATTGCAAATTTTTTAGGACATTGCCAATACCGAAATTGTACCCATACGCATGAAACACAGTGTGCGGTTAAAGCTGCCGTTGAAAATGGTGAAGTTTTAGCCAGACGACTGGTCAGTTATTTGCGCTTAATTGAAGAAATCACTGAAGCGCAACAAAAAAGTTAAATTTCTTTAAAGCGAACCTTGAAGCGGTGATTTTGATCACCATCTATATAGGCTATACTCGACGCAATTTTTGAATGTAATTAGGTGACTTGTGGAACGTTGGTTGGAGTTTATGGGGAATCACCCCTTCTTATTTGGTATTTTGGGGATACTCATTGTCTTGTTCTTTATTTTTGAAGGACAGCGTGGTGGTCGCAAAATTTCGCCACAATCACTTGGTATTTTAGTCAAAGCTAAAAATGCAATGTTGGTTGATTTACGTGACGCTAAAGATTTCAATGAAGGTCATGTGAGTGGTAGCCGCAATATTCCATATAGCCAAATTGCAAATCATATTGAAGAGTTAAAATCTGCAGATCGTCCAATCGTATTTATCTGTAACTTGGGTCAAGTAGCAGGTACTGCATTGCAACAAGTCGGTCATGCAGATAGTTATCGTCTTGATGGTGGTATTAGTAATTGGAAAGCCCAAGGCTTGCCATTAGTTAAAGCTAAAAAATAAGCTAAAGGAGCTCAACATGACCGCTGAAGTAAAAGTTTATTCAACAACTTTTTGCCCATATTGCGTCCGTGCAAAATCTCTACTTGAGCGTAAAAGTATTGCTTTTACCGAAATCAATTTAGATCAAGAAGCACCTGAAGTGAAGGTTGAGCTTATGCAAAAAACCAAACAACGCACAGTGCCACAGATTTTTATCAATGATCAATTTATTGGCGGCTTTGACCAGCTTTATGCTTTAGAAAAAGCAGGCAAACTCGACGAATTAATTGGTTAATCACACGAAAAATTGAAGGATTAAATAATGAGTGAAGAACAACAAGCTCAACCGCAACTTGCTTTAGAACGTATTTACGCTAAAGATTTATCTTTTGAAGTACCTGGGGCGAACGTTTTTACTAAAGAATGGCAACCTGAATTGAATATCAATTTGTCTTCTGCTGCAGAAAAAATTGATGACACTCATTTTGAAGTATCTTTAAAAGTTGTTGTTCAAGCGAATAATGCAGGTGATACAGCATTTATTGTAGATGTAACTCAAGCAGGTATTTTCTTGATTGATGGCATCGAAGAGGATCGCCTTCCGTACATCTTAGGTGCATATTGCCCAAATATTTTATTCCCATTCCTACGTGAAGCGGTGAATGAACTTGTCACTAAAGGTAGCTTCCCACAATTACTTCTTACTCCAATCAATTTTGATGCTGAGTTCGAAGCAAATATGGAGCGTGCTCAAGGCGCTGCTGCTGTTGAAGGTCAAGCTTAATCTTTCTAAGTTAAATTTGATCAAAAGACCGCAATTGCGGTCTTTTTTGTTTTTATCCTTTCACAATAAAGTTCACTCAAACTTCACATTACTACTCTAAGCAACTTTCTATAATCATAAATACAAGATTGTAAATTGACTCCACATGCCAATTACACCGCTTCATTTAGGTTTAGGTGCAAGTTGTAAAGCGCTTGGAAATAGAAAATTTAGTTTCCTGATCTTTGCAGGTGCACAAGTTCTCATGGATTTAGAACCATTATTGGGGATAATTCTAGGATGGAAAACTTTACACCTCTACACTCATAATCTCATTGGCGCATTGTTCATCGGGATCATTGCAATCATCATAGGTAAACCGATGAGCGAGATTATATTAAGAACAATTGATCAAGAATCTAAGAGGTATATTACATGGAAAGTTGCTGCTTTTAGTGCCTTCATAGGGAGTTTTAGCCATATTCTACTTGATGCCTTTATGCATGCAGATATGTATCCCTTTTTCCCGTTAAGTAAAAGCCAAATTTTATTGGGCTTAATCCCCTATTCTTATATTTTCTATGGATGTTTGATCGGTTTCATTATTGGTGGAGTTGCTTTCCTTATTCGTGAATTATTATCCACGCCATCCAAATTTAGCTGATCATAAAAAGCTGCACAATAAAAAATCGTTAGCTTTACAGGCTAACGATTTCTAATATTCATAATGTAGCAATTAATGATAAAACTTATGTCCTTGATCACGAACTTCAGCTATTTTCTTACCTTCCATTTGTGCATGGTCTAAATGACCACCTTTGACTAAGGCTTGAGTCTTATCAATTTGAGCTATTAATTGATCATATAGTTGGGTTGATGTTGGGGCTTTAACATCGCCCTTACCTTTTAATTTTACTTTTTTCGCATCATTCGCAGCAACTCGCATATTGTCTAAAGCTTTGTTGGCTTCATCCGCACTTTTGGTTTGATTAAACGCTTTATAATTCTTTGCAAATGTTTTCATATTGTCTTCCAAGCTTGCTGCAAAGCTCATCGAACTCATTGTAAACGTAGAGACAATCATAAGCGTGGCTAAAGTTTTTTTGATCATTGTGATCTTCCTTAAACTGTGGCTGTTTTTGTAATAAAGCAAGGCTATATAATAAAATAGAACTTGATCAACTCAGACTAAAAATCGGATTGCATTCACTGTCCATTTTCATCGTTCAACTTAGTTTAAAATGAAGATAAATAGCAAATAAAAATGCAACAAATTCGTTGCATTTTTATATATGAAAACTGAAAAAATAAACGACTAGATCGGCTCAATTTCATGGTGTAAAGCATCATGAATTGCTTCAACCAATTGCTGTGCAATCTCTTGTTTAGAGGCTTTCTCTAAATCACGTTTTTCCATTTGATATTGTTCAGCAAAAAATACAATCATGGCATTTTGATCCGATGCAAAGCCTATATCTGCACGTGAAACATCATTGCATGCAATCATATCTAGTTTTTTTGCAACCAATTTACCCGCAGCATATTCTTCAACATGACGTGTTTCAGCAGCAAAACCCACCATAAATGGGCGTTTTTCTTGTTTGGCTATCGTCGCAACAATATCTGGATTCTTAATCAAAGAAACATTCAGTTCATCGCCCGCTTTTTTAATCTTATGCTCTGCAACTTCAGCCACACGATAATCTGCAACCGCAGCCGTTGCGATAAAAATATCACAACCTTCTTCGAGTTGATGCAAACTTTCATCCAGCATTTTAATCGCTGATGATACATTGATACGGCGTACACCATTCGGAGTATCTAAACTGACAGGACCTGCCAATAAAGTCACTTTTGCACCTGCGGTATAGCATGCTGCTGCAATCGCAAAACCCATTTTCCCAGTACTATGGTTAGAAATATAACGTACTGGATCAATAGCTTCTCGTGTAGGTCCAGCTGTAATCACGACACGTTTACCCGCAAGTAAACCAAACTTTTCTGCTATCGCACGCTGCGCTTGATGGAAATAATCTTTCACTTGTGCTGCTAAATCTTCGGGTTCCGGCATTCGTCCCAAACCTACATCACCACACGCTTGCGAACCGGCTTCAGGCATGATCACATGCACGCCATCTTCCACGAGCGTGTTTAAATTACGCTGTGTTGGTTTTGCTGCCCACATTTGTTGATTCATTGCAGGAACAACCCAAACAGGGGCTTTGGTCGCTAAATATAACGTGCTGAGTAAATCATCCGCCAAACCTGCAGCGAACTTAGCAATTGTGTCACAACTCGCAGGCGCAACAAGGACTAAGTCTGCCCAGCGAGCCAGCTCAATATGTCCCATACCAGCTTCAGATTCGGGGTCTAATATTTCTGTATGAACGGGATTGCCAGATAAAGCCTGAAAGGTTAATGGCGTAATAAAAGCTTGCGCACCTTTGGTCATCACGACTCGGACATTAAAGCCATAATCTTTCAGACGACGGACGAGAATCGCACTTTTATAAGCAGCAATTCCCCCAGTAACAGCGAGAATAATATTTTTATTAGAAAACACACTGAGATCGAAACTCAAGACTAAGCCACCTTTCTGTTGCAGTGGCGCTCACAATAGCATTAAATAGTGCATCTCCCAAGCAGTTCAGGAGAGAAAAATGACAAGTAAAATAAATTAAAATGTGAAAAAAATAATGAATAACTTAATCAAATCAACGCCTATTAAACAATGGCCCGAACAAGAACGCCCTAGAGAACGATTATTACAACAAGGCGCGCACAGTCTATCTGATGCAGAGCTACTTGCAATTTTTCTACGTTCAGGCTCAAAACAACACTCTGCTGTAGAATTAGCACGGCTATTGATTCTACACTTTGGTAATTTAAACACTGTTTTCGATGCTTCACTGGAAGATTTGCGCCAATTTCATGGCATTGGCGATACCAAATACTCTCAACTCATGGCAGTGAAGGAATTAGGGCGACGTTACTTAAAACACCAACTAAATCAAGGGCTAGATTTAAGTCGTTCAGACCTGATTCGTGATTATTTACGTTATGAACTGATCGGAGAATCTCAAGAAGTCTTTGCTGTACTTTGTTTAGATGGTCAATTACGTAAACTCAGTTTTAAAAAATTATTTTATGGTTCAATCAATTATTGCAATATTTCGATAAACCAATTGCTCCGATATGCTATTCAAAAACAAGCGACTTACATCATTATCACTCACAATCACCCCAAAGGTTTTGCTAAACCTTCACGTGAAGATTACGATTTAACGCAAGACATCTTTAGAGCTTGTCAATTAATGGAAATTAAATTATTAGATCACATTATTATTGCAGCCGATCAAAGCTATTCTTTTGCCGAACACGGATTGATTAAATCCAAGACATTCCCACTCCAAGCTGTTGACAACAACCGTTGAAGCGGTGAAGATTGTTATAAAATTAAAGACCTAAGAACATGATTGTCCGCGATCAAAACGATACCCTTAAATTACTTTTTTCTTGGCGTGGTACGATTCTTCCCAAAGTATTGCCGCCGCTTGGCTTTGTAATGCTGATCTCTGCCATTGTCGGTGGAATAGAATACATTGATTTATATCGCTTTCCTGAACTTCCTTTGGTGGGATTCACCTTAATTGGTGTCGTACTTTCAATTTTTTTAGGTTTTAAGAATACAGCCTGTTATGACCGTTGGTGGGAAGCACGTAAATTGTGGGGAATGCTGATTGCCAATGCTCGTCACTTTGACCGTGACTGCCGCCTATTCCCACAAGGTCGTCGTGAACGAATTATTCAACATGTCATTGTATTTGCAAACTTATTAAGAGATCGACTGCGCCATCAAACAGCCAATCCAGATGCACTTTTACAAACCAGTGGCTTAAGCCAACAAGCTTTAACACAACTTTACCAACAAGCCAATGCACCTCAATACACGCTCAGTTTGATTCAATGGGAACTCATGCAAGCGCTAAAAGAAGGTGAAATTTCCGATATTATTTATGTGCAACTGAATGAGCATGTGAATGAATTAAGCTTGGTTCAAACAGGCTGTGATCGGATTGCGACCACACCATTACCCTTTGCCTATTCTGTTTTACTCAATCGTACTGTGTATTTTTTCTGTTTTATGTTGCCGTTCAGCTTAGGCTCATTACTTGGATTGGCAACACCCTTATTGGTGGGTATTTTAGCTTACACCTTTTTAGGGCTCGACGCTTTAAGCACAGAAATTGAAGAACCTTTTGGCACACAAAGCAATGATTTACCCTTAGACTCTATGGTACGAATGATTGAAATTGAATTATTAGGAACTTTAGGAAAACCGACCCCACCACCCATTCAGGCGCAGGATCATAACTTACTTTAGTTCTAACACTTTGAATGAGTTCTCGCTCTCTAAATTCATTCTCTAAATAAGAAAGCATTCCTTATCCTTTATAAGATAAGAAATGTTTTTCTAGAAAGATAAATGAGTAAAGTATTGAGAATATTCGCTTATTTAAAGCTTTCCCAAATCCCCACTTGCCCTTCTTTCACTCTGGGAATATTTCCCAATTTAATCCAAGGCATATTATCGCCATGAAAATCACTTCCCACAGAAACTTTTAATCCAAATTGTTCAATCATACGATCGACCATTTGGCGAGTGGAAGCACTTTCAATTGAAGGTGGAAGTTCTATCGCATCACCGCCGTATTGGGCAAAAATTTCAACCAAATAACGAATGTTCGTTGCAGACAAATCATAGCGTGTCGGATGTGCTAACACCGCGAAACCCTGACTTTCATGAATCACTTGAATCGTTTCTTGCAAACCTAAGCCATCAAATTTGACATAAGCTTTTTTGCCTTCTTTGATGTATTTATCAAAAGCTTGTTGTGCACGATGCACAATTCCTTTCTCTACCAAAGTTTTAGCAATGTGCGTTCGGGTAACTCTATCTGGCTCACCATCTACTTTAGCCAAGACATCTGCATAAATATCTTGATTGATCAAAGGAATGAGTAAATCACAAATTTGTTTAGAACGTTGCGCTCTAACTTTCTTTTGCTCAATCAAAAGTCTTTGTAATGGTTCAGGATTTTGCATATTCAGTGCCACAATATGCACACCGTAACTTTTATTTGTCGTCGGTCTAGACCACTGACTTGAGATTTCCACACCTGAGATGATTTGAATTGGTTGATTTTTTGCAACTTCTTCAGCTTGCATTAAGCCATCCATGCTATCGTGGTCAGTCAATGCAAGCGTACGAATGCCTTTCTCGATGGCAGCATGAACCAGTAACTCTGGAGTCATAGTTCCATCAGAAATATTGCTATGAGTATGTAAATCTACGCCTTGCATCTTTTATACTATCCCATTCACTTGAACAGACTAGATACTTTAACATGAAAGCACTCTTAGACTTTGTGCCCCTCATAATTTTCTTTTATTTGTATAAAACGGTCGATCCTAAGAATACCGATCATCCATTATTACAATTGATCGGATCGGCTGGTGGCGTTAACAATAATAATATACTGGTTGCAACCACGGGATTGATCATTTCAATGCTGGTTGTTTACGGTGCGTTATTTGTCTTCCAGAAATTCCGTTTAGATAAACAACAGTGGTTTGTTCTATTTATGACCGTGATTTTTGGTGGCATTACCTTAATGCTGAGTGATGATTTTTACATTCGCCTTAAAGCTGCAATTCTAAATCTCGCTTTCGCAGGTGCATTTCTACTTTCTCCATATTTTGGTAAAGATAAAAAGCCTTTAATTAAAAGATTATTCGGACCTGTTTTAAACTTAACTGAAAAAGGTTGGAAGAATCTGAACTATGCTTGGGCTGCAATGTTCATTGTGATGTCTTGCTTACATGTTTTCTTCGCATTTTTATTTGCAGGTGGAAAATATTGGGGCGAATTTACAGCTTTTGGTGACATGATCGTGATGTTTTCCTTTATCATTATCCAGTTTATTATTTTGCGTAAACACTTTAAGTCTACAGATGAATAATGTGTTTAGCCGATTAGAGAAGTGAAATGCCTTTATTTTTAATTACCTGTACCGACAATGAAAGTACGGTTGAAAAACGCCTTGCAACACGTCCACAACATTTAGCACGCTTAGAAAAATTAGATGCGGAAGGACGCGTGATTCTTGCAGGTGCAATGCCTAAAGATCGTGAGAATCCTCAGGCTGGCTTCTATGGCAGCACCATGATTCTAGACTTTGAAAGTCGTGAAGCATTGGATGAATGGTTGCAAGATGAGCCTTTCTTAAAAGAAGGCATCTATGGTCAGATTGACGTTAAACCATTCAATAAAGCATTGCCAAAAGGATAACAAGATGCGTGTTGTAGTCCAAAGCTTACTTGGCTTCACTTTACTCGGTTCGTCACTACTTTTATCACATACAGTATCGGCTGAACCTACCCAGACAACTGCTGCAACTGCGCAAGCAACGACTGCAACACCGCCTTCTCCATCGAATCAAGCTATTACGCCACCGAAACCCAGTATCATCTCTGCTGGTGCAAGTGCGAATAGTAGTGTTCAAAATCAAACGCAGACTCAAGAAAACAAACCATTAACAGCTGAGCAAATTGCCAAAGAAAAAGCATCTCAAGATGCTAAAGTGAAAGCGATGGTCAAAGACCAAGCGACTCGCTTACAACAACTCGAAAAGGCCAATTTAGATGCATTAACGCAAAACCAAGAATTACAATTAAAAAATGATAACTTGGGTGTACAAGTTCAAGTGTTACAAAGTGAACAAAGTGCGCAAATGTTTTTATATGGCGCTGCAACCATTGCTGTTGGTGTCATGCTCGGTTTTTTAATCGCAAGTTATATCTATACCAAACGCCGTCGTCAGTGGTAAGCCACTGACTGCGTTCTCTCTCATATCTATTGATATTCATAAAGGTAAACCACCTTGTCGAAAGCCATTCAAACTGCCGATTTAGATTGGCAATGTATTGATGGAATTGAAGTTCCAATTTCCAAACACTTTGGTGATGTCTATTTTTCTAGGGACAATGGGCTACTCGAATCTCAACACGTTTTTTTGAATGGTAATGACCTTAAAACACGACTTGAAAATTTAAACGATTTTGAATATTTCTGCGTAGGTGAAACGGGTTTTGGTACAGGACTCAATATTCTGGCGCTATGGCAACTTTGGCAACACATCCGCCCGAATAATCAGAGTCATTTGCATGTAATCACTATAGAAAAATTTCCACTTTCAAAAGAAGATTTAACCCGTTCACTCGATGTATGGACAGAGCTTAATCCAATTGCAAAACAACTACTTGCACAATATCCGTTGCCAATAGCAGGCTGTCAGCGTCTAAATTTTCCAGAAGAACGCTTTTCTATTGATCTGTGGTTAGGCGATGCGCAAGATGTTCTTCCCAGCATTCCTAAAACCCACCCAATTAATGCTTGGTTCTTAGATGGCTTTTCACCTGCTTGTAACCCAGACATTTGGTCTGAAAATGTCTTAAATCATATTATTCGCTTGTCAGATATTGGGACAACATTTTCATCATTTAGTGTTGCAGGTGTGCTTAAAAGAGGCTTAACACAACATGGTATTTCAATTTCACGCCCACGAGGTTTTGGACATAAAAATGAAATGCTTAAAGCTGTGTGGAATGCGCCTGAGCAACTCAAAAATACTGAGTTAAAATCATCCGCTATTTTTAGACAACGTCAAATTGCGATTATCGGTGCAGGTATCGCTGGTTTAAATTGTGCATGGGTATTTGCTCAACGTGGGCATCAAGTGATGATTTACGACCAATCAGCACCATTGGCTGGCGCTTCTGGCAATCCTTTAGCATTACTCAATCCAAAACTAAGCCCAATCGAGCAAAGTTCAGAACATTTAATGACTTTGTCATGGCAGTTTGCACTGAATCATTATCAAAAATTTAAAGCCTTTCGCCCAATTTCCGTCAATCAATTGGTGCAAAAAGATCCTCAAGAATCTTTAGATTTAGCACATCAATATTCTCAGACAGTATTTGAATATCAAACAGCTGCACAACTTAAACTGACAACACAGTTTGACAACTTAAAACTCAAACATGCAGGTGCAATTTACCCACAACAACTTTGTGATCAAGTTCTTGACCATCCATTAATTCATTTTCAACAGGCAGAAATTTCAGATTGCTTGAAGCTTGAAAATAGTCAGATTCAAATTTTGAATCATATTAAAGAAGAAATCGGGACTTTTGACCACGTTGTTGTATGTTGTGCAGGTGCAAGTAAAAACTTTTTCTCATATTTTCCTCGTTTAAGACCGATTCGTGGACAAGTCAGTTGGTTGGAAAATGTGGGGCATACCTTAGACCAGCAACAAGCCTATAGTTTTGGGGGATATTGCATGCAATTGGATACTCAGCGTTTAATTATCGGTGCATCATTTTATCCTGAACGTGAGGATTCCGAGGTTTTGTTGGAAGACCATGTTCATAACTATGATCTTATCCACAGTGCCTTTCCTGAATATGCAGAATCTTTAGCACATCCAAGTGAATGGCAAGGTCGAGCTTCGGTTCGCTCACAAACTTTAGATTACTTTCCTGTGATTGGACAAGTAGATGATGACCAAGAGCTCTATACCTTTTCTGGCTTAGGTTCTAAAGGTTTTCTCTTTGCGCCACTGTGTAGTGAAATCTTAGCTGCTTTGGTTTTAAAAGAGGCATGCCCCATTCCACAAGATCTCTTGAACAAACTCCGCCCAACACGTGGTAAAAAGAAAGTTAGAATCAAAAAGCCCTATTATCAAGCGCCTATAGATAAAGCAATTTTAGATTAGGTCTAATTTGTGTGATGATAAAAATCACATTGCAAACATCAAACTATATAAATATGCATTTATATTCAGCAGCATAGAATTTGACGATGTAAATTTTTTT
This sequence comes from Acinetobacter psychrotolerans, assembly GCF_048552595.1. Classification (NCBI taxonomy): domain Bacteria; kingdom Pseudomonadati; phylum Pseudomonadota; class Gammaproteobacteria; order Moraxellales; family Moraxellaceae; genus Acinetobacter; species Acinetobacter psychrotolerans. The sequence goes on along the minus strand of NZ_JBIMDK010000007.1, from coordinate 111,795 downwards.
TGACCACAGATGAAAAAGTATAAGTGTTAAAACTTCACCTTGATTTTTGAATAAACTAGCTTTTGTTCAGACATGTTTTATTTTCTAACTTTTTATTTTTATTAAAAAAGCGCCTTACGGCGCTTTTCCTTACGAACCTTGCTCTAAGGATAGACCAGCATCACGCGCAGCGCGTGTACCTCCCATCAATACAACATAATCACGTGAGCTATCTAACTCTTCTAACATATCAGCTGCACGAGGCGCTTTACTTCCGCCACCACATAATATGTAAATGGACTGATCCGAACTCACTTGAGTCAAGCTCTCTGCACTTAAACCATCTAAAGGCTGATGAACAGCACCTTTTATATGACCTTCGGCATAGGCTTTTGCATCACGAACATCCCAGATAATCGCATTTTCTGGGAACTCAAATGTAGTAATTTCTTGTTTACGGATCATTGTGCACTCCTTTGATGTAAACAACGCTTGGCAAATGAAGAAAACACCCCTAGCATCTCAGATATTCTTTCCCTTTGTAAAGGTCTAAACCATGCCATCTTTCGATATTGTTTCAGAATTAGAGATTTTTGAAGTAAATCACTCTGTTCAGAACACTCAAAAGGAAATTGCAACACGCTTTGACTTCCGTGGTCATGACGTTTCAATTGAACTTAGTGAGAAAAATAAAGAAATTAAAATCACAGCTGAAAGTGATTTCCAATGTGAACAAGTATATAGCATGCTTGAAAACCACTTTTTTAAACGTAAAGTAGATATTCAAGCACTTGATCCACAAAAAATGACTGCTTCTGGTAAAAATGTGATTCAAGTGATTAAGCTTAAAGATGGTCTTGACTCAGATACTGCAAAAAAAATTAATAAAGCCATTAAAGAAAGTGGTATCAAAGTGCAATCTTCTATCCAAGGTGACAAAATCCGCGTAACAGATAAAAAGCGCGATACTTTACAACAGGCAATGGCTTTTCTAAAAGAACAACAATTTGGAGTGCCATTGCAGTTTAACAACTTCAAGGACTAAGGTTCATTGAACAACATATAGGATTTTATATGACTCAGATCAATCGTTTAGCAAAACTCGTTAAAGCAACATCAAAACTACCAAAAGGTGTTCGCAGCACGATATGGAGTAAAGCTTTTGGTCGAGTCGTTCCTATGGTCGGTTCAGCAAGTATTAAATATGTCGAAGTCACTCATTCACAAGTGATTGTTGAAATCAAAAACCATCGTGCAATGCAGAACCATATTGGTCAATTGCATGCCGTTGCAATGGCACTCATTGCAGAAACAGCGACAGGTTTTGTGACAGGTATGAATGTACCTGATACTTCAATTGTACTCATCAAAAGTATGCAACTCGAATATAAGCGCCCATCTAAAGGTGATATGCGAGCAGTTGCGACATTAACGGATGAGCAAATTAAAGCAATGCAAAGCACTGAAAAAGGCGAAACATTGGTTAATGTCGTGATTACGGATGAATCAGGCAAAGAACCTGTTACAGGGCAAATGCTCTGGGCTTGGGTTTCTAAAGACCGTCTAAAAAATAAATAACAGAAATTGTACCCTTAAAATTTTATAAATGTAAATAAAACTTACCTTTAGGTAAGTTTTATTATTACGATTTTCTACATAATTCGCACGTTCTCACACTATATTTTCGGTCAACTCCGCTTCAAAATAAATTCACATAAGAATTTACTTTGAGCCTCACTCATCATGAAAAAAATAGTTTTATCTTCCACATTATTACTTTCACTGATCATGACTGCATGTAGTCAAAATCCGCACCAAGTCGCTGCTGCTGTCAATCAACAAACCTTAAACGCCATTTCGGCAACGCAACAAGCTGAAAATAATAAAAAAATAGTGACCGATTTTTATGAAGGTGTATTTTTAAAGCATCAAGTTAAAGCCTATGCAGACCAATATATTGGTGAAAAATATACTCAACACAACCCTCATGTGCCAGATGGCAAAGCACCCTTTGTCAATTATTTCACAGGACATTTCAAAGAAAATCCTGATGCTAAAAGCGTGATTAAACGAGCAGTTGCCGAAGGTGATTTAGTATTTTTGCATGTTCATTCAACGCAAAATGCACAAGACCGTGGTGTAGCAGTTGTAGATATTTTTAGAGTGGAAAATGGAAAAATTGTTGAGCATTGGGATGTACAACAAGAAGTCCCTGCCAACGCAGCGAATAGCAATACTATGTTTTAGAAAAATAAACTGACAAAAAAATCCCAGCCTTTAAACTGGGATTTTTTATTTATTTCACAGACTCAAAATTTAAACACTTTGCGAAGCAAAATGCTTCTGTTTAACATCTTCTGGAATTTGACGCTTATTTCCTGCAACATCAACAGCAACAAAAGTGAATACTCCTGCCGTTACACACTTTGCAGCACGTGAACTATCATGACTATCCCAAACTTCAATCTGCATTTGAATAGACGTATTGCCCACTTTTAAAATTTTGGTATAACAACTAATGACATCCCCAACTTTCACAGGGACTAAAAAAGTCATCTGATTGATCGAAATCGTTGCGCAACGCCCTTTGCTGAAACGCTCAGCATGAATCGCACCTGCCAAATCCATTTGTGAAACAATCCAACCACCAAAAACGTCACCACTCCAGTTTGTATCTGCTGGCATAGCAATCGTTTGTAAAGACAGTGTACCTTCTGGTTTTACATGAGAATCTGACACAAGAACTCCGAACCCCAATTATTTATTCAGGGTAACTAATTGTTGATCTAACCACTCTTTTAATTGGTTAGCACGTAATGCACCACTTATTCTAGCAACTTCCGTGGTTTTATTCATTAAAACCAACGTTGGGATACTGCGAATATTGAAAGCACCGCTCAAACGAGGGTTGGCTTCTGTATCAATTTTAGCAAACACGACATTTGGATAGGCCTTTGCAACTTCGGCAAAATGTGGTGCCATCATTTTGCAGGGATTACACCATTCAGCCCATAAATCAATAAAAATAGGTAAATCACTATTACTGACAAAATTACTAAAATTTTGCTCATTCAACTCAATCGGAGCTAAAGGCGTTAAAGTTTGATGGCATTGCCCACAACTCGGTTGAGCCGTCAATTTTTCCTCTGGCACACGGTTTTTTGCGCCACAAGAAGGACATACGATAATCATCTAGCTCACTCCAATATGTTGATGTAAAAACTCTAATTGGGTCGAAATCGCTTTTTCCAACCATTTGCCATGATAAATATCAAAATGCCCCATATCCCACTCATAATATTGTACAAAAGGTGCAATATTCGTCGCTGTTTCACGACTCGATTCAATGGGAATAAAACTGTCTTTTTTCGCAGCAATGAATAACACAGGAATATTAATACTGCGTACCGTCTGAATAGGTCTAAAGCGAATCAAATTAAAGAACACTCGCGCTGGGACTTCACCACTCCAAAAATAATCTGGATTGATCATCGACATATAACCATTGTAGCTATCACGCACGGGAATAAAACTGAGATCAAAAGGATGCACCACAGGTAATGTTTTAGGTACCATACCTACTTTTGCACCCATATAATCTTGACTAGATATTTTTAACGCTTTGGGTAATTGTTGTAATGGAAATAGCTTTGCCGTTTCAGCACCATCAACAAAAGGTATTTGAACCATAATGGCTTGAATATTTTTCAACTCGTTGGCTAAATTCAAAACATAGCCACCACTGAGTGAAGTTCCCCACAGTACAATTTTACGGTTATTAATACTTTTTTTATTTGAAATATAAGCGGTTACTGTTCGCCAATCTTCCAACTGTAAATCTAATGAAACCAATTCTCGCGGAAAACCTGTACTCCCCCCCCAATAACGATAATCGAACAGCACCACGGCATAGCCTGCTTGTGCAAATTTTTGTGCAAATGGAATCAATCTAAATTGTCTTAATGCAGCAAAGCCATGTGCCATAATAATGACGGGTGGCTTTTTTATATTTTTAGGTCGATAAAAATCAGCGGCAATGACCTCTTGTCCAATTGGGACATACAGTGGTTCAACTGTATATGCGTACATACGCGCTCCATTGCGTTATTTTTTAGATATTTCTTTTATAAATCTTATGTCATTTAAGCTCATTTCTAAGCTTAATGCTATCATAGATAGCATATTCGATTTTTAATAATTTTGGAGTGACGCAATGAGTGAAGTTGTCGGTTTTGCTGGTCAAATTAGTCCTGAACAAATTGCTCAAGTGGCAGAAAAAGGTTTTAAATCTGTCATCAATAACCGCCCAGATATGGAAGGTGGCCCTGACCAGCCGACCAGCGCTCAAATTGAAGAATCTGCACGTGCAGCAGGTTTAGACTATGTATATCAACCTATTATTGCTGGACAAATTTCTGAAGTAGATGTTAGAAAATTCGCTAATCTTTTCAATGAGCTTCCAAAGCCTGTACTCATGTTTTGTCGCTCAGGCAATCGTTCAAATAATTTATATCAAATTGCAAAACAAATGGATTTACTCGACGACTAATTTGCAACCACAATAAACGAGTACTAAATATGCAAAGGCATTCATGATAATGGATGCCTTTTTCATTATATTACCGAACCTACTCATTTTGTTTACAGCTTTAATTCATTTTACCCACTAAAATAAACTCACATTTAATATCAGGGTTTACTCATGAAAATGATTGCTGTGGTTCTTTTGGCATGTGTGTTTCTTTCTGCCTGTAGTTCTATGAATGTTCGACCTACGGTTGGAGTCAGCATGGGAACAACGATAAAATAAAAAACAGCACTTATGTGCTGTCATCAATCTAGTTTTATTGAGAAAACTAGATTGACCAATCTTCAATTGTCCAACCTTGTTCTTTTGCCAATACTTCTAAGCGATCGTCAGGATTCACGGCAATCGCATGATCGGCATATTCTAATAGGAAACGATCATTAATCGAATCTGAATATGCCCAAGACTCTGTCACAATACGTCCTTCAAGCCACTGATCCAGTCGTGCCAATTTGCCTTGTTGGTAACATGGAATATTCGTTACTTTACCTGTGTATTTCCCGTCTTTTACTTCTGCATTGGTGGCAATAATTTCTGTAATGCCAAACTCGCGAAAAATAGGTCCGGTAATAAAGTCAGAGGTCGCTGTAATTCCAACCAATTCATGCCCTGCATCTTTATGCTTTTGAATGGCTGCAAAACCTTTCGGACGCATTTGCGAACGAATGACTTTTTTCATGAATAGTTGATGTAATTCGGTTAAATATTGATTGTCATGTTTGGTTAAAAAATCGAAAACAAATTCATTATAAGCAATCGGGTCAAGCTGCCCTGCTTTATAGTCTTCATAAAATTTGTCATTCATAGCACGGTGATAGACTGGATCGACCAAGCCTTCATTGACTAAAAACTCGCCCCAAGAATGGTCAGAGTCGGTATTTAATAAGGTGTGATCTAGGTCAAACAACGCCAATTTCATGAAAATACTCGTTCAAACTGAAATTTAAGAAAAAAAATGTAAATCTATCTCCGCTTGTCGATAGAAATTCGTTAAGATCATACCAATTTTACAACATTATTACTTTGACTTTGTCGAGTTGGACAAACGAGTGTATGTCCCCATATACAAAGTCAAATGGAATTAACAAAATTTAGGTAGCCAAATGATTGACTCAGAAGGTTTCCGACCCAACGTCGGGATCATTTTGGCAAATGATATTGGACAAGTCTTATGGGCAAAACGCATTGGTCACAATGCATGGCAATTTCCTCAAGGGGGGATCCAGTTTGGAGAAACTCCTGAGCAAGCACTGTATAGAGAGCTACGTGAAGAAGTTGGACTCTTGCCAGAGCACGTCCAAATAATTGCACAAACAGAAGGTTGGTTGCATTATCGTTTGCCGCTTCGATACATTCGTTCGGACTCAGATCCAGTTTGTATTGGGCAAAAACAGAAATGGTTTTTATTAAAACTTGTAGCTTCGACGAAAAATATTCAGTTGAACCTATCCGATCCGCCAGAATTTGATCAATGGCAATGGGTCAGCTATTGGTATCCGCTTGGACAAGTGGTGAATTTTAAACGCGATGTATATCGTAAAGCCATGACGGAGCTATGCATGAAGTTACCTCGGCAATGATCTGAAATTTCTTCAAAATTATGAATGATTTTTCAAAACAGTGCTGTTATAAGTAATGCTATCCAAAATACTTTAAAACATATGACAAACTAGGGAGCATACATTCATGTCGAACATGCAACTGGACACTTTGAGGCGTATTGTACAAGAGATCAATGCGTCAGTCAGTTTGCATGATTCTTTAGAAATCATGGTCAGCCAAGTTTCTGAAGCAATGCATGTGGATGTTTGCTCTATTTACCTTTTAGATGAACGTAATCAACGTTATGTCTTAATGGCAACCAAAGGTCTGAACCCTGAATCTGTAGGTAATGTTTCATTGCAATTGGGTGAGGGTCTGGTTGGTCTAGTCGGTCAACGTGAAGAAATTGTCAATTTAGACAATGCCTTTAAACATGAACGCTTTGCTTATTTCCCAGAAACAGGGGAAGAAGTCTATAACTCATTCCTTGGCGTACCTGTGATGTATCGCCGTAAAGTCATGGGCGTCATGGTGGTTCAAAATAAAGAATCACAAGATTTTAGTGAAGCTGCCGAATCATTCCTAGTGACCTTGTGCGCCCAACTTTCAGGCGTAATTGCCCATGCACATGCTGTGGGAAATATTGATGTTTTCCGTAAGCCCAGTAATGCATCTAGTTATAAAACCTTCCAAGGTTCTTCTGGTGCAGGCGGTATTGCACTGGGTCGTGCCATCATTCTCTACCCTCCTGCGGATTTATCGGCTGTACCTGACCGCGATGCAGATGATATTAGTGAAGAACTTGCGCTTTTAGATCGCGCTATTATCGATGTACGTTCAGAAATTCAGTCTCTTGACGACAAAATGCAAGATTCGCTCATGGCGGAAGAACGGGCTTTATTTAGCGTGTTTTTACGTATGCTCGATGAAAATGCCCTACCTGCCGAAATTAAAGAAATTATCCGTGATGGTAGTTGGGCTCAAGGTGCAGTTAAACATGTGATTGATCGTCATGTGGCTTTATTTGCCCAAATGGAAGATGATTATTTACGTGAACGTGTTTCTGACCTAAAAGATCTTGGACGACGCATTTTAGCTGCATTGCAAGAAGGTGACACCAGTCATAAAGAAATTACCTCTGAAAGTATTTTGATAGGTGAGGAAATTAGTACCGCTGCATTGGTCGAACTCCCTGTTGATAAAATTGCTGCCATTGTCACATCTGAGGGTGCAGCCAACTCACATATGGTGATTGTGGCGCGTGCATTGGGTATTCCAACTGTTGTTGGCGTCACTGAACTGCCTGTAAATAATCTTGATGATGTCGAAATGATTGTCGATGCGTACCAAGGTCGTGTTTTTGTTAACCCACCACGTCGTCTACGTACTCGCTATAAAGAGATTCAGAAAGAAGAAGAACAAATTGCCAAAGATTTAAAGCAATACGAAACCAAAGACTCGATTACGCCGGATGGTGTTACCGTCAAACTCTACGTCAATACAGGCTTGATGATTGATGTGGTTCGTGGTGTACAACGTGGTGCAAAAGGCGTTGGACTCTATCGTTCAGAAATTCCATTCATGTTACGTGACCGCTTCCCAGGTGAAGAAGAACAGCGAGCGATTTATCGCCAACAGCTCAGCCATTTTGCCAATAAACCCGTGATTATGCGGACATTGGACATTGGTGCAGACAAAGATTTACCTTATTTCCAAATAGAAGAAGAAAATTCTGCTTTAGGATGGCGTGGTATTCGTTTTACACTCGATCATCCTGAAATATTCTCTTCACAGATTCGTGCCATGCTCAAAGCCAGTATTGGCTTGAACAATCTGCACATTTTATTGCCGATGGTGACCAATGTCAGTGAGGTCGAAGAAGCACTTTACCTACTCGAACGTGATTGGCTTGCTGTGCAGGAAGAAGAACAAGTTAAAATCACCAAACCGAAAATTGGAATTATGGTCGAAGTACCAAGTGTGCTTTTACAAATTGGTGAATTTGCAGAGTTAGTCGATTTCTTCTCGGTCGGTTCGAATGACCTCATTCAATATTTATTGGCTGTAGACCGTAATAATCCACGTGTAGCAAGTGTTTATTCACACTTCCACCCTTCAGTTTTACGTGCATTAACTCGCTTGGTTCAAGAATGTCACAAGTATGACAAACCGATTAGTATTTGCGGAGAAATGGCGGGAGATCCACTTTCTGCGATTTTGCTCATGGCAATGGGTTTCAATACATTATCAATGAGTTCGAGCAATATTTTGCGTGTGCGTAAAGCCATTTGCCATGTGCCAATGACAGATGCACAAAAGCTATTAGAAGAAGTCGTGGCACTGAGTAATCCACTGATGGTAAAAAGCTGGATGGAATATTATTTTAAACACCATGGTTTAGGCGATATGGTGAAATCAAATCGTATGGTTAATATTTAATTCTTATTTCAAACTTATTTTTAATTTTTAGATCGTTATTGTTTAAATCAGCAATATATTACAGACATTAAAAAAGGCCGATAATCTTCAGAATATCGACCTTTTCTGTGTTTATTATAACCACGTTTGGCATCTTTTTTACGGTCTGTAAACACTTGGCTCTTGTTCACTTCATGCATATGTTTCGCTACAAAGTTGTTGATGACCATTTCTGGCACCGCTTTTTTCTTTGCCATTTTCCTCACCTTTAAGACTGTATTTCCACCACTGAGTGGAATGCTGATATTACGCTTTTTTGTACAGAATACAAGCGCATTTTTCTTTTCAAGAACACATCTATAAAATAAAAAAACAGACTGAATTTCAAACTTTATACATATTCAACCATCTTGAATATCCATGATTTTTAAAATGATTCAGTCTCTATATTTGCCCATTGAATTTCGCCTGTATCCAAATGGTACAGAGCCGCTAGAACTTTAACATTCTGAATAATTTTGTCCTGATGTTGATCCAGTGCTGTTTGAATAATACCCGCGGTTTTCCGAGTATGATTTTCTATAGAATCAATGACATTTCCTTCTACGATATGTCCATCAATAAAAGAAACAATACTTTGTAATGGTCCCTTCATAACCTGATGCCCATGCGCGGCTGTCACAGCACCACAATCTGAATGCCCAAGGATCACCACTAATGGTGTTTCTAAAAATTGAATCGCATATTGGATACTACCCATTACAGATGTATCGCAAACATTGCCGGCATTCTGAATAATAAAAATATCGCCCAAACTGCAATCAAAAATAATATCAGGAGAAACTCTTGAGTCTGAACAACAAAGAACCACAGCATATGGATGCTGCCCCTCGACCAAGTCCTGTAAATTATGGTGTAAGACATGATTCATTTTCTGCTGAATAAAGCGTTGATTACCATCTTTTAATACCTGCAATGATATTTGCCAGCTTTTCATTGATTAACACCCCATTATTTTTAATTCAGTTACTTCTCATCCCGTTCTATCTAAATTATTTATTTCCAAGTATTTAAACGTATAGCATTGCTACAATAATTTGTTCAGCTATTTTGCTGTAGTTTTACCGTCAATTCTGTATCAAATCATCAAAATGCCTAATAAAGTGCTTTATTTTCTGGCTAATAGCAAAATGCGCCCATTTCTACTAGAAAAGGGCTTTGGAGAGTTTGTTTTAAAATAAGACTCCCTATGAAAAATAGGAAGAGTCTCACCTATAAGATGAAAGTTAGAAAGTACTCGGCAACGCCCTTTCCAGTAATCTATCCACATCTACGGCTTTAGCATCGATCATACCCACCACGCGTCCATAAAACGCACTATAACGTGTTGTAATAAAAGCATCTGCAACAAAATCTGGTGCATATTGTTTCAGCAAAATAGCCTGTGCCAAGATGACCAAGCGACTGACTAAACTACGTGCCATAAATTGCAATCCATCTGCTTGTAAGCCACTAAATAATTTAAATAAAGCTTGTAATTCATCTTGTAAAATTGAGTCTTGAGATGCAACCTGTGCAAATGATTTAAATAAGACTTCAATTGATTCACGGTCACGTTGGATTGCACGTAATACATCCAAACACATTACATTACCAGAGCCTTCCCAAATGGTGTTTACAGGGGCTTCTTTAAAAATACGTGCCATGATTCCTGTATCGACATAACCATTGCCACCAAAGACTTCCATCATCTCACCCGTCAGCTCCACAGCACGCTTACACACCCAAAACTTTGCTGCCGGTGTCATGATTCGTCTCCATGCCAGTGATAATTCATCATCACTCTCATAGCAATGCGCAAGATGAAAACTCAATTGCATAGCTGCTTCTGTTTCCAAAGCTAAATCCGCCAATACCGCTTGCATCAACGGTTGTTCCGCCAAATGTTTACCAAAGGCCTTACGCTGACGGGTATAGGCAATACATTGTACCAAAGCCTGCCGTAACATCGCACTTGAACCGACTGAACAGGTCAAACGTGTATAGTTTGCCATTTCAATAATCGTGGGAATCCCGCGCCCAGCTTCACCGATCATAATGCCCCAAGCATTTTTAAATTCAACTTCTGAGCTTGAATTACTGCGATTACCTACTTTATCTTTGAGTCGCTGTACTTGAACTGGATTCTTTGTCCCATCTTCCAGCCAACGTGGTACAAAAAAGCAAGCCAATCCATCTTGTTCTGTTTTTGCCACGACTAAATGTGCATCACACATCGGCGCGGAAAAGAACCATTTATGCCCTGTCAGTAAATATGCTTGCCCACGTCCTGACTCAGCTACAGGAACAGCCCGTGTTTCATTGGCACGCACATCTGACCCGCCCTGCTTTTCCGTCATCCCCATACCTAGCCAAATTGACTTTTTCTGAGAAATCGGAATATCACGTTCATCGTATTCAGTCGATAAGAGCTTTTCACCGACTTTTTCCCACAATTCAGGTTCATTTTGAATTAAGGGAATACTGCCTAGCGTCATAGAGTTAGGACATAGATTGCCACACTCGACTTGTCCGCTCAGGAAAAATCGAGCGGCCCAATCGACCCACTTTGAACTTGATTGTGGATGATTAAATGGATATGCATGCGTATCGTATTGTCGATTTAGCCGCATCCATTTATGCCATGCAGGATGAAACTCTAGAAAATCTTTACGGCGACCACGAGCATCAAAACTATGTAATTCAGGAGTATGTCGATTGGCCAAATCGGCATATTCATAATATTCAGTAGAACCCGCAATCTGTGAGAATTCAGTTAGGCATTGCTGATCCTGACTGCCATAACGTTGCAAAATTTCTATTAAGACTTGATCTGTAGTCAATAAATTATAATTTTGCAGTTCGTCAAACTGATTGCTAATTTCATGTGTTTGCCAATTCTCTGCTGTGTTCATCCTGAATTCCTGTCTTGTTGTTTTAACCAATTGCATTCAGTATAGAAGAAAATACCTTCAAGGATGTTCGGATTATTTTTATGGCTTTACCTGCAATCAATGTGCGTCGTAAACCACGTCAGTCAAGGGCACGTATCACGCAAGAAGCGCTGATGGAAAGTTTTGTTCGGCTTTTACATGACCATCCTGCCAATAAAATTACCATTCGTGAAATTACCGATCTTGCTGGTGTGGGTTTAGGGACGTTCTATGAGTATTTTTCTAAAAAGGAAGATTTGATTGCTTTAACCATTCACCAACATGTAAAAAGCAATGCAGAAGTCTTAAAAAGTTATGCACAAAGCGTGTATGACTTATCCCAAAAATCAGATTTTCAAAGCTATTTACAGCAAATTATTCATTTTCAACTTGAGCAAATACAAGCACAACAATTTTTATGGGCTCAGTCTTTCTTGTTAGAACGACAGGTTTCCAGTATTGGAACATATCAAAAAAGTTATGCCATGATGGTAGAGATGTGGCAAAACATGCTGAAACCTTTTATTCAGGATGATGAACAACTCAAACACATGAGTCTAAATGTTCAACGAATTTGCTATGGTTTTGTCTCGCAAACATTGTTGATCGAACCTGAGTTTAATGATTGGAAAGGTTTGGAAGAAGATATGATTCAAATCATAAACAACGTTATATGTATAAAAAAATAGATTTTCTAAAATTGAATGCTATCAATTTTCGCTTAGCAAAATATTCTCAAATGGATAAAGACAAGTTGGATATTGCCAAGCCAATTTTATTAAAAATACAAACTATTTATTTTTTTATTTTAAACCATCACTGTTGTCGTAAATAAAAGCTAAATGAATATTTTTCCTTCAGTATGCAGAGTTGTATTTCATTTATCGCCAAAACAAATCAATAATAGTATTTTTATCAATTTCACAAATAGAAAAAATCACTCTACAGTAAAGTTATCGCTTCAAAACATTGCTTGCTCTTCCTTGATCAACAATATTTTTAAAGCAGATATAGGCCAGTAAGTTGTTTCTAAAAATAAATGACAAATCATTTATTTTTAGATCAATTAGATTTAACAATTGTTCACTATATTGGTTTTTCAATTACGGTTAATGTCATGTAATAGCGAATATTCTTTATCTATTCCATCTATTCAAAAATGAATACATGATTAATTAAAAATGGAGAAATAGAATGAGCCAAGACTCAAAAAAATGTCCTGTAACCCACCTGACAACGGCTTTTGGTGCACCTGTTGTAGACAACCAAAATAGTTTAACGGCAGGCGCACGTGGTCCTCTACTGGCACAAGATTTATGGTTAAACGAGAAACTGGCCAACTTTGTACGCGAGGTTATTCCTGAGCGCAGAATGCATGCAAAAGGTTCAGGTGCTTTTGGTACATTTACCGTAACTCACGATATTACTCAGTACACACGCGCTAAAATATTCTCACAAATTGGCAAACAAACAGAAATGTTTGCACGCTTCACTACTGTAGCTGGTGAACGTGGTGCAGCAGATGCAGAACGTGATATTCGTGGTTTTGCACTCAAGTTCTATACCGAAGAAGGTAACTGGGATCTCGTTGGAAACAACACTCCCGTCTTTTTCATGCGTGATCCACGTAAATTTCCAGATTTAAATAAAGCCGTAAAACGCGACCCTAAAACCAATCTACGTAGTGCAACCAACAACTGGGATTTTTGGACATTATTACCTGAAGCTTTGCATCAGGTGACAATTGTGATGTCTGATCGTGGTATTCCAAAAAGCTTCCGCCATATGCATGGTTTTGGTAGTCATACTTACAGCTTTATCAATGCAAACAATGAACGCTTTTGGGTCAAATTCCATTTTCGCACCCAACAAGGCATTGAAAATTTAACCGATGCTGAAGCGGAAGCAGTTGTTGCTAAAGATCGTGAAAGTAATCAACGTGATTTATTTGATTCGATTGAAAATGGTAACTTCCCAAAATGGAAGCTTCAAATTCAAGTGATGCCTGAAACAGATGCAGAAAAAGTCCCTTATCATCCATTTGACCTTACCAAAGTTTGGCCTCATGCAGATTATCCACTGATTGATGTGGGTGAGTTTGAGCTAAATAAAAATCCTGAAAACTTCTTCCTTGATGTAGAGCAATCGGCTTTTGCACCAAGTAACTTAGTTCCAGGTATCAGTGTTTCACCTGACCGTATGTTGCAAGCGCGATTATTTAACTATGCAGATGCTCAACGCTACCGTTTGGGTGTGAATTATCAACAAATTCCTGTCAATGCTGCACGTTGCCCTGTTCATTCTAATCACCGTGATGGTCAAGGCCGTGTCGATGCAAACTATGGCGGTTTACCACACTACGAACCGAATAGTTTTAGCCAATGGCAGGAACAAGCTCAGTTTAAAGAACCACCACTAAAAATCAGTGGCGATGCAGATTATTGGGATTTCCGCCAAGATGATTCGGATTATTTCAGCCAACCACGCGCTTTATTCAATTTAATGAATGATACGCAAAAACAAGCACTGTTTGATAATACGGCGGGGGCGATGGGTGATGCACTTGATTTTATTAAGTATCGTCATATCCGTAACTGTTATGCATGTGACCCAGCGTATGGCGAAGGCGTGGCAAAAGCCTTGGGCTTAACTGTTGCAGATGCACAAGCTGCACGCGATAGCGATCCTGGTAAAGGTCATCCTGGTTTTCAATAAGCCTAGCTCAATAAAAGTCATTCAATAGAAACCGCCTTCGGGCGGTTTTTTATTTTGTGTAAATGCACTATATTGAAGAAACTCCCAATCGCGAGTAAAGCCATGCAACAGAAAATTGAAGCGATAATTCAACAACATGACATCATTTTATTTGATGAAATCTGTGTGTTATGTAATGGCTGGGCAAAGTTTTTAATCAAATATGATACACAGGCACAATTTAAATTAACTTCGGTGCAATCACCTTTAGGGCAAGACATCTTAAGACATTACCAAATGCCCACTGAGCAATTTGATAGCATGTTGGTGATCAAAAATGGGCAAGCCTATAGTGAATCCACTGCTTTTTTAAAAGTGATTGAAAGCTTAGGACTGCCCTTTTCGTGTTTAAAAATGGGTTATGGGATACCCAAATTTATCCGAGATTTTCTATACCGCCGAATCGCTTTAAATCGCTATCGTTTATTTGGTACAACTGAGCAGTGTTTACTGCTTTCATCTGAAAATAAAAAACATTTCTTGGAACATAGCATTGATGCAAAATTCTAAAGCACTTCAAAATGCCCTATTGACCATTCATATTTCACTGGCTGTATTATGGTTTTATCAAGGACTCATCCCTAAAATCATATATAAAGTCGTCGAAGAGCAGCAATTTTGGCAATTTACAGGGATTCAATTGTTGCCCATTCCTAGACTTATTGAACTCTCAGGATTTGGAGAAATAATATTTGGTGGATTATTTCTTATTTTTAGACAATCAAAGCTTCTGCATTATTTCAATATCATCGCGATGCTGTTGTTTTTACTGGTTGTAGCGATCGTTTATCCACACTATTTTGCGCAGGGTTTTAATCCTTTCATCATGAATACCGCAATGGCTGCACTGTCTATTGTCGCAATTCAACTTCTCAATACTCAAAAAGCCGAATAAACTTACATTCGCACATTTGTACCAAACTGCTCTTTCCATCCTTTGGTTTCAATGGCAATTTGCTTGGCGAGTTTGCTTTTCACATCTTGAATTAAGCGCGCCCGTTCCTGTCCATGCACAAAACGACCTTTATAATCACTTTGCATGGTTTGAATATATTCATTCAGTGCACGCTGTTGTTGTTTGGTTTTGGGAGCGGTATGCAAAAATTGAAGGTATTCCTCATCTGGGTTTGTGCTAAGTGGATCACCCAAAATATCTTCAACATACAGTACGGCACTGACTAATTTCACCTTACCCTTTGCATCTACAGTATAGGTTTGTTTGCGCACACCATAAGGATAAGTCCAGAGCCCCTGCCGATCACCTGAGGCCCAATAACTATAAAAAATAATATTGTTATCTTTGACCTCATAATCGCCCAATTCAATTTGGCTAATACTACAGTCACCACTGGTTGAATAAATTGTATGCGTGAGCAACTTTTGATTATTTCGATATAATTCAATATCTTTACGTAATAAAGCAACGTCATCTTGATTCAATACAGTTTTCAACTCAGAATTATTCTGATTAATTTGTATATTTTGAGTCTCAGCAAAAGCTGTACTAGATAATGCCAGTAACATCAATAAAGTTTGGATTATTTTCATTATTCATCTCCCTTGATTTTTCAATCAGGAATCAACACTATTTTTTAGTTTGGGTAAATACCCCCTAATCTTGACACAGCTTTTCCAAAACTGGAAGTATTTCACCTGCCTGACTAAAGGGTTGTGTCTGACGATAATGCTCTACCTTTTTAACCAGTTTATAGTTTTTATCGTCCTGACTTTTAAACTGCTCAAGTCGTGTAAATGTCCGATCCTTACACAATACTTGATAATAATTAATCGTGTATTGTCTTTTTTGATTTACACTTTTAACCCAAGCTTGAGCAAGCTGAATAGTATCGGCCAATCGCAGATCATTTTCAAAGAATTGAGTATCTGAATTTTGGTATATCAGCTCCCATTTATCCCCCATTTCCAAATCATATTTTTCATTTGAAGGCTTAATACTTTTCGTATAATCCTCAGGTTCAAAATCTTCGACTGCTGCAGATTGGTCTACAACAGCACATGGCTCGTCTGAAACACAATCATTCTTAGCCGCTTGAGTTACTTCTATAGATTTTGCAGCGGCTGAAGTCATTACCAAACAAAAGAACAAAGTACTGGATAAGATTTTTATCATTTTTAGCGCTCTCAATTTTTTATCTGGCTCAATAAGACCCTCTACACCACCAATTTACGACCTTCACGAATACAGTAAAATGGATTAACCATTTTTGATGAATTCTTCATGGCTTTTTGTAAATCATGCTCAGGCTGTTCTCGCGCTTCATCCGTCAATTGGAAAGTACGGTAATGAATTGCCAAAGAACGCTTGGCTTGTAAATCTAAATGCGCCTGAAAAGCATCCTGTGGATTCATATGCATATATTTCATCAATGCTCTAGGTTCATAAGCCCCTATTGGCAATAAGGCTATTCGTGGCGTTCCTAAACGTTTTTGGATTTCTTTAAAATGTGGTGAATAACCAGTATCCCCTGCAAAGAAAAAATGTCCATACGGTGAAAGTACAGAGAAACCACCCCACAATGCAATGTTCTGATCACGTAAACCGCGTCCAGAACCATGCTGTGCAGGGGTATAAACAATTTTTAAATCTTTAAATAATGCAGATTGCCACCAATCCATTTCAATCACATGGAATTCTTTAGATAAATATTGTGAATTGCCTAACCCTGTATAAATAGGCATCGCAAATTTATTGTGCAACCACCTTAAAGAAGCCAAGTCCATATGGTCATAATGGTTATGACTCAACAAAACAGCATGAATTTGTGGCAATTGTTCCAAAGCAATTCCCGCAGGAATGACACGTTTAGGACCTCGCCCATGTTTCGGACTGACATGATCTGCCCAAACTGGATCTGTTAAAAAATTATAAGGACCGATTTGTACCAATACAGTTGCATGACTAACAAACCAAACCTGCCAATCACTGGCATCTGCATTCGGTCTATCTTGCGGTAAGGCTCTTTTAGTCGCATAAAATTCTGCGGATTCTTTTTGTTTATCAACATTCCATGTATAGGATTTCCGCGTTCCTAGCCATTTCACTAAATCCCAACGACTACGCCCATCTGGTTTTCGCACTTCATTGAAAAACCGTTCACCATTATGATGCTCAGAACCAATGACATTGAAAAAAGGCTTATGCCACGTGTGCGACATACAATTTTCAGTATCTATTCGATAATGTAATTGTTGAGATTGCTTTGTATTGCTTTGTATTGTTTTATCTTCAATACCAACAATTTCCTCTTGCTTTGACATGGTTACTCTAAACGCCCTTTCATTCTTTCGAGCCAAATTTGCTTGGTTTGTGGTTTAACAAATAATGCCACGATTTCAGGATGAATACTTTTAATCTTGGCTTCAATTCGGTTTACACATGCTTCAATTTCATCAGTTGTCAGATGATCTTTAAATTCTAAACTCAAAGAAGCAATCACCTGATGTGCGCCTATTTGTTCAGTTAAAACGCCATTTGCAGAATACACTGCAAAATCTTCTTGAGCGACATTTAAAACATTTTGACGCAATTGAGGATCTGCAGTTTCTCCCAATAACAATCCTTTCGTTTCTCTGGCTAAAAGTAAAGCTGAAATGGCTAAAACTACACCAATTAAAACAGAAGCTACACCATCTAAAACTGGCACATTCAATTCATGCGCTAAAAAAATACCCATTAAAGCAATGAACAAGCCAATTAACGCAGCAGAATCTTCAAATAAAACCGTAAATGTCGTCGGATCTTTACTGTGTCGGAAAGCTTCGAAATAGCCCATTTTACCTTTGGTTTTCTTAAATGATTTCAATGCAACAAACCAAGATGTCCCTTCACAAAGAATTGCAAAAATGAGCACAACGTAATTAACTAATGGCGACACCATTTCCTCTGGATGCCGAATGTGTTGAACCCCTTGATAAATTGAAACCACAGAACCCAAAGCAAAAACCAATAATGCGACAATAAATGCCCAAAAATACAACTCACGACCATAGCCAAAAGGATGCAAATAATTGGCAGGTTGCTGCGATTTTTTTAAACCATATAACAATAATATTTCATTTAAAGTATCTACAACCGAATGTACAGCTTCACTCAACATTGCCGAACTATTTGTAATATACGCGGCAACAAATTTCGCACAAGCGATCGCCAGATTACCAAAAAGTGCTGCATATACGACATTTTTGTTAGAATCTGACATTTATTGTCCTATTTTTACAATCAAATACATAGATTTGATTTTTATAACCATATTCATTCATATTAGCCAAATAATATATGATTTTTCTTTGTTTTTTGTTGCTTTTCACACTCGAGCGTAGCGTTTATGGATCCCGTTCAAATGCGTATTAAAAACTCAAGTTTTGAACATCATGCACAAATATTAGAGGTTTGGGAAAAATCAGTTCGTGCCTCTCATCACTTTTTAAATATTCAACAAATTGATCAAATAAAAATTCTCATTACCCAACATGATTATTTCAGCCATGTTCAATTGTTTCATATCGAATTGAATCAGCAAATTATTGCATTTACTGGTTTGGCTTATGAAAAAATTGAAATGTTATTTGTAGATCCCCAATATTTTGGACAAGGTCTTGGCACAAAACTGATTCAACATGCATTTTCACTGGGAGTGAATGCCGTTGATGTGAATCAACGAAACCCTCAAGCGCTCAGTTTCTATCAAAAGCATGGTTTTCAACAAATTGCCCGCTCCGAACTCGATGCCGAAGGCCGTCCATTTCCAATTCTGCATTTAAAACGTAAAAATGATGAAATTTATAATTTAGAGAATCAAGTCTTACAGCAAAAATTACAACCTTGTTATTCGATAGATCATTAACGATTCAATCACATATAAATCATTTAAAAATAATAACTAATGTTCAATGTTTTCTTAAAAACCAGTTTGGTTTGAATAACCAATTTATCTACTTTTCGAAAACCATCTTAATACCTAGATTTGTATAGACAGATAACGAAATACGTCCACTCTTTGCATCGATGAATGCATCAATTCACCACAACCCATTTTCTCCAATCATGAAGGCTTTTCTACGACTAATATGGGATACAAATAAATCACTCAACTGAGTCAAAGTCATCGCTGTTCAAAGCGGTTTGAGGAATTTTGGCTTTGTTTTAATTAATACATTTTTTGAATGAGTAGCCTTACAAATTTTTATATTATATTGATTATACTTTTTAATTTTCCATTTACTTTCTAAATAGCACAATCATATTTATGTCCGAGTTGTTTATAGATTATACTCTAACCACATTACAGTAATACATTTTTTGGATTACTCTTCGGACGAATTATATGGAATTACGACACCTGAGATACTTCATTACTGTTGCTGAGGAACTCAACTTCAGTAAAGCAGCACTGAAGCTTTACACAGCGCAACCCTCACTAAGTCAACAAATTAAGGATTTGGAAGAAGATGTCGGCGTTAGACTACTCAATCGAACTAAACGTAAGGTTGAATTGACGGAGGAAGGTGCTGTTTTTCTTGAACAAGCACGTCTAACCCTTGCCCAAGCAGATAAAGCAATCGCAATGGCACGTCAGGTTTCTAAAGCCAAGCAACAACTGTTACGCATTGGTTTTGTTCCTGTAGCAGAAATGAAGGTGTTCCCTTATGTTTTGCCCAATTTACGGGTGCAAAATGCTGAATTAAAAATTGAACTACTCAGCTTAAATAACCTTGAGCAAATGCGTTTAATCAAAAAAGGCGAGCTAGATATTACTTTTACGCGTAATAATTTCAGCAATGACGAAATTGAAAGCAAATTTGTACTACGTGAGCCACTCATTTTTATCCTTCCAAAAGATCATCCTCTCGCTAAATATGACCAAATTCCAATCAAAGCCTTAAACGGAATTGACTTCATTATTCCTGCAGAAGAACAATCTGGAATCTTACACAATGTCATTTTAGATTTTGCTAAAGCACAAGGCATTGCATTCAATATTGTGCAAAAAGCAGATAACATCTTATTTAACATTAACTCTATTGGTATGGGTTTAGGCTGTACAATTCTGCCAGGTTATATTGCACCACTCACCATGAACAACACTTTAATTCGACCTTTAGATGTCGAGCTGCCCTATTTGGATTTGTATGTGAGTTACAGAAAAAATAGTACTTCAGCCGCTGTACATAAATTTATCGAACTTCTCACTCAAGTATTTTACTTAGACATCACCCGTTCAGATCACTAGATTTGTATTGCCGCACTATGATTAATTTAAAATAGAAATAACTAACTTATTCACACTTTATAAGCATAAAAATAATTGAATAAGTCTTTCAGTATTGAGAGCCCTAATTCCTAGGATTGTTTTATTTTTATACAATATCACCATTGTAAAATGATGCTTTTATTCAAATAATTTTCATACAACATAAATCTAATCATATTGGACATATTCCTTTAAAATAATGATCAATAAACATAACAACTGTTTTTTAAGCTGAGTCAAATATGGTGATACGTACATTTCATAAAATTAAATTTGGTATCCAATCCCATCCTTACTTTTTTATTACTTTTTTATTGACTGCTATTTTGTATCTGATCATTAATTTTACCCTTCATTGGAGTTGGTCGACACAACTTCTAATCAGTTGGAATATATCTGTTTTTGTTTATTTGATACTGACAATGAAAGCCCTTTGGTATACCAATCGGGCACATATTTTAAAACGAGCCCAGCAACAAGATGCAAGTAAATGGTTTATTTTATTACTCGTTGTGATGGCACTGATTATGTGTTTTATTGCCATAATTATTGAACTCAGCCATCTTCCCCATGTTTCTACCATTAAATCTGGACACTTAGCTTTAGCGATTTGTACGATCATTTTTGCATGGTTGTTTATGCATACTGTCTTCGCGATTCACTACGCACATGACTTTTACTTGGCAATTGCAAATAAAAAAGATGGCGGCTTAGATTTCCCCAAAACACCAGAACCGACTTATCCAGATTTTTTATATTTTAGTTATATTTGTGGTACATCTGCGCAAACTGCGGATGTCTCTATTACATCTCGTTCGATGCGCGTTTTAAATATTCTCCATATCCTTTTGGCGTATGGATTTAACACGACGATTTTGGCGATCTGTATTAATGTAGCAGCGAATTTTATTATGGCTTAAATAAGTGGTGGAATAAAACGCCCCCTGTGTTCTATATCAATCAAACGGCTTGTTTTAATTTCACCTGTACATTTAAAAACCGATGTAAAGCAGCAACATCATTGGCAATGGTTAGTGGATTAAATTGCTGTAACACCGCAGCTGTATGCACGCCATAACTGACACCGACACGCGGCATAGCAATATTTTGCGCCATTTCCAAGTCATAAGAGGTATCACCAACCATAATCGTCTGCTCAGGCTTTAACCCCGTATGCTGCAATATTTCAGCAAGCATTAGCGGGTCAGGTTTAGACTTAGTCTCACTCGCTGCACGAGTAATTTCAAATAAATCATGGCTATTGGTCTGACTCAATACACGATCCAACCCTCGACGGCTTTTCCCTGTCGCTACAGCCAATTTTATATTCTGATTTTTTAATTCATACAGCATGTCCGAAATACCTTCGAACCACTTATCTCCTGCTGAATGTGCAACATAATGATCGCCATAACATTTTAAAATTTCAGTATGCAGTTCAGGCACATTCGGAAATAAAACCTGTGCAACTTCGGGTAAACCCAAACCGATAATACTTTTTGCAGCATCAGCAGTTAAAGGCTGTTCAAATTGCTCAGCTGCATATAGCAAACTTGCAACAATCTGACCGACAGAATCAAATAAAGTGCCATCCCAATCAAAGACAATCAGTTCTACAGGTTTTTGCATGAATTTTTCCAATCGTTGATTTATTTACTAATCCTCCCACAACCCTTCTTTTTTAAAAGAATAAGGAACAACATTCCGCAAGAGGGAAATGAAATTCCCTTCCTTATAAAGTAGGGCTAGGGTGGATTATGAATCTTTCTTCTGTGCTCTTAACTGCGCCACCAAACTCTGCATATCTTCTGGTAATGGTGCTTCAATAGTCGGATAGCCTGGAATCTCCAGACGCAGCGCATGTAGACTCAAACGACGTGCTTTTGGCCCTTTATATTCAGTTTCATGCCCATACTTATCATCACCTATCAAAGGATGACCAATACTTAAACCATGCACACGAATCTGATGGGTACGACCTGACAAAGGTGATGCGTACACTAATGTTGCATGCATAAATCGCTCAGCAACGTTCCATTGTGTCTTACTTTCTTTACCTTCTTTTGACACACACACACGACGTTCACCATTCGCCAGTTCATAACGATGCAAAGGCGCATCAATCAACTGTCTATCTAGGCTGACTTGCCCTTTTACAATCGCAGCATAAGTCTTTTTAATTTTATGTTCACGCAATAAATCTTGCAGCGTTTTCAGCGTACTGCGTTTTTTACTGATCATCACCAGACCTGACGTATCACGGTCAATACGGTGAATTAATTCTAAATATTTTTTACCCGTCGCAGCACGTAAACCTTCAATCAATCCATATGCCACACCACTACCGCCATGCACAGCAATACCCGATGGTTTATTCACCACCATCAAGCCTTCATCTTCATAAACCACACGCGTCAGCAAGCTTTGTGCAACTTTGTCTGAAACAGGTGCAGCCGTTTCATCTTTTGGTTCAAATCGAATCGGTGCAACGCGGATCATATCGCCAATCGCAAGTTTAGTTTCAGCTTTAACGCGCTTTTTATTGATACGTACTTGCCCTTCGCGAATCAAGCGATAGATACGACTTTTCGGCACACCTTTTAAGCGCGTAAATAAAAAATTATCAATGCGTTGAGCTTCCTGATATTCGTCAACTTCAAACCAGGTGACACTTTGCCAATCTTGCGTAGAATTCATACAGTTACGATGACCCAATAAAAAACGAAATTTGATTAAAAACTGATCACTTAGACTATACTTTTCATACAAAATAGCAGTATAGCCCATAGGCAGATGATGCAAGGTTTGCTATAGTCAGCGCACGGATACCACCGTAAGTGAACTTTATGACCGTTATTCCAGAAACTTTTCAAACAAAAATTTTTTGAAATAGCAGGCTAAATAAAGCATTCATCTAAAACTCGGAATGGTCCCAAAAGAATATGCCGACGCCGAAGGCTTTTATTATATCGGCAAAAAGACAAACTGTTGCGTTTAATTGTACATAAAGTACAGAATCAGTTTGTTTAAAAATATATGTCGCCAACCCAAATGTTGGTTTTTAAACATAAACTGATACACACCAGACAAGTCGCTTTAGAGTGTTATTCAGGACATAAGTGTTTGAGGCATTGGAACTGCATAGTTTGTAAAGGTACGATGATAATTCCGTATCAAGATACTCTCCCTATGAGTAGAGTTAATCTTCGAGCAATATGACAGTGAAAGACGAATCAAATCAGTCATCCAATGCACCACTTTCAGTGCCAGTGAAAAACTCAAGACTTTAATTGTGCAAAGATTAAAGAAAGTATTGCAACATCAATATAGGCATCAACATTCAACGCTGCCATAAGCAAGTTGATAAATCGTTTGAATCGTAAGAGATGTTTCCATGATTTAAATATTGAGCCAAAATTTTAGATGTTCGCTTCACTTAACCGTTAGCGAGTTGTTGGTGTGGATCACTATTATATTAGGTGTTACACCCATGAAACGTATGTTGATCAATGCAACACATGCCGAAGAAGTTCGCGTTGCACTCACAACTGGTCACCGTCTTTACGATTTCGACTTAGAAAATCGTACGCGTGAGCAAAAGAAAGCCAATATCTATAAAGGTCATGTCACTCGAGTAGAGCCTTCTTTAGAAGCTGTATTTGTAGAATATGGTGCAGGTCGTCAAGGTTTCTTGTCGATGCGCGAAATTGCCAATACGTATTACAAAGCTGACCCTCGTCAGACTTCAAATATTCGTGAACTCATCACCGAAGGTACTGAACTTCTTGTTCAAGTTGAAAAAGAAGAACGTGGTAATAAAGGTGCTGCTCTCTCTACTTATATTTCACTTGCAGGTCGTTATTTGGTACTTATGCCGAATAATCCAAAAGGTGGTGGTATCAGCCGTCAAATTTCAGGTTCAGTTCGTGAAGAACTGAAAGAAATGTTGTCGTCGCTTAATACTCCACGTGGTATGAGCGTGATCGTTCGTACAGCAGGTATTGGTCGTTCTCAAGAAGAATTACAACTTGATCTACAGCATTTATTAGACCTTTGGGCGCAAATCCAAGGGACTGCAAAAACTGGCCCATCACCAATGTTAGTACACCAAGAAGCAGGTGTGGTAACACGTGCAATTCGTGACTATCTACGTGATGATGTTGCAGAAATTTTGATTGATTCTGAGCAAGCCTATAACGAAGCTTATAACTTCGTTAAAGCAGTCATGCCGAACCAATTAGACAAGTTAAAAACCTATACATTAAATGAACCATTATTTGCTCATTTTGGCATCGAAAGTCAAATTCAAACTGCTTATGAACGTGAAGTAAAACTTCCTTCTGGCGGCTCGATTGTTATTGACCAAACTGAAGCATTGGTTTCTATTGATATCAACTCTGCAAAATCGACTCGTGGTCATGATGTAGAAGAAACAGCGCTCAGTACAAACCTTGAAGCTGCTGAAGAAATTTCTCGCCAACTCCGTTTACGTGATATTGGTGGTTTGGTTGTTATCGACTTCATCGATATGACCAAAGAACGCAACCAGCGTATGGTTGAAGCGAAACTTCGTGAATCAACGCAAAGTGACCGTGCACGAATTCAATTCGGTCAATTGTCACGTTTTGGTTTAATGGAAATGAGCCGACAACGCTTACGCCCATCGTTAGAAGAAGCAACGGGTTATGTATGCCCTCGCTGTCATGGCACAGGTATGGTTCGTGACTTACGTTCTCTTTCGCTTTCAATCATGCGTAAAGTTGAAGAGATTGCACTTCGTGAACGTCAAGGTGAAGTACAAGTAGAAGTACCTGTAGAAATTGCAGCATTCTTATTGAATGAAAAACGCCATAGCCTTGTTTATTTAGAACAAACGTCGAATGTCCGTGTAACCGTACTGCCTCATCCGCATTTAGAAACACCTCATTATGAAATTTCGTTTAACCCTGAAGGCTTTGCGCCAACGAGCTACGAACGTACCGAAGCAACACGTTTAAGTGAAAAAGAATTGGGTTATGCATCTTCTGAATGGCATTTAGAAGAAGATCAAACTCAACACGCTGCTGCACCTGTTCAAACTCAAAACAATAAGCAAGCTAACAGAAAGCCACAGCCTGCTGTCCAACAACAAAAAGTACAACAAGCCGTACAAGCTCAAGTTGCTCAACCATCGACAAGCCCATGTGCTTGGTTAGAAAACTTGTTTGTACAAAAACAAGCTGCAACTGTAGATCAATCACGCTCTGCAAATAATGCTGCGGCTTCAATTGAACAAATGGTCAATGCTGGCGCTGTAAGCCGTGGTCAATTTGGTCAAGTGAGCCAAGCACCGCAAGCCGTTGAAGCACCTGTTATTGCTGAAACCAATGCTTATCTATCTCACTCAGCTGTTCAAAAACCAGAACCGCGTGAGCACGAAAAGCCAGTTGAGAGAGAAGAGAAAACTCAACGCAACAATAACAACAAGAATAAAAATCGCAATAAGCACAAAGAACTACGTGAACAATCAAATGAACCAAATCAATTGATTGAAGAAGTTGTTCAAGTGTCTCGTCAAGAGCAGCGCTATGAACAGCGTCAAGAACAACGTTCTGATCAACGTCAAGAGCAACGCTATGAACAACGTCAGGAACAACGTCCTGATCAACGTCAAGAGCAACGCTATGAACAGCGTCAAGAGCAACGCCCTGATCCGCGTCAAGAGCAACGTGAGCGACGTCAACAAAAGCAACCACGTCCGCAGCAAGATCAGCAGCATGAAGTAAATAATGTTGAACAAGCTGTACCACGTCGTGACCGCAACAATCAGCAACGTCCAAACCGCCCAAATCGTCATCGCGATCAAAGCGTGTTTAATGACGAACAACAAACGCCAGTGAATGCACCTGTAGAGCTTCAACATGCTCCTCAAAGCAACCAACTGAAGGTTGATGTCATTGATGCACCGAAAAATGAACAAATTACAACTGCACTGGTTGTAAATGTTGATCAAGCACAAAGTGAAATTGTGGCATTAAACTCACAACAAGCAGCTACACCAGTGAAAGCTAAAAAGCATTCACCAGTAGTAGAGGAAAAAGTTGTTGCACAAGTAGAGCCAATTGGAGAAGTTAAAGCTGAAGAAGCTCCAGTTCAACAAAAAGCTGAGACTATGCAACCAGTACAACGCGCAAGCAATGATCCACGCAAAAAGCGTCGTGAACAACGTGCTGCAACTCAGGCTAAACCTGAAGCGCCAAAAATCACGCCATCACAAGTACCGACTTTAGGCCAGTACACGATGGGTGGTTTGATTCGTGAAGTGTATGGCGATGACTGTGCTGTTCTCATTGAACAATTTGGTTTAATTCCAACATTCAACCGTGCATTACTTAAATTCACTGAAGAATATGCTGCAACATTAACTGTTGATACAGCTGTCAAAGTGGAAGAGAAAAAACCAGTCACACGTGATGTTGTTATTAACAAAGCAGAACCTGAAGCAGAACCTGCTCAAGTTCTAGATCTAACACCACCAAAAGCGGTGAATGATCTACGTGTTGCAAATGACCCACGTGAACGCCGTCGTCTCGCAAAACAAGCCGTAGAACAAGCGAAGCAAGCTCAACATGCTGAACCTGAACAAGTTCAGGCAGAAGTAAAAACTGAAGCTCAAAATAGCCCCGTTGAAGAGGTCGCTCAGCCTGTTGTTGAAACTGTAGCTATTGCAGCGACTCCAGCAGAAGCTCCTGCTACAGTAGAAACTGTTGTTGAAGCTCAAGTTGCAGAGGATGCACCTGTCGTTGTAGCGCAAGAAGTTGCTGCTGTATCTAAAGAAGTTGAAGTGAAAGTGAAAAAAGCTCAACAACCTTTAGCTTTAGACGCAGAAACGACCGCGCTTGATACAGACAGTGAGCTTGCTGAACTTACATCGACTGATGATAAACCAGCACGCCCTCGTCGCCCACGCGGTCGCCCTCCGAAGAAAGCAACACCACCTGTTGCTGAGTAATTTTCTTCAATTTACATAAAATGCAGCCGTAAAAGAAAACCTAGCCATTCCGATGACTAGGTTTTTTTGTTATTTTCGAATGGATTTTAAAGACATTTGTCAGATTAGGTTGATTGCACTAGACCAAAACCATTAAAAAGACATCTGTAAATTTGGATATTTATATTTTATATTTTGTATAATCTCAAAATATGAAATAAAGATACTAATGAATGCCACTCTAAAAATTGTATCGGATTACGAAAAATAAATAGGATTGATATGAGCCAAACAACACAGACCGATCTCATCGGATTTGCTGATGTAGCAGAACGCTTACCAAAGCTAATCAACAAACTTCCAAACATACTAACTGGCCTTAGACAAGCATATATCAGAACACCCAATACACCTTCTGGTTTGGGCTTAGCTTTTGAACGTGCTGTCAAACAGAATCCACATGGCGATGCACTATTATTTGAAGATCAACACTATTCTTATAAAGAATTGAATAATTGGGCAAACCAAATTGCTCATTTCTACCTGTCAAAAGGCATAAAAAAAGGTGATGTGATCACCGTTATCATCGAGAATCGCCCAGAACTAATTGCTACCGTCATTGCACTTGCAAAAATTGGAGTAACCACTGCATTAGTCAATACTTCGCAAACAGGTAAGGTACTGACTCACAGCGTAAATTTGGTCAAACCTGTAGCAGTTATAGTCGGTGAAGAATGCCGTGCTGCCATCGATGAAGTTCGTGCAGATTTAAATATCGCTGCAGATCGCTTTCATTGGTTTGCCGACCAAGAAACACAAAAAGAACATGGCACGGCACCGCAAAGCTATATCAACATCGCAGAACAAGCGGTTCAATTTCCAAAATTTAATCCATCAACAACGCATACTGTAAAAGGTAAAGATGGTTTATTTTATATATACACCTCTGGAACGACGGGCTTACCCAAAGCGGTGATCTTTACCAATAGTCGTTGGACACTTGCATACGGAACATATGGGCATATCTTAAACCTGAATGAAAATGATGTGATGTATTGCACCCTGCCACTTTATCATGCCACAGGCATGGTAGTGTGTTGGTGTGGTGCGATTGCAGGCGGTTCAGCTTTAGCAATTCGTCGTAAATTCTCTACATCTTGCTTTTGGAGTGATGTTCGAAAGTTCAATGCCTCTGCAATTGGCTATGTCGGTGAGCTATGTCGTTATTTGATTGATGCACCGCCATCGGATCAAGATCGCGCACATCGTGTAACCAAAATGATTGGCAATGGTATGCGCCCGAATATTTGGGGCAAATTCAAACAACGCTTTGGCATAGAGGAAATTTTAGAGCTTTATGCTTCAAGCGAAGGCAATGTTGGCTTTAGCAACATCTTCAATTTTGACAATACTGTCGGTTTTTCACCAACACCGTATGCAATCGTTCAATTCGACAAAGAAAAGAATGAAGCCATCCGCGATAGAAAAGGCAACTGTTGTAAAGTTAAAAAAGGAGAAGTGGGTTTGTTAATTGGTAAAATTACCAGTCGCTCACCTTTCGATGGTTATACCGACCCTGAAAAAAATAAATCAGTCATTATGCAAAATGTCTTCAAAAAAGATGACTCATATTTTATTACAGGTGATTTAGTCCGTGATATTGGTTTCCGACACGCTCAATTTGTCGATCGTTTAGGTGACACTTTCCGTTGGAAAGGTGAAAATGTATCCACAACGGAAGTTGAGAATATTGTCAGTGAATATCCAAAAATTACCGAGGCTGTGGTGTATGGTGTGGAAATTCCAAATACCAACGGTCGTGCAGGTATGGCAGCAATCACATTACATGAAGGCGAAGAACTCACCACCGACGATTTAGCAAAATTAGTTGCTGAGTTTAAAAAACACCTACCTGCTTATGCAATTCCTGTCTTCTTACGCATACAAGAAACTGTTGAAACGACTGGAACATTTAAATATCAGAAAAACAAATTGAAAGAGCAATCTTTCGATCCAAATAAAACCTCTGATCGTTTATTGGTTTTACTTCCGAATGAACAGGCTTATTGCGATATAAATGCTGAAATTTATGCAAATATTGAAGCGTACAAGTATCGTTTCTGATTAAAAACAAGCCATTTCCATATGGAAATGGCTTGTTTTGTGTTATTTATAACCGAACGCTGCAAAGTTTATTAATTTTTACTTGCGCTCTATCAATATCTTGTTAAAATACGCTCCATCAAACAAAGTGGTGTTTAGAAAACTATTTCTTACACTGCGTATTCAAGTGAAAGCCTGAATATACTTGTGGGTCGTTAGCTCAGCTGGTAGAGCAGCGGACTTTTAATCCGTTGGTCCCGCGTTCGAATCGCGGACGACCCACCACTTAATTTGATATCCTTGATGGGTCGTTAGCTCAGCTGGTAGAGCAGCGGACTTTTAATCCGTTGGTCCCGCGTTCGAATCGCGGACGACCCACCATCAATTTGTAAAATCTAGTTTTACAAAACCTGCATAGGTTTGAATGTTTTAGAAATTTCGTTTTTTCTACATTCGCGAAACAAAGTTTCGTTACACCTCGCTCAGGGTCGTTAGCTCAGCTGGTAGAGCAGCGGACTTTTAATCCGTTGGTCCCGCGTTCGAATCGCGGACGACCCACCATTTCTTCTTAATGCTTCTTTCTATACTACATCAGTACTATAATAGAAATGCAAGCAGCAAAAACTCTGACCAAGACAGACCATCATTTTATCGATGATTCGCCATTCTCGAAAATTTGCTACATCTTTACGCATGCTTGATTTAATTTAGACATGTTCAGGGTTGTTAGCTCAGTTGGTAGAGCAGTAGACTCTTAATCTATTGGTCGTGGGTTCGACCCCCACACAACCCACCAAATTTATTCTTCTATTTTAACGTCTTATATCAATGATATTTTGAATCAACTCAATCCTATCAATAAAAATTTATTCATGATCAAATTTTGTCAGTACATAAGCCTTTTCAGGTGTCAGACTATTTTGGGCTTTACTTGAGATCTGCTCTAAATCCATCACTAAGTTTCCATCAGTATCAATCCGATAAAAAAATTGTCCTCCTTCAATACGATTGACAATAATTTCATGATTTGTCTCATCATAATGCCACGTATTTTTTTGGTAGGAACGATTGGATTTTATTTCACTATTTTCATACGTCATTTTTCCCATATAAACAATAGTTCGATGTGCCGTTCCGTCTGGGAGAAGGTTGATAATAAATTCTGCTTTACCACGGTCACACATCACAAATCGGTCTTCACAACTAATTTCGGCATAATATCGCCCGACAAACTTTTCCGCTTGCTCTGAAACTTTAGCTGTGTGAGCTGCGTCTGTTGGATGTATAGATGCAGGTAATGTAGCCTGCCCTGCAACCTCAGTCAGTTTCTTTCCTTGGTTAGTACTGGTAGGTTCTGATGCGGACGGAGATGCATTTTCCCTTGGAGCTTGCTGTGCATCAGCAACTTTGCTTTGCTGATCGATTGGCTTTGATGAATCACAAGCAGTTAAAAGTAAACAAATACTTAGACACAACAGACTCAAACTATTTATTTTACTGAGAACAGAATACATAAAGCTAAAAACCAAATTATACAGAGTAATTACACATCAATGAGTGATGGTGAATAGCGCTATCATATTGGGTTGTATAGTTTCACGATATCTTCTTAGATCAAATTTTACAAAAGTATAAAATAAATGCATGTTTAATTCATAATTCAAACTAACAATCATCTTATTGAAGATTAAAAGTCTTAAAGTTACAGAGTACTTACAAAATCACAATACCCGATACTTGAAGTTTTTTTTCCAGTTACCATATAAATAAGTGTAGGTAGTTATTCTCAATTAAAGAATAAAGTTTTGAATTTGATTAAGGAGTTTTTGATGGCCAATTCTGGTTTATATCGTTCGAGCCGACACAATATGATCGCCGGTGTTATGGGCGGTATTGCTGAACGTTTTGGTTGGAATGTGACACTATTACGCATTCTCTTCGTCGCAATTTCATGTATGAGTGCCGCATTCCCTGGTCTTATTGTGTACTTGGCACTTTGGTTACTTATTCCAAAACAAAAGCTAAGACTGGATGAAC
Source organism: Acinetobacter psychrotolerans (assembly GCF_048552595.1). NCBI lineage: Bacteria > Pseudomonadati > Pseudomonadota > Gammaproteobacteria > Moraxellales > Moraxellaceae > Acinetobacter > Acinetobacter psychrotolerans. Next base: position 80,160 of record NZ_JBIMDK010000007.1, on the reverse strand, counting down.
CAATGAATTATCAGCACACTATAAAGACTATACATGAAGAGAAAACCTATTAATTGACAATGAAAATGTTTGGCACTTTTTAGTTTTAGTCGAGCCTGTAAATTATTTTGTGTAAGTTTCCTTTTTCAGCTACGACAGTTCCCCAACTGACGTAGCTTTTTTTTTTGCATTATTTTTAGGGTCTTCAATCCTCTCATTATTATAAATGTGCAACATGATTCAGTTGTTGCTGCATAACTGCAATCATATCTGCTCGGCTAATAATACCCACCAATTTTTGCTGTTCTACCACAGGAATATAATTAAAAGAACGCTCCACAAAATATGGCACAAGATCTTGAATCGGTTGAGTCGGCTGTACTGTCACCACTTTGCGATCCATAATTTGTTTGACTAAATGCTCCCATGAAGCACGTGGATCAGCAGCACGTTTAAACCATTCTACAACATCATAAAGCGCTAAAGTTCCAACCAACTCATGTTCAGTATTGACCACGGGTAAACTCATTAAATTAATATGTTTAAACTTGTCTAAAGCTTGGTGAATATCATCTTGTTCATAGAGACTAATTACATCTTTACTCATAATATCCTGACACAGAAATTCACTGACAATACGTGCATTGGCTTTCGCTTGGGCTTCTAGAATAATTTTTTGTAAGTCATATTCACTAATATCTAAAAGCTCAGTTTGCTCTTCTAAAACATCTTGAATATCTTGCGGTTGGATGGTGACTTTTTGGGTCGGTGTAGGGTCTTTGGTTCGTGTATTGATTTGTGCAACTTGTGGGTATTGCTTGCCTAATAGACGGTTAAAAATAATCGCAATGACCAAAAGCAGTACTGAATTTAACAGCACTGGATAGAAAATAAAGTAATAACCCAATTGATGGATGGACTCTCCACCCAATACCGCAGTAATCGCCACGGCTCCACTGGGTGGATGCAACGAATCTGTTGTCATCATTAGGAAAATTGCCAATGCCACAGCAACACTAAATGCTTCTGTCGAGTTGGAAATAAACATAGCGCAAGTCACACCAATAACACCTGCAATGGTATTCCCCACCACCATATTCCACGGCTGTGCCAAAGGACTGGCCGGTACTGCAAAAAGCAATACCGAAGACGCACCCATAGGTGCGATATACCACGCATTGAAATCACCCAGTACATACCAACTGATTAATGACGATATTGCCAAACCCAATAAAGCACCAATGCCACAAAGTAACCGATCTTTTAACGGTAAGACTTTAAAATTAGGTTTTAAAATATTTAACCATTCAAGCTTTGAGTGAAACACAGCTATCCTTTTTTCAATGTTTTGATGTTGCAATTATACGTATCGATGATTGGACTGATTTCATCAGCCCTTTTATTTTCCACAATGCAAGAAAATAAAGAAAGATTCAACATGATGAATGAAGCCTACCACTAAGCTATATTCATTTTATACTTTATAGATACCGACAGTCGACATCAATAAAGTTAAGCATAATTTCATATCAAGCTGACGAAAAAACACTAATCATCTGCATATTGTGATAATTGCTTAACCCTTAAACTATATTCTTCCATTGGACAAAACCCATACATAGGCGAACCAATAAAGTCACCTGCATTACTACATTCCTGATCGACATAAGCCTTCCACAGCTGTTGCGATTTCATAATTTTTTGATAACGCTCAGGTTGAGCAAATGTTTGACTTTGCTGTTTAATTCGGTCGAGCAACTTCACAATTTGTTTTTGATAAATGCTAACCGCTTCATTACTGCATGCATCAACCACCATATTATTTATTCCAGGTAGTTTTTGCTGCTGAATGACCTTATCCACGCATTGACTATAAATATCGCTTTCTTCTTCGTGCGCCCAAGCAGATTGAATGCAAAATACACTCGCAAATAGACCAATAATCAAAGATGATTGCATCATTCATTCCATTATGATTTTTGTTCAATGCAGTATAACAATAAAATAATTTTACAAGCCTTATTTTCATGCCCACTCATCACTCAAATTCTACTTGCAGTGATATTTATAACAATGAATAAGAACTATGACATTCAATCATTAGCGACTGTCTTGGGCATTACTGGGATAATTTACATTATCTATTGCATCATTGTTATTCCCATTGCATATGCAATTTCAATTTGGCTTGCTGCTAGACATTGGCTCAATTTTTTTAGTATCGTAACTGGTTCGTTATTCATGTGGCTGATAGTCACCATCATTGGTTATTTAGTTTTTACTGGATCATTTCCAGAACCACTATGGGAACTATTTTCCAACTGGTATTTCTATATCATTGCTGTATTTACAGGATACTGTTACTGGATGTTTTTAAATATTTTTTCAAAAAAAATCACAACTAATTAACAAGATTACAGATAAAGCTAATGATTAAAAATTTCCTTAATACCAATCACAATTCAAATTATGCTTGGTATAAGTACTACACAAAATTCAAATCATTAGAACTCTGGAAAATATTCAAAATACAAGAAAGCAATTGCTCTATGAAAAACAACATAACCTGATCTATAACCTTTGCCACTCCCCACCAAAATCCTTATACTGAGAACCAATTTTTCTCATATTTATAATGGATGCTGCATGAGTCGCGCCATATCGCATATTGATACATTTCAAGGCTTAATTCTTGCCTTACAAAATTACTGGGCTGAACAGGGTTGTGTCATATTACAACCTTACGATATGGAAATGGGTGCTGGGACATTCCACACTGCAACATTCTTACGCGCGCTTGGCCCTGAAACATGGAACGCGGCATACGTTCAGCCATCACGCCGTCCAAAAGACGGACGTTACGGCGAAAATCCAAACCGTTTACAGCACTATTACCAATTCCAAGTCGTGCTTAAACCAAACCCAGACAATATCCAACAGCTTTATTTAGATTCGTTAAAAGCCATTGGAATTGATACCTTAGTACACGATATTCGTTTCGTAGAAGACAACTGGGAATCTCCAACATTAGGCGCATGGGGCTTAGGTTGGGAAGTTTGGTTAAACGGTATGGAAGTGACTCAGTTCACCTACTTCCAGCAAGTTGGCGGTATTGAGTGCTACCCAGTTACAGGTGAAATCACTTACGGTTTAGAACGTTTAGCAATGTACCTACAAGGCGTAGATTCCGTTTACGACTTGGTTTGGACAAAAGGTCAATTCGGTACTGTGACTTATGGTGACGTGTTCCATCAAAATGAAGTTGAACAATCAACTTATAACTTTGAATATGCAAACGTTGAAAAAATGTTTGAATTGTTCGATTTCTATGAAGCTGAAGCAACACGTTTAATTGAAGCTGAACTACCACTTCCTGCATATGAGCAAGTGATTAAAGCATCTCATTGCTTTAACTTGTTAGACGCACGTGGCGCAATTTCAGTGACAGAACGTCAGCGTTATATTTTACGTGTACGTACTTTGGCACGTTCAATTGCACAAAGTTATGTCGCTGCACGTGCGAAGCTTGGCTTCCCTATGGCAGAACCTGCTTTACGTGATGAAGTCTTAGCGCAGTTAAAAGCACAAGTTGAAGCAGAAGCGAAAGAAGCCAACAAGGAGAGCAAATAATGTCTAAACATACCGTTTTGTTCGAATTGGGCTGTGAAGAATTACCACCAAAAAACTTAAAAACCTTACGTGATGCTCTACAAGCAGAAACAGTTAAAGGTTTAAAAGAAGCAGGCTTGGCTTTTGATTCTATCGAAGCTTATGCAGCACCACGTCGTTTGGCTTTAAAAATTGTCAATGTCGATGCTGCTCAAGCAGATACGCAAAAACGTTTTGATGGCCCTGCAAAACAAGCCGCTTTTGATGCAGAAGGAAACCCAACTAAAGCACTTGAAGGCTTTATGCGCGGTCAAGGCATCACAGCAGACCAAGTAACGACTTTCCAAGCAGGTAAAGTTGAAAAAGTGTGCTACTTGAAAGATGTGAAAGGTCAAAGCCTTGACGTATTACTTCCACAAATTTTACAAACTGCTTTAGACAATCTGCCAATTGCAAAACGTATGCGTTCAGCGGCTAGCCGTACTGAATTCGTACGCCCAGTAAAATGGGTTGTATTGTTAAAAGACAATGATGTTGTTGATGCAACCATTCAGGATCATAAAGCAGGCAATGTGACTTTTGGTCATCGTTTCCATGCACCTGAAGCCATTACTTTAACGCATGCAGATGAATACCTAGCGAAGTTAAAAGCAGCGTATGTGATTGCAAACTTTGAAGAACGTCAATCTATTATTGATGGTCAAGTAAAAGCACTTGCAGATGAAGTAAATGCTATTGCGATTGTACCAAGCGATCTTCGTGATGAAGTGACGGCATTGGTTGAATGGCCTGTTGCGCTTCGTGCAAGTTTTGAAGAGCGTTTCCTTGCCGTACCGCAAGAAGCTTTAATTACCACGATGCAAGACAACCAAAAATATTTCTGTCTGGTGAATGCAGAGAATAAATTACAACCTTACTTCATTACCGTTTCTAATATTGAGTCTAAAGATCCTGCTCAAATTATTGAAGGAAATGAGAAAGTTGTACGTCCTCGTTTGTCTGATGCAGAATTCTTCTTCTTACAAGATCAAAAGCAACCGCTTGCATCTCGTAAAGAAAAACTTGCGAACATGGTATTCCAAGCACAATTGGGTACGCTTTGGAACAAGTCTGAACGTATTGCCAAATTGGCTGTCGCATTATCTGCAATTACAGGTGCAACTCCTGCTGATGCTGAAAAAGCAGCGCTACTTGCAAAATGTGACTTAACCTCTGAATTGGTGGGTGAATTCCCAGAACTTCAAGGCATTGCGGGTACTTATTACGCACGTATTGAAGGTGAAAATAACGAAGTTGCAGAAGCTTTAGGCGAGCAATATTTACCTAAGTTTGCTGGTGATGTTCTACCAAAAACGAAAACAGGTACAACCATTGCCCTTGCAGATCGTTTAGACACGCTCACAGGTATTTTCGGTATTGGTCAAGCGCCTACAGGTTCGAAAGACCCGTTTGCTTTACGTCGTTCTGCAATTGGTATTTTACGTCTAGTGACTGAAAATAATCTTGATGTTTCAATTGAAGATTTAATCAAGCTTGCACTGAATGCCTATGGTGATGTCATTACTGACCATGCGAAAACTTTAGCAGATGCTGTGAACTTCCTTGAAGGTCGTTACCGTGCCAAGTATGAAGACCAAGGCGTTGCTGTTGATGTAATTCAAGCCGTTCAAGCACTTTCTCCAAAATCTCCTTTAGATTTTGATAAGCGTGTCACTGCGGTGAATCATTTCCGTAACTTGCCTGAAGCTGCTGCACTTGCTGCTGCCAATAAGCGTGTTGCAAATATCTTGGCGAAAGAAGCTGCACCGACAGGTGAAATTGTTGAATCTAAATTGGTTGAAGATGCTGAAAAAGCACTTTATACCGAGATTCAAAACGTACTTCCTGTGGTTCAACCGCTTTTAGCTACGAAAGACTATACAGAAGCGTTGTCTAAACTTGCAGCCTTACGTGCACCAATTGATGCTTTCTTTGAAGGTGTAATGGTCATGGCGGAAGATGCAGATTTGAAAGCCAATCGTTTACGTATTCTTGCGCAGTTGCGTGATTTGTTTACAAGTGTTGCGGATATTTCGGTGTTACAACACTAAGTTAAATATTTGAAATAAAATGAAAACCCCGCTATAAAGTAGTGGGGTTTTTTATTGATGAAAAATAATGCAAGCAAATTACAAAACTTATGATTTCCAAAAGAGTCGTGATCGCATAGATGAAATTTTAGATTCTTCAGATAATAATTACGAAGATAAAAAAGAGATCCCTAGTCGAGATAATTTAACTTTTACTAATGGGTATTACGTATATGGATCTGCTATTTTCGTAGATATGCGAGGCTCTAAAGATTATGCAAATAATCATACAAGACCTGTTTTAGCAAAAGTTTACAGAAGTTATATCTCTGAATTAGTAGCTCTTCTCAATAGTTTAGATACCGTCAAAGAATTATATATTGAAGGTGATTGTGTTTGGGCTATTTATAATACACCTCTTAAAACTGATGTTAATAATGTGTTTTCTATTTCTGCAAAAATAAACTCTTTAATCGATACATTAAATATAAAACTTAGAAAGAAAAAATATACTGCGATTAAAGCAGGTACAGGTGTGCATTATAGTGAAACTTTAATGATTAAAGCAGGTTACAGCGGAAGTGGAATCAATGAAGTGACATGGATAGGTAAGCTTGTTAGTGAGACTGCTGACTTATGTTCAAAAGCAAATAAAGATGGAAGGTCACGTACACTTATTTCTAATATTTTTTATGATAATTTAAATAATGATAATAAATCCTTAGTATCAAAATGTTATCTTCCTGATTGTTATCAAGGAAATTATGTGAATATCACAATGAATAATTGGGTAGAAGAAAATGGATAGACTTGAATTCCTACATTCTGCTATACAAGATACCCAGCAAAATATACGAGCAATCGATTTTAAGATTGGTGCTTTATTAGCAGGTTGTATTGTCCCTTTCCCACAGATCAGAACAATTTATGAATTTTTAAACTCAAATGGTCTATGGTGGCAACAAGGATTAGCCTGGCTGATCTTTGCGATTTGGCTAATTGCTGTTTTAATCCTATTAGCAGCACTTTCGGCAATTGATAATCCAAGTAAACATATTAATGATGGCTATGCTCAGAAAGGTCATTACTATGGTGGGGGGACTTTTAAATTTAATTTAATCAATGGTTTCTTCCGTACAGATATTCGAGCCAATCAGACAGTACAAAATTATTCAGATGAATTAGATAATGCCAATTTTCCATTTGTCAAAGAGCTAGCTTTTGAACATTTGAAATTGATTTATGTCAGAGATTTAAAGCTATTTAGACTTAAATTTGCTGTTGTATTAATAGCATGCTTAATAATTATTGGATCAGTTTCATTCTTATTTACACCTGAAGCAAAAAAAGTTGAAGTCCAAAAAGCAACTCCTAAATTATCTAATACATCTCAATAATAAAAACCATACATTTAAGAGCCTAATTTTCATAGGCTTTTAAATACGGCTTATCTATACTAAAAAGTATCATTTTGACAATCAGACAGTATTCTAATGAATTCAAAAATTATCATCTCTACACTTTTTACAACCGCCGTAATCACCGCTTGCTCAACGATACCTACAAGCCCTAACGCCCCTATTGTCATCGAACAACATAAAAATATCTCTGCTGAACCCACAACCAAACACAACTTAGCTCGACTCATTAAGCAAAAAGACAACTGCGTGATCGAATTTACAGGTAACTTTGAAACAGGCAAAGCCACAGAACATTGGATTTTTAAAGGTGATCAACTTATTTCAGCATTTTCAAATGTGGATTCAGAAGTAGAAAAAAAACAGACGGTTTTTAATCCGGAAGATACAGAAAAACTCAAAAATTTTGACTCACTCAAAAAGAATTTCAAAGCGTCTCATTTAGAAAAATGTCATTGATCCACTCATTACCCTGCCATATCCATCTATTTGCTGTCAGGGTAAAAATGTAATATTTTCATTACGATTATATAAAAAATTAAACTTATTCAGATTGATTAAGATTTACAAAAAATCCGCCATAAATCTTTGTTAAATCTATATTTTAATATGTATAAATATTAAAAAGATAAAATACTATGAGTTGATAAAAATCAATCATTTAAAAATTTAGCTTATGTAAAGCATATTCACAATTCTGTCATTTTTGTTTCACCTTTGTAGCTAAGCTGTTGATGTTTGATCACAAAGTCTATTTTCATACATTTTTAACATTATGATATAGGTGACTCAAAATTTGATTGAATCACTTATAGGAAAAAACTAATTATGAAAATGCTTAAAACAACAGTGATCGCAACAGCACTTCTTGCAAGCTCCCCTCTTTTTGCCAATACAGATGTAAGTGCAAATGCTTCGGCTGAAGTAGGAAGCAATGGAGGAGTTCTAAGCAACATTGGTCAAGGTATCCATCACACAGCAGAAAAAGTGGGTGCAGGTATCGAAAAAGGTGTAGTTAAAACCAGAGATGTTTCTAAAGATGCGTGGGATGACACTAAACATGTTGCAGATAAAGTCGGTACTGGTGTTGAAAAGGGTGTCGATAAAACCCGTGATGTCTCTAAAGATGTATGGCATGACACCAAACATGTTGCTGACAAAGTCGATACAGATGTTAAAACAGGTATAGACAAAGGTAAAGTAGCAACTAAAGGTGCATGGGAAAATACCAAAAAACTAAGTTCTAAAGCAGGTCATAACACCAAAGAAGCAGCGGTTAAAGTGAAGGATCAAACTAAATCTGTAACCAGTAAAACTTGGCAGAAAACTAAAAAAATAGTCAAACCAAAACCAACCAATACAACTGCAAAAGTAGCTTCACAAACTCAGGTTTTATCGCCAGTAGGTAGCGCTAAAGTCGCAGTATCTACTGATGCCAAAGTTGCTACAAAATAATTTAAATTTATCGCCAATCAAGAAAAGCTCACTTTGGTGAGCTTTTCTTATACATCAGCCAGTAACATGGCATGCAATGTATACATATGTTTTCTTGCTGTAGGATTTTTCTTTCCATTTTACTTTTTATCTAAATAAAACAGTATGATAATCCCAATAAGCACTGAGCGAATCGCTACAATCATCATAAAGGGATGAAAAACATCATGAAGATGGTCAAAAGCCTATGTCTGGTCACTGCAATACTTACAGCACCAACAATCTATGCGCAAACAGATACTCAGAACCAACCCTATGGTGATAATCCAAATATTTTTAAAGTATTGGCACATAAAACCGGTTCAGCAATCCAAAATACTGCTGAAAAAGTAGGGACTGCAACTGAAAAAGGTATTCAAAAGATAAAGCCTCAATTTGACGAAACTATCGAAAATACAAAAAACTATACGACTGAACAAGCCACCATTGCCCGAGACAATACTCGCCAAGGGATTGATACAGCAGTTAAAAAAGTAGAGCAAACTAAAGACAGCGTTTTGGGCAGAACCACTTCAAATGTCCCTATTCAACAAGGTAGTTTAAGTCAATCTTCAACACCACCAAAAAGTACCATGAATAATACTAATGTTGCGACAGCAACAATAACTGTCCCTGAAGCACCTATCGTGATGCAAGCGCAACAACAGCCACAAAATACAATACTAGAAGAACCTGAAATAAAGAAACAATCATTACCGATTGAAAATACTGAAAATAAACCAATGATATCCGACGATGATGTGGGCGTACCTCGTTAACTTTTGAATCGTTTATAAATGATTATTGATGAATAGTCATGCTCGATGGCTTTAGCCATTCACTTGTCGAATGGGTTGCCCATGTTTAAATGCTTGTGCATTTTCAAATAATTGGTTCACCATACGTTGTCTTGCTTCCCTACTGCCCCATGCACTGTGTGGGGTAATGATTAAATTGGGAATATCATCTGCAAGTAAAATATTACCCGCTTTCGGTGGCTCTACAAAAAGTACATCGGTTGCTGCACCTGCAATTTTTCCTTGCCTTAAAGCATCTGCCAGCGCTTGTTCATTAACAATGCCACCACGTGCACAATTAATTAAAAATGCTGATTTTTTCATGAGATCAAATTGTTGATCTCCCATTAAATCTCGTGTTTCATCGGTTAATGGACAATGAAAACTTAAAAAATCCACCTGCGCGAGTAAATCTGTAAAAGGCACACGACTTTGGTCACTTGGGCGATTTGGCAATGAACCAATAATAACGTTCATGCTAAAAGCTTCGGCAAGTCTTGCAACTGCTTGCCCTAATTCGCCATAGCCAATAATGCCTAAAGTTTTGCCTGAAAGTTCGATAATCGGAAAATCAAGTAAACAAAAAATTGGTGATTTGTTCCATTCACCTTGCTGAACAGCTTGATTATATTTAAGTAGTGAAGTCGACAATGCCAACATTAACGATATTGTATGTTGTGCAACTGCTGCCGTTCCATAGCCTTGGCAATTACAAACCATAATTCCTTTGGATTTTGCCTTATTCAAATCGACGTTATTGGTTCCAGTCGCAGAAATTAAAATCAGTTTCAATTTATGACACTGTTCCATCATATTTGCATCGATCACAACTTTATTACTAATGACCACATCTACATTTTGAATACGCTCTAAAATTTGTTCGGCTGTTGTAGATGGATAAAGAATGAGCTCATCAAATGCTGATTTTAATTGAGAAAAATCCAAATCTTTTTTATCTAAAGATTCATAATCTAAAAATACAGCTTTCATTTTTACGCTCTCAATTCCGTTGCAGGGTTTTTATAACAACAAAGTTATAGCATTTAAATTCAGTAACTTAATACAAATAATACTAAAGATTTTCTATACAAACTTAATCATTATTTCTTATTTATAGATCTAGAACCAAGTCGATATTATCTTTAAAAACCATGAGCATAAGTGATATGAACAATAAAATTTTACCGAGTTTAATCTTCAGTGCAGGTCTAAGCTTACTCGCCGCTTGTAATGACAGTGACAATGAAACGAAAACTGCAAGTTTCGCCACCTCGCCTAGCCCTTCGACCAGTTCAAACGGTTTGGCCAGCCAAGATCAGGTAGATGCAGAACGTAATGCACTGGATTTTATCTCTCGTACAGAAGCTAAAACAGCACTACAAAATAAGGCGCAAGATTTACTCGCAATTGCAAAAAAATACAATACACCCATCGATGACTATAACCTAAAATTACTTGAATCTTCTGTGCAAGAAAGTGCATTTGCCAGTTTGCTCACGATTTTTAACATTGATGTGAATAATGAAAAAATCGTTTCGACACTTGCAGCTCCACACTCTTGGTTTGGGCTGAACGTTCTAGGTTCTAGAACGGTTTTTGATAATCCAGATACAACCTATCGCACTATTCCCATTGATCCTAATATTAGTTACATCATCAAAGGTGAAGCGACAACGCATATTCCGCTTGATGTTAATTTCTCGCAGTGGGATAGCAACAACCAGACATTAGCCAACTTAGCCACTAAAGATTTAGTCCGTAATGCCGATGGCTCATTTGAAATTTATGTAAGTAAATCTACCGCACCATCTACTTATAAAAACTCGATCGTATTGCAAGATAAAGTTGTAAAGTTATTTATTCGCAATACGATCAATGATTGGAAAAATCAGTATTTTGATAAATTGAGCATCGAACGTACTGACGGTTCGAAACGTGTAGCAAGTATTAGCACAGATCAGCAATATCAATATTTTTTAAGCACAGCAACCACAGCTGGCTCTGCCTACAATTATTATTATCAATTGGCTAATGCACCTTTAGTCAATACGCTACCTGAAATTAGCTTAGGAGGTTCAGCAGGTCGCCTTTCCACACAAGCGGCAACTTATAGCTCATTTGATATTGCTGATGATGAGGCTTTGGTCTACACCACGACTTTAGGTGGTGCAAATTACTTTATTTTACCTGTTTATAATCAATGGTTTATTACAACAGATTACATCAATACCACTCAGACTTTAAATAATGCACAGTCCATAGCCAATGCTGATGGTAGTTATACTTATGTTATCGCTAAGCAAGATCCTGGTGTGTATAACTGGATCAATACCGATGGTTTAAATCGTGGCTATTTAAATCCTCGTTGGCAAGGATTGTCGGGTAATGCAATTCAAGTACCGACTGCAAGCATCCAAAAAGTCAAAATTGCAGCGCTAAAATCTGTATTGCCTAGCGGCACCAAATACGTGACAACCACAGAGCGTAAGCAACAACTAACAGAACGTAAAGCAAGTTATCAAACACGCTATACGCCTTGAATTTGAATGAAAACGGTCTATTCATCATCCGGATAGATCGCTTAGATCACCAATTTTAAACTTGAGAAATATGAAATGAGTTATTTTTTAACGCCAATAGATAGGCAATTGCCATACGATATGCTTCCTGAATAATCGCTTCCGAAATATAGTTATCGTTGTAATAGCCATGTTTCATACAAGTAAAAACTAATTCCATCAAAATCATTAAAGTATCTGGTGTTTGCGGTACGTAATTATCAACTTTAATCATTTCCAATGCTTTACGTACACCGACACTGACCTTCTTCAGTTCAACTTGGTACTCTAAATAAGCTTGGCGGGTAAATGGTCCACTTAAAATAATTAAGCTCGCCACTTCAGACTCGTTAAAAAATTGAGCAGTTGTACGAATCATATTTGCCGTGAGTAATTGACCATATTCATCAATCGACACTTTTGGGTGTTCGGTCAGGACTTTGACCGCAGATTGACCTAACTTTTTAATCAAATCATTTAAATGCAATAAAGCAATATGCCGCAAAATATCGTATTTCGTCGGAAAAAATTGATAGATACTTGTACGTGGAACGCCAGAAGCATTGGCAATTTCTGGAATAGAAATCTTTTCAATTCCAACACTTAAAACCAATTCTCGTGTTGTTTCTATGACCCGTTCCATTCTTTTTTGGGTGCGTTCTTGTTTTGGTTGGTTCACTTTTTTAGTCATTTTTTTAAGTACGGATGTTGACGGAATTTTAATCATCAGTTAATCTCTCAAAACCAAACAAATGTTGGATTTAAAACTCTTCCTTTGTGGTCATACAAAAAATAATAGAGGAAAACGGAAATGAATTTACCACTTTCCGATGTGAAAATGTCCAAACACAGCAAAGTTGAACTTTTTGCTGACCCTGAAGATGTGCAGCGTAGCCTCAGAATTCGTAAAGGAATTATGGAAGCTGGTGACCAACTACGTGCTCATTATCCTTGGCTGGTTAAACGCCAAGACCACATTGGTTTAGGTATATTGGTAACAGCCGTTACAGGTATTGTTTTCAATATAACACAGTACTCTCGTGGTAAAATGCCGTGGTATGTGGCAATTCCACTATCTGCATTTTGGATGTCGATTTTACATGAATTAGAGCATGATTTAATTCACCAAATGTATTATAGAAAAGACAAGAAAATGAATAATGGCATGCTTGCAGCAGTCTATGCATTCCGTCCAAGTACGATCAATCCATGGACACGTCGTGATATTCATTTACATCATCATAAATCTTCTGGGACAAAGTCTGACCTAGAAGAACGAGGCATTAACAATGGTGATAAGTGGAGGCTGAAACGCCTACTTATGACAGGTGACAATATGCTTGCAGTATATTTACGCCCGATGTTGATGATGAAAACCACAAATCGCTTTATACAAGCGCAGAAAAATCTCGATCACACAGAAAAACTAAAATTAAGAGCAAAAGTGACTGCAAGTTATGCACCTTTGGGACATATTCATTATGCCTTATGGCATGGTTTCTTATTAATGAATGTTGCCAAACTAGCAATGAAAGCTTTGGGTATGAAGCAACCCAGTAATGCACTGTGGAAACTGGCAGATAAAACCACAAAGTTCTATGCGGTAACCATTGCTGCACCGAATTTCCTCCGTACATTCAGCCTGCATTTCACCAGTTCCAATATGCATTATTATGGCGATGTGGAAGATGGCAATATCGTTCAGCAATGTCAGGTTTGGACAGATTGGCGCATGAAACCCTTACAAGCTTTTTGCTTTAACTTTGCAGGAACACATGCAATTCATCACTTTGTGGTTCGTGACCCTTTTTATATTCGTCAAGCGATTGCCCAAAATTGTTATCCTGTGATGCGAGAAAATGGCGTTCGTTTTAATGATTTTGGCACATTTAAAAGAGCAAATAGAAGATTTTAAGCATAAATAAACACTAAAAGTTTCTCAGTTTATGGGGGGTGTGCATGTACCCCTCTTTTTTATTCCAAAAATTTATAAAAATAAAATACTTGTAAATACAACTCAAAAGCACATACAGTTAAAAAAAAGAAACAATGTTGAAAGAGATCTAATAATGATGAAAATCCTTTTTATCATTATTAACTTAGCCGACGACTTTAAGAAATTTTAAAGTGACAAAACTCATTTAAACTTTCATCATCAAAACTGACTTGCCCTTGAATATCGCAACTCATATATAAATTTTTATATGAAAGTACATAAAAATCTGGGCATTTGCGAATCACAATAGGGTTCATGTCTAAAGACAAGGTATCGTCTTGTTTAAACAACTTGGTGACACGGCGATCATTCATACAAATTAAATAGGTCTGTTTTTTAATTTCAACTTGTGCCAAGCCGCTGTCTTCCACATGCAATGGAATAATATATTTCCCATTTACATCAATCACTTGTTGGTCATAACTTTCAAGTTTTTGGGTGATGACGTTAAATACCACGATATTGCCAAAGTTATCTTGCAATTGATTTTTATTTTCAAAAGCAAAATTAACTTGGATACCTAACTTTTGTAGATCTTGTTCATCTACACGTTTATTGGTCAGTAAAATTCGAGTAATCGTTTGCTTTAAACTGGCATCAAAAAATGTATTATCCAGTTGAATATTAGAAGCTTTTAAAATTTTTCCTAAAGCTTCATTATGTGTACCCAGCAAATGCGCAATCACGCTACGGTAATAGAATTTACTGTTCTTTTTTACCTCACGAATTTGCTTATAAAAATAAGTCGGATCAAATGGATGTTCAATAAAATCATGTAGTAATGCTGAATTTGCTAAAACGGCAATCGCATCGTGTCCCGTGTAGGGCAAATGCAAAGTGTGCAACTGCGGAATCAATGGTTTTATTTTTAAATAATGCTCTTTGTCATGTTCAAAATAGGGGTCATAAACAATAATATATTCACAATTTTCGACAATATCTTGTGCTTGAATACGCATATTTGCATTCAGTTCAGGATCATAAAAATCGGTATAACGCTTATCATCAACTTCTGTAGGATCAATCGAATACTGCGGAACCATAGCCACTACACGATTCATTTTAAAAGTTCGTGCATATTTAATCGCAGCATAACCGCCCATCGATCCGCCATAACCCACGATGTTTTTATATTGGTTCAGAATCGGGCTTAAATGTTCTATCAGCGCAGCCATACTGGATGCAGGAAACCAAGACTTTTGCTTTGGCATAATCCCAACCACTGCATAGTCATACTTCATCAATGACTTTTCTGCGTTGATAGAAAGCCCTTTTGCACGTGTGATTAAATCACCAAAAGAGAGGACTAATGTGTCCGAATTGCCGGCTAAATAGATCGCTCTAATATGATCATCTTCAAAAATTATTTGCTTATCCATTTGCAACACCAAGCCGAAGCTCTCTCATTTAGGTAGGCTGAAATTAAATAAATAGACCTCTTGCCTATTCATTGCATCAAGTGTCATATTTTATAGAGTCTAGTCAGATTAAAAAGTGCAAAATATGACACATTCCTTGCATCCCGCTGCTCAAAAAGGCTTCAGTTCTGCTGCTGAGCTTTATCAACAAGTCCGTCCCAATTATCCACAAGAGGTCGTGGAATGGTTACAAAATGACTTAGAACTTCGCCCAGATTCAAAAGCAGTCGATTTAGGCGCAGGTACAGGAAAGTTTATTCCTTATTTAAAACAAGCGACAGCGAATATTATTGCTGTCGAACCTGTCACAGAAATGCTAGAACAGTTGAAAATAGTACATCCTGACGTACAAATACTTCAAGCCAAGAGTGAACAAATTCCTTTAAAAAGTGAAAGTATTGATGCTGTTGTATGTGCTCAATCATTTCACTGGTTTGCCAATATCGAAACACTCAACGAAATTCACTACATTCTAAAGCCAAATGGACATTTAGGGCTGATTTGGAATCAACGTGATGAGAATATCGACTGGGTCAAAGCATTGGCAGATCTGCTCGTAACCCTCGAAGGTGATACACCACGTTTCCACAGTGGACTATGGAAATCTGTCTTCGAGCATCAATTTTTATTTCAATTAGAAAGTGTCAAAGTCTTTTCACAAATACAAACTGGCACGGTAGAAAATGTCGTAAGTAAACGATTGTTATCGACTAGTTTTATTGCTGCTATGTCTGAAAATGAACAATTAAAATTAAAGCAACAGTTTGAACAGATTGTTTGGGCGCATACTGGTCAACGTCCTCAAGATGAAATTGGCTTTCCTTATGTGACCTATGCCTATAATTTTCGAAAGTTAGCCATTTAACTCATGTTAAACAATACATTGGGAAATAATTTTATGAATAAAAGCCGTGTGAATGAAAAGCTTATGAATAAGCGCTTGAACCCTTTGCTTGCATCAGGATTATTAATATCTGTTATGTTAATGACAGCATGTGCGCCCAAAGATAATAGTCAGCAAAATAATGGTTCTGAACCTAAAGATGCTTCACAAGAAGTCATAGAACAACTCAAAACCAAACCGATTAAAACCTTTCCAAGTACACCTGATGATGCCCACGATATTCAATTATTCGATGAATATCAGCAAAAATTTACTGAAAATAGTCGTGCCCTTGAAATCGATTTAAAAAAACGAGCGTCTGAGGGTAACCTGACCGCTGAAATTGACCATCAATTAAAACGAGATAGTATTGAGTCTGCACTCAATATGTTGAAAGAATTAGATTTAAAAACTGAACAAGGTCGCTATATTCAAGGCTTGTATTATCAATACTGGGAAAACCAAGCCAAAATATATGATGAGAAAAAACAATCTACGAATGGAGAAGTTAAAAACTCAAGTGATTCTGAACAAGACATGAGCGATATCTTCAGCGCAGATGCACAATTAGAACACTGGAAATCCACAACTGCTAAGAGTTAATTTGAATCTGTGATTCACTGTTAGAAATTTTAAGAATAAAAAAAGTGTCTTCTTTGAGTGGAAGACACTTTTTTAACACTACATTTTCAAAAAAATTATAAATAACAATATAAATCAAGAAACTCGAATACGACATTGCCACTGCTGATCTGGCTGTTTTGTCGATTCCCAAGGGCGAATATGGACTAAGCGAATAAAATCTTGCCCAGGTTTTTCCGCAGTAAAACGGAAAGTTTTCGTTCCACCTACACCAACCGCACCATCACCTGCCCCATTTTGCAAATAGGTTTCTTCAGTCTTGAAAATTTTTAAAGGTTGCAACAATTGCCACTGATAACCTGTACTCGGATTTTCTGGCACACTAAATAACAGCACTTCACCAACTTTCATATTCATCAAAGTCGGGCACTTTTGTTTAAGCGTATATTCATGTGTTTTAGCTTGAATGGCGGAGTTTGGACTCTGACAAGCAAGTAATCCTAAACTACACATCAACATTGTAAAACACGCTAATCCTTTCATGTATCAGACTCTTTTTTAATATTTTGAATATTGTTTAATGTGTATTGCGAAAATACCATAACATTTTCTGGAATTACGCTCAAATGCACAATTAGATATTTTGCTTTTCAATCCACTGAATAGATTCAACACGTATTAATTTACATGCTCCATCGCCCACGCCATTCCAATCTAAAGCAGATTTCCAAACTAAATTTTTATCATTCACCTGAACCAAATCACCTTGTAAGCGAACCAAATCACCACGTTTCACTTTTTTAATTGCTTTGGCAATTTCAGGATTTGCAGGAATAATATGCATATTACTCACAAGTTGAGTTGCATATTGTGCAGGAATAGGGGGTCGAGCCATTTTCCAATTTAAAAAACGATCATATTGATTAATCGAAATTTGGCTGGCAATTTCAGGTTCGGTAAATAATCCGCGAGTGACCGCATAATCAATAGGAGAAAACTTTGCTTGTTCATCATCACTGTATTCTTTTGAACCTAAAATGCGAAACTCTCCGTTAAACGGCTCTAATACAGAAATTTTTTGATGCTGATCAATCGGCGCTAAACCATGAGCAATATTAAATTCGGGAGAAGGTGCTTTAATTTGCAATGCATTAACCTGAAAAGCACTCAATGCTAATGTGACTGCACAGATTAACTTCTTAGCCATGGTATTCCCCTTGCTTAATTTATACATTCAATCACTCATCTCTCGAATAATTCGCGCATCACAATGAAGTTTCCATCAATAGAAATCGTCATCAATCACGTATTATCGTTATTCTGCTATACACAATCTTTGCTCGCTTTAGTATTAACATTCAAACTTAAATTAAAAATAGAGTTTCAGTAACAAAATATAGAAATTTAGTCATCTTTTTGTCTTATATTTAGAACAGCCATTGGTTAGAATCCAAGCAAGATCACTATAATTGTTTAAAAAATATGATTTATAAATTTTATCAACAACGAATTTTCCCACACTTACTCAATCAAATTATGCAAACACCAAGTATGATGGAAGGTCGTGCTGAACTGCTTCGAAAAGTCAGTGGTGATATTCTAGAAATTGGCTTTGGAACTGGGTTAAATTTACCGTTTTATCAGCAAGTGGATCAGGTTTATGCTCTTGAACCAAATGCAGATGTTTATCAATTGGCAAAAAAACGTGTTCTCGAAGCACCTTTTCATGTCCAGCACATTCAAGCCAGTGCCGAAAAATTGCCTTTCGCAGACCATTCTGTCGATAGTATTGTTAGCACTTGGACAATGTGTAGCATTGCAAATTTAGAAAAAGCCATTCAAGAAATTTATCGTGTATTAAAGCCGCAAGGAACATTACATTTAATTGAACATGTGCAATACCATGACAACAACACTTTAAAAAAATTACAAGATCTGCTCACCCCAGTTCAAAAAGTTATTGCAGATGGTTGTCACCTCAATCGTAATATTGAACTTGAGCTTTTAAATGCCAATTTTAAATTTTCAGAAAAGCATTATTTTGATGCAGATGACTTGCCTAAAATTGGGCGACGTATGTTTATGGCAAGAGCACAAAAAGTCTAATTTAACATTTTAATACTGATCAATTAAAATTTTTAAATACTCTCCTTACGGAATATATTCCTTACATCTTCTTAAGGAGAGTTCGATTATGACTTAAACTCACCCATCAAAATCGATCCGAATCGTTTCAAAGCGTACTCGCCCCTCTCGAACCGCTTGAGCAATTGCCTGCTGCCCTTTGGTTAAACGTGCTCCGCCACTTTTAATATCAATCAACACCACTTCGATATCCTCAGCTAATCCATCACCATCACGGAAGTCGGTATAGCCGTCAAATACAACATAATCTATCGGATCGCCCATAAATTTAGCATCGCTCGGTAAGTATTGAAATTCAGGCATAATCGGTGCAAGTTGCTCAGCCATTTTGCCTTTTAAAACTGCACGACTGGTATTTACACTACGCTTTTGTGCACTGAGCAAAGCCTGTTGATGCTCTAATTCTAACTCTGCAATATATTGTTCATATTCCGCTTTAATTTTGCCATTACGTGTACTAGACAAAACAATTGTGGTTACAACAATGCCAAGACATGCACCAATTAACATTGCCATCCAAATCGACATGCTTAAACCCTAAAAACCAGACCGATACAATGTAAACAACTACTAGACTTTTGTCATGTGTAACCTACACACGATAAATTAATGCTAAGCTAGATCAAACGATAACTTGCTTAAAATTGCCCAATCATGAAAACAATCCTTATTGCAAATTTAAAAGGTGGCTGCGGTAAAACAATTACAGCAATAACATTGGCTTCTGCATTGGGTCAAAAAGGCTATAAAGTCGCATTGGCAGATGCAGATACACAAAAATCTGCTTTGCAATGGTTAAAACAACGCCCTGACGATGCTGCTGAAATTCAAAGTTTGGATTGGCGACATGAAAAATCTATTGGTGATGCACCTAAAACACTCGACTACTTAATTATTGATGCTCCAGGTGCTTTGGCAGGCGAACATGCAGAGCAATTGATTAGTGAATGTCATGCGATTGTGACACCTTTACAACCTTCATTTTTCGATATAGACAGTACCAAACGCTTTCTAAAAGATATTCAAGATATTAAGCGTATTCGCAAAGGTAAAGTTGCTGTTCATCTTGTTGCGAATCGTATAAAAGCAAACAGTTCAAGTTCAAAGGATATTCAGCAATTTTTTGATAAGATTGAACACAAACCTGTGGCTTGGATTTCAGAACGCAGTGCTTATGGTCAATTGGCAATGCAGGGTTTAAGTATTTTTGATAAATCACAGAAAAATTTTTTAGTGATTCAACAACAATGGCAACCTCTTTTAGACGCTTTAATTGAAGATTCTAGCGACTGGTTTTAAGTCCTTTGTTTTGAAAAAATAATGTGAATCTGGCTTTAAATTTGCCAGAGTTGTTTTTTAAGTTAATATTGAGTCAATCACTCAGCAACTTTTCAGAGTCATTTGTGCAAGATTTCACTTCGAATTTACAGCGTATCTTATTGTTTGGTTTATTGTTTATCCTAATTTTCTTAGGTTACGATATTCTCAAATACTTCATTGTACCTGTGCTATGGGCATGTATTATTGCCTATATGACTTGGCCATTGTACAAACGCATTCTACATCGTTTTGGCAATCGCCCTACGTTAAGTGCGTCCATCATGATCAGTTTAGCTGTGCTGGTGATTGGTATTCCACTGACCTTTGCCATTTTTATTTTGCAACATGAAGGTCGCAATCTCTATTTTGATATTCAACGTCAATTGTCTTCTGGGCATTTGACTGTTCCTGATTTCATTCGAGAATTACCCATTATTGGCAAAGAAATCAGTCGTACCGTCCGAGAAATTAATGCAGATCCAAGTACGCTCTCGCAGAATATTGGTGTTTGGATTCAAGGACATTTGAACTATGGTAAATTCGTACTCAACGAAATTACCAAAAATATTGTGAAACTCTGTTTTGCCGTAATGTCTTTGTTCTTTTTCTACCGAGATGGACAAACTATTTTAGAACAAGTCCGCAAAGCTTTAGAAATGTTGATTGGCCCACGTATTCATCATTATGTAGACACCATTTCTGAAACCACACGTGCCGTTGTTTATGGTGTTGGTTTAACTGCTGTCGCACAGGCAATTCTTGCAGGTCTGAGCTATTTTGTTGCAGATGTACCTAATCCAATGGTACTGACCCTAATCACATTCCTCATGGCACTCATTCCTTTTGGCCCTCCTCTTGCCTATGGTGCTGTATCACTATGGTTGTTTTCACAAGGTCAAACTGTGGAAGCGATTGGGGTCATGGTATGGGGTGTCTGTGTCGTCAGCACTGCCGACAATGTTATCCGTCCATTGGTTATTTCAGGTGCAACCAAAATTCCATTCTTATTGATTATGTTTGGTGTTTTAGGTGGATTAGCCAGCTTTGGACTGGTCGGATTATTTATCGGCCCTGTTATTTTAGCTATTCTTTTAGCCATTTGGCGTGAATGGTTACATGAAAACATTGATCCTGAACCGCTACCTGAAGCGACTTTGGCATACGATATAGATGACGATGAAAAAAAGATCTAAGCAAAGTGTCTGCTAGATCTTATCCTAAATAGAAAAGCCGGTTAATAAAGTCATACAATCAGTTATTTAAATCACATTGTTTCGCATCCTAAGTTTTGTTTGAATAGTTGAAATAACTTCATGACTAGGATGCTCAAATGTCATCTACAATTCTTAAGACTTCACTTCTTTGTTCTTTTCTGGCTTTAACTTCAGTCGGCTGTACAACAACTCAAAAGCACTTCAAAGCATCCAACACCCCACAACAAACGGTTGATATTAATCTGGTCTCCGCACAAGGTATTGGTAAAAAAATTGGGACAATTACTTTACAAGACACCATGAAGGGCTTAAGTGTAAGTTCACATTTAACTGAACTACCTTCAGGTTTTCATGGCTTCCACATTCACGAAAAAGGGTCTTGTCAGCCTGCCGAAAAAGACGGAAAAATGGGTGCTGCTATAGCAGCAGGCAGTCATTTTAATCCGCATAAAACGGGTCATGGCACACCAAATGAAGGGCATATGGGTGATTTACCTGTACTGAACGTAGACTCCAATGGTAATGCCAATACCACAGTCATTGCGCCGCGTTTAAAACTTGCCGATGTTCAAGGCTTAGCGATCATGATTCATGCAGGTGGCGACAACTATTCCGATCACCCAAAACCATTGGGCGGTGGCGGTGATCGTATTGCTTGTGGTGTAATTCACTAAAACTTATAAATAACCTATTGTCTTTGATCTCGATTTTTAATTTCCCTCGCCTCTCCTTTTTGAAGGAGAGTGCTTCAAAATATTTTAAATAATAAAAAAGGATCTAAAATTGACTCTAATTCAAAAAAAGATCACGCTATAGCCTACTTATCTCAATCAGAATGTAATCCTGTGAATAACCTAAAAGATCTTCTTTTTAACTTCAAATCAAACTCAATTTTGATTTATTGTTTACAGATTTTTATTGTTTTAACAGGTACAACGCTTGGGCTGTATTTTCTAAACTTACAGGCGCTTATCGTTCCGATCACCTTGGGTGCAATTGCAACAGCACTAACCGATTTTGATGATCGTCTGACCATACGCTTACGAAATCTGGGTTTTGTTTGTATCTTATTTTTTAGTGTCAGTAGCATATTAGAGTTCCTTTATCCGTATAAGTTATTATTTTTAATCTATTTATCACTTTCTAGTGCCGCTTTTATTTTAATGGGCGCACTGGGGCAACGCTATGCCACTATTTCATTTGGCACAGTGCTATTATCCATTTATACCATGTTCGGCTTAGGTGAATATTCTGATTGGTATCAGCAACCTACATACTTTGTTATGGGTACATTATGGTATGGATTAAGCTCAATCATTTTCTATTTACTTAAACCGACACAAGCTGTACAGGACAATTTATCGCAAAGTTTCATCTCCCTCTCAGCGCTATTAAAATCTAAGGCACGATTATTCGATCCTGATAATACTCATAATGTAGAACAGCTTTTATTTGATTTATCATTACAAAACAGCATGGTGGTACAAAACTTAAATACCACCAAAGCATCGCTACTCACCCGTTTAAAAGCATCTCGTGCCAATACAAATACCATTTACTGGCTCAATCTCTATTTTTTAGCACAAGATATTCATGAACAAGTCACATCGAATTATTTACATTATGAACAAATCCACCAGAACTTTAGCCGTACCGATTTAGTCTATCGGATTCAAAAAAATGTCCTTTTACAAGCCATTAATTGTCAAAAATTGGCTGAAGCTATTTTAAAACGTCAAATTTTTCAGACCAATATAGAAAATGCAGTCGCACTAGAAAATTTAGAAAGCTCGATGCACGAATGGATTCAACAAAACCCACATAATTTAGAAGTTAAAAATTTACTTTTGGTTTTAAATAATCTAAAAAATCTGCAAGAACAATTCATTAACTTGAGTATTGAACAAGATCATTACCAACAAAGTTATAGCCAACATCGTGATAATTTGAATTTATTGGATGATGATATCCACGGCATTCAAGACTTATGGCTTAAAATCAAGCAGAATTTAACTCCCAATTCAGCACTTTTCCGCCATGCTGTACGAATCGCATTTGTTTTTGCTCTAGGTTATACCATCTCGTTATTACCTTTTGCCAAGAATGGTTATTGGATTTTACTCACCAGTTTATTTGTTTGCCAAATCAGTTATTTTGCAACTAAAAGCCGTTTAAAACTGCGAACTTTAGGTACAGTTTTGGGTGTGATTTTAGGTATTCCAATACTTTATTTTGTCCCAAGTATTGAAGGTCAGTTGGTTTTGACTATTGTTTTTGGAGTCTATTTTTTCTATTTACGCTCTAAAAAATATGCCATGGCAACGTTAATGGCGACACTGATGGTCTTACTGATTTTCAACCTAAAAGGTGCAGGTTATGAGATTATTTTACCTCGAATTATTGACACTATTTTAGGCTGTTTAATTGCATGGTTTGCCGTGAGTTTCATCTGGCCAGATTGGAACTTTCGTAATATTTCCAACAATATTTTAAAGACTACTCAAGCGACTTTAGATTATTTCGATGCTATTGTTGAGCAATATCAACACGGTAAAAACAATAGTGTGGATTACCGCAAGGCTCGACGTTCTGCACACAATGCCCAAATTGAACTATCGAATATGATTTCGAGTCTAAGTACCGAACCCAATCCCAATCAGGATTTAATTCACAATGCTTTCAGGTACTTGGTTTATAGCCATAGCCAACTCAGCTATGTTTCAGCTTTAGGTAGCCATCGTGAGCAAGTATATGAGCAACGAATTTTAGATTTAATGTTGTGGTGTAAACAAACGCTTAACGATGCACTGCTGAATCAACAACCATTAGATGAACAAATAATTCATGCCAAGCTGAATGAAATTAAGCTCTTGAGTAAACAAGATAACTTATCTGATAATTTATTATTAGCACTCAAACAAATCAGCTTATTATTGGAAACCTTACCTGAGTTGTTAAAATTAAAAACAACATTACTCAAATTAGAGATTAAATAAATCTAAATGTGATCAAGAGGATCTCATAAGAATGGCGCGATTGAATACTTTAAAAATATAGCGATGTAAGTTCATGCTGATTATTGAATTTAAAACACGCTTGCTCTCTTTATTTTTGTTCAACTTTTCATCCAATTCAGCTACACTCGATATTCATTCTCATTTGACTAAGTGACCATGAGTATCAAAACGTTACGTATTGTTGGTTTTATGGAAGGTATTTCCTTTCTTCTTCTACTGTTTATTGCGATGCCTTTGAAATATATTTGGGATAATCCTATTTTAGTAAAATATGTCGGCATGGGGCACGGCGTACTTTTCATTGTATTTTTAGCTATTTTATTTGTAGTTTGTGAAAAGCAAAAGTGGTCAATCAAAATGTTTATATTGGGCTTGACCGCTTCTATTTTACCTTTTGGACCCTTTGTTTTTGATCATAAATTGAAAAAAGTTGAGCAAGTCTAAACTGCTTTCTCATCCAATTTTATTTGAACTTTCATCCCAATAAAGATAATGCCAAGCGCCCCCTCCTTCGGGAGGGGATTCTAAGCAGTGAAAAATCTAAAACTCACCTCTCGCCTGTCGTTCTTGCATAATTTTTTTCAAAAATATTCGTGGCAAAGTAAACCACAAGAGAATTAAAACCAAACAAGACAAAGCATAAGCCCAAAGGTGGAAATGTTCATACAGCACACGTACAACTTCTATCACAAAAAAGAAAGTAAACATCATTAACACCGAAACAGCAGCAGCAACCGTACCTTTAGAAACTTCAGATGACATCAAAGCAAAACGATAAAGCACAGAAAAGCTAATCCCCTCACCAAAGCTCACTAAGGTCATACCCAAAATAACGCAGTAGAGAAAATATTCTTGCCAAATCACGCCCAGTGCAACAATCGCTGTGCCCAAGAGCATCAGCGGTAAACCAACCAATACCGTTTTACCCAAAGCATAACGATCAATCACTTTGATCAGGACAATATTACCTACAATCAAGCCGCCCAATACAGGAAATTGCGCTAAGCCATATTGCATACTGGTTAAACCCAGTTCTTCCACCAGCATGACTGGTGACAATGCGATCCAAAGCATTAATGGCATGGCGAGCATAGGTAAACCTAAGGTCATGACCATAAAAGTTTTATTGGTAAAGATATTTTTAAAGTCATCCCAGATATAAATTAAAGGCTGCTTTGCTTTATTGACTTGACGATCGGGCATTTTTGCTTTTAGTCCAAACCAACTTAAAAAGGCTAAAAATGCGATACCAATAAAGCCCCAATGCCATGACACATGATCAATCATGAATGCACCCAATACAGGGCCAAGTAATGGTGCAAGCAGAGAAATATTTGCCATGAGTGCCATGACTTTAATTGCATCTCGTTCTTCAAAAGTCTCTTGAATTGCAGCATAGCCAACAGCAGCAATAACAGATAATCCGAAGCCTTGTAAGAATCTTAATGCCAAGAATGTTTCAATATTGTGGGTAAGTAGAATGAGTAAACAGGTGACCACAAAAAAAATGACACCTGCCAATAAAACTTTTTTACGTCCTAACCGATCTGACAATGGTCCCATGAGCCAAGCGACACATGCTCCGCCCAATAAATAAAAGGACATGGAAGATGGAGCCCAAACACTGTCCACACCAAATTCTTTGGTGATCGCAAGCATGGCAGGTTGCACTAAATCATTACCGATATAGACTGAAAATTCGAATAGAACCAATGCCAATGGAAACATCAGCGTGGCACGACTCAACTTGGTCATTTGTTCTTTTTGCACTAAATTTTGCATTGTTTTCTACATATCATTTTTGGCTTGATAGACTGAACGCTATTTTTCGGGAGATAAACGTCAGCCCAATGACAAGCACTGAGAATTTAAATATTAAATTGTGAGTTTTGCTTTGAAATAAAGCGACTAAACACCGTATTCACAAGGTGTCTAAATCAATAGGTAAAATAATTGCTGAAACTATATTTGTGAGATTTTTAACTTGACCCGATCTATAAGAAAGCTCATAGAAGTACACACAGGGTTAAGTTTGGGTAGTCTAACACAGACAAATTTTCAGGGGAAGTTGAACATTTATTATTCTTCAGCTACTCTAAATACTGGTTAAGCTGATATAAATAATTTAAATGAAAAATAAAAATCCTGTATCAATGATCATTATTGGCCTGATTTTATTGTTGATTAGTGGAGGAATTTATTTTATAAGTTCTTCACCAAATATTAGCGCTGAAGATCAGGCTCGATGTGAGCAATTGGTTCAAAAGAAATATGCGGAAGATTCGAGCTCAGTGATTGAAAGCTGTAAAACAGATACAGGCTTTGTGGCCTTGATGGATGTTCAGGCCAATGGTACTGGGTCGGCTGAAGATACGGCAAAGGCAATTAGTTCAGCCAACCATAAAGAATTGGGTTTTGGTATATTTGGCAAGTTCTTGATGGGATTATGCGTAGGTGTCGGGATTGCGATGCTAATCAAAGGCTTGATTGCACTCAAAAACAAACAACAATCGATAAATTAGCTATCAAAGCAAATTGTAATTTACATAGTTTACTTTATTCATCATGTAGCACTTTTGATTTGATAAATGTGCCACGTTTAATATCGTCATATGCTTCAAGAATTTCAGCGTAGCTGTTCATGACGAATGGGCCATGACCGTTGATGGGTTCTTGAAGCGGTTTGCCTGTCAGCAGCAGCAATTTACACTGTTGTAATGCCGTTATTTCAAAGTCTTGTTCCAAGCTCGACATCACAGCAAGCCCTTGCTCTTCAAATATCTCATCTTCAGCTTTAAACTGTGCCTTACCCGTTCGTAAATAGACCAGTGTGGTTTCTCCTGCGCCTGCGGGCAATCTGACCTTATGCCCTGCTTGGATTTCAATATCCAAAACTTGAAGTGGTGAATGCGTTTTTGCTGGCCCGTGTTGCCCTTGGTAGTCTCCAGCAATCACTCGTACCGTTCCAGCACTATTCGGAAGTTCAATCACTGGAATATTGGCTTTTCGCAAACTCTGATAACGTGGTGGATTCATTTTATCTTTAGCTGGTAAATTCACCCACAGTTGTACCATTTCAAAATAGCCACCCGTTTTTGAAAATGCCTCACTAAATACCTCTTTGTGTTCCACACCTGAGGCTGCGGTCATCCATTGCACATCACCCGCTGAAACAATACCACCACCTGATGAATCACGATGTTCTAATTCACCAGCAAAAATCAGGGTAACCGTTTCAAAACCACGATGAGGATGCTCACTCACCCCTTTGCGTAAATTGGTCGGTTTTAAAACACCAGGTCCTAAATGATCCAGTAACAGAAAGGGAGAAACGGTATTGCCCAATTCATAGTGTGAAAATACAGAAAGTACAGGATAAAAATCCCCTATCGCAAAGCGGGTGTCATTACGATGAATAAAGGCAAGGGTTTTCATAGTGTCACTATTCTCTGATTGAGTAAAAGCATTAGCCATAAAAATGTTGCTTTAAATTAAAGCTATATTCAGTGAGATATTGTTTTAATTTTTCAATATCGTTGGTCGGTTCAATCGCTCTTAGATTTAAGGCCTCAATTTTATCGTCTAACAGTTTTAAGATTTGTGCTTGTTCCGCGACAGGTAATTGCGCTTTTTCTTTCTGCTGTTTTTTGATTTCTAAATAATCTTCTGCCCAATGCCGTAAGGGATCATGGGCGTCGATTTGATCAAACAATTGCGTAATCAGGAGTTCAGGCATAATTTGCTGTGTTGCCAACTCTGCTGACATCAGACCACGAATAGAATAAAACACTTTTTTATAGGTAAAGTTATCTGCAGTTTGCATGACATGCATACCGCCTTTAGCCAGCGACAAGTAATGATAATACAGAGCTTTATAGTCTATTCGTTCAAGTAAGCCATCTCTAAAAATTTCCCATTCAGGAAATTGATTGAAATAGACAATATGTGCACGTACCCACTCTAAAACAGTCGGATTACTTTTTGCCAAAAGTCCAAACATTTTATTTAAGTCGAATGAAACGAAATCAAAGTCTCCATCCATGATCTCGATTAAATCACGGTGTTGGCGATAATCGTAATATTGTGCCTTGGAGGGTAGATGAAAACCACGCACATCGTAGT
This sequence comes from Acinetobacter psychrotolerans, assembly GCF_048552595.1. NCBI lineage: Bacteria > Pseudomonadati > Pseudomonadota > Gammaproteobacteria > Moraxellales > Moraxellaceae > Acinetobacter > Acinetobacter psychrotolerans. The sequence goes on along the minus strand of NZ_JBIMDK010000007.1, from coordinate 51,560 downwards.
CGCTGTCTGGACTTGCCATGCCCCATAAACGACTACCGCTTTCGATATAAAACAGTGGATGTTCATCTCGGTTTTGGAATAAGTTTTGAATTTCTTGTTGGATGTTCATTGTGTTCACATTTTGGGTAAATCTATAGGTTTTATATCATCAATTTCAGTGCTTTTTAAATTTTCTTTGAATTCAAGATCGACTCCCCTTTATTTTTAATTCAAAAGCTTTATCAATAATCGCTTTAATTCATTCTGATACTTAGCATTATAATTTGCTTTATAGCCAACCTGTCAGAAACTCAGACACAAGAATAGTATTTCTCTTAATAAATATTTTTAATTAAATCAATTTAATGAAAAAATTGTTTCAATATAAAAAGTTTGCAATGCCATACCTTACAGCCAAAGTTTAAATACCTTTACGTAAGCGATCCTCACTTTTCAGAGATGAAAAGATGACAAAAATCTTCCGCAAGGCGAGGGGTACGTCTTGTACTCCCGCCCAACCGCGACATCCATGTCGCCACTCGATAGAACAGCCCTCTATGATTCAAAAGTAAACCAAACGAATTGATAACCAAAAATTTTAAACGTTCACACAAAAACATAAGCTTTATTGATGATTAATGACTCGATGGAAATCACTTGTATGAATAATGAGGTGGTTTGGCTATAAATTTTATATATTCAACTTCTTGTATCAATCAAAAATGCAAAAGATCAAAACCAATAACTACAATTAAAATATTCATTTATTGTGATTTCCCAAATAAAAAAACGTACCAAATCTGATACGTTTTTATCCAGCACTTCTATCTCTTTTTCAAGCATAAATCAAAAAATCATTAAGGACATTTTGCCTTTTGGAATGTCTTGATGTTCTTACCACGATAACACTGATATTCCTTCTGCATATCTATACGTTTCCACTGACCATCAATATTTTTAAAGCTATATACGCTACGAATAGAACGTACTGAATCATCCATCAAACCCGTTTCAGTCAACTTCACTTCTGCAACAGTAGGTGATTCCACACTATTAAAATATTGGCGCAACTCAACAGTCGCGAGATCCTTACGTAAATCAGGACGTTCATTTAAAACCTGACTTAATGGGGTCTCTGAACCAGTAACTTTACTCACTATGGTTTGCGTTGTCGCACACCCAGATAACATTGCAATACACATTACAGAAATAGACACTAAACGAGACATTGTTATTTTCCCCAAATAAAAAAGGTATCGCATATATCATGCAATACCTTTCCAATTTACACTATGGAAACTATGTTTCCATTACATATAAACTTTATAAATCAAATAGCTTACCAGGGTTCATAATACCATTTGGATCAAATACTTTTTTCAAAGCTCTCATATATTCAATTTCTTCGGCAGAACGTGTGTATTCCAAATATGGTTTTTTGGTCATTCCCACACCATGTTCAGCAGAAATTGAACCATCATATTTTTTCACAGTTTCAAATACATATTTATTCACAACCTGACATTTTGCAAAGAAGTCATCTTTAGATAAATTTTCAGGTTTAAGAATATTTAAGTGTAAATTACCGTCGCCAATGTGACCGAACCAACAGATTTCAAAATCTGGATAATTTGATTCAACAATCTCATTAATTTCCTTAATAAATGCAGGAACATGAGTAATAAGTACAGAAATATCATTCTTATAGGGTGTAAATGGAGCAATCGTTTCAGAAATATCTTCACGTAAACGCCATAAGCTTTGTACTTGCTCAAGGCTTTGGCTCATTACACCATCGAGTACCCAACCTTGTTCCATACAATGCTCGAAGATTTCCATCGCAGCATCCATGATTGGTTCATACGGCGCTTCAAACTCAAGTAAAACGTAGAATGGACATTCGGTTTCAAATGGGCGTTGCACATGACCACGCTCTAAAACTTTTTGCATTGCCAATTCACCAAAGAATTCGAATGCAGTTAAGTCAATTTTATTTTGAAATGCATGTAGAACTGGCATGATTGCATCAAAATCTGGCACGCCCAAGACCATCACCTGTAAATCGTGTGGCGCACGTTCAAGTTTAATTTCAGCTTCTGTGACTAGACCTAATGTACCTTCACCACCAATAAATAAATGCTGCATTGCGTAACCAGTTGCATTTTTAATCATGCCTTTGTTTAAATGCAGTACATCACCTTTACCTGTGACTACGGTTAGACCCAACACCCAATTACGTGTCATACCGTACTTAATCACTTTGATACCACCCGCATTGGTACCAATGTTGCCACCCATTTGTGATGAACCCGCAGATGCAAAATCGACTGGATAATACATGCCTTTATCGGAAGCATAGTTCTGTAATTGTTCAGTTACTACACCTGCTTGAATACGCACCATGCGATCTGCTGGGTAAAATTCCAGAATCTGATTCATTTTGTCGAAGCTAATGACAATTTCACCATTTGCCGCTACAGCACCAGCCGATAAACCTGTACGACCACCCGATGGCGTAATTGCAACATCAAACTGATTCGCAAGTTTAACAATCGCTTGTACTTGTTCTGTGCTAGAAGGAAAAACCACAACGGATGGATTTGGCTCGAAATGCTTAGTATGGTCTTTACCCCAGTTTTCTAAGCTATCAGCATCGGTTTTAATACGGTTTTCACCAACAATTTGCGTCAATTGGGTCAATAATTCAGGTGCTATTGTTACTGGAGCATTCATCGTTTTGCGGACCTAGCAAGAAATAAATAAGGGGGTCTGGTACTCGAATATTCAGAATACATAATCAGGCTTTGAGAATATTTTCAGCATGTTTCCAATGCTCAAATCATCAATATTGCCGATTGCACTACTATTTTACCTAGATGACAGCTTCTGATAAAGCACATATTTGCATAACACTCGCTATACTTTGTACATCGTGCATTGTGCGAGCACTATAAAAATCAATAAATTAGTAATCTATTTGATTTATATATAAAGCTTATCAGAAATCGTAGATAAAATATGCGCTGTACTAGCATAAACGAAATATCTATAGCGCTATGTCTATGTTATCATATCGCGACTAAATTTGGCCTTTGTAGCGGAGCCGTAATGAGCCAACATCTTTCACTACCAAAAGATAAAATTCGTTTCTTGTTGTTAGAAGGCGTTCATCAAAACGCAATTGACACGTTAAATGCTGCTGGATATACCAATATCGATTCCCGTAAAACTGCGCTTGAAGGTGAAGCGTTGAAAGAAGCGGTTAAAGATGCACACTTCATTGGTATTCGTTCCCGTACACAATTAACTGAAGAAATCTTTGAAGCTGCGAATAAACTGATCGCAGTGGGTTGTTTCTGTATCGGAACAAACCAAGTGAATTTAAATGCAGCGATGATTCGTGGTATTCCTGTATTTAACGCACCTTACTCAAATACTCGTTCAGTTGCTGAACTTGTACTTGCAGAAGCGATCCTTTTACTTCGTGGCGTACCTGCTAAATCTGCTTCTACTCACCGTGGTGGTTGGAACAAATCTGCTGTAGGTTCATTTGAAACACGTGGTAAAACATTAGGTATCGTGGGTTATGGCTCAATCGGCTCTCAACTTTCAGTTTTAGCTGAAAGCTTGGGCATGCACGTCATTTATTATGACGCAGTGACTAAATTACCTATGGGTAATGCACGCCAAGTCGGTTCTTTAGATGAACTTCTTGCAAATGCAGACGTTGTAACGCTTCATGTTCCAGATGTTCCTTCTACCCGTAATTTCTTCGGTAAAGTTCAATTTGCGAAAATGAAAGAAGGTTCAATCTTTATCAATGCTGCACGTGGTACGTGTGTCATTATTGAAGACTTGGCTGATGCGATCAAATCTGGTCATGTTGCTGGTGCTGCTGTTGACGTATTCCCGAAAGAACCTAAAGCAAATGGTGAAGAATTCGTTTCTCCACTTCGTGGTTTAGACAACGTGATTTTAACACCGCACGTTGGTGGTTCAACCATGGAAGCGCAAGCAAATATTGGTTTAGAAGTTGCTGAGAAATTTGTAGCATATTCTGATAAAGGTATGACTTTATCTGCTGTGAACTTCCCTGAAATTGCACTTCCATTGACTGAAGGTAAACATCGTTTACTTCACATTCATAAAAATGTTCCGGGCGTGTTGTCTAAAATCAACAACTTGTTTGCAGAACACGGTATCAATATTTCTGGTCAGTCTTTAATGACGAAAGGTGATGTTGGATACTTAGTGATGGATGTTGATGCAACTGCTTCTCAAGAAGCACTTGATACACTTCAGGAAGTTGAAGGTACAATTCGCGTACGTGTATTGTTCTAAGATTTTTTAGATTCAAAAACCACAGGTCAATGCCTGTGGTTTTTTATTTTGGTTCTACGCCAAACACAACCTCTCCTCTAAACTTCGAAAAGAATGCCTAATTTAAAATCTGCGCCACACCTACAAGCCATCGTCCTACTTTTTATCGCCATGATTAGCATACAAAGCAGCGGTGCACTTGCAAAAAGTCTTTTTGATCAATTTCCTGTATTGACCATTTCCGCTATGCGTCTTTTACTCAGTTCATTGATCTTGGCTGTTATTTTCAAAATCTGGCAAGTTAATTTTAAACAGGTGAAATGGTCTGCAATCGCCAGTTATGGCATTGCACTCGCAGGAATGAATGGTCTATTTTATTTGTCGATAGAACGCCTTCCTTTAGGCATTGCAGTATCGTTTGAATTTATTGGACCTTTAAGTGTTGCACTGTTTCATGCACGACAGAAATTTGATTTCGTTTGGGTTGGATTAGCCATTCTCGGATTAATTCTTCTGTTTCCTTTCGATCAAGCTGCTCAAAGTCTTGATCCGATTGGTATTGTATTTGCATTAGGTGCTGGCGCTTGTTGGGCACTGTATATTGTGGCAGGTCAACGACCTTCAGGGGTATCAGGTAATCACACAGTCTGTTTAGGTATGTTTATTGGCATGTTATGTTTAATGCCTATCACCTTATTTTCGGGTATGCCTTCCACCATTTTTGAACCATCAAATTTAGTTTATTTTATTGTATTGGCGATATTAGCAAGTGCTTTACCTTTTTCTTTGGAAATGGTCGCACTTCGAAACTTAACCGCTTTAAGTTTTGGTACATTGATGAGTCTTGAGCCTGCTATTGCAGCTTTTTCAGGGTTTATCTTTTTAGGTGAGCAGTTGTTGTGGACACAATGGTTGGCTTTAATAACGATTATTTGTGCATCCATTGGCTGTACAGTGACTATCCAAAAAGCAAGGCAAAATAAATCGGCAACACCTTCAAATTCACCATGATTCGATAACAAAATTATTGTATTTTTAGTGAATTTTGCTTTATTTCAACCACACTTAATTCACCATTTAGATATGCACCCGTGTCTAAATAATAACAATTGTCTCGCTGAGTCACAGCATCAACCACCGTATGACCAAGAAAAACCTGATCAATTCCTTTTACTGTCCGATACCGCATAAAACCTCGATGTTGAATGCGTCCTCTGCCCCATAAAGCAGCTTCTCTACCTTTAGATCCAAGTGCTATTTTGAAAGCATTCCAATCGTTTAAAGGGATATCTGCATGGACAAAACCATACTTTTTATCTTGATGATGGACTTCTAAAACAACAGGTAAATGACTCAGTTTCTCAATCACGTTTTGCTGTTGATCTACATCTAACTGGTAAAACCAGTCACCACCATGTCGTGCATGCATTTCAGCCATCACAGTCTCTTTACGAGACAATAAACACATCTCTTCATGATTGCCTAAGATGACCTTAAACCATCGCTCGCCGATTAAATTGACACATTTCAAACTATCAGGACCACGATCGACAATATCCCCAACCGCGATCAAAACATCAGTTTGGAAATCAAAATGCGCTTGCTCTAGCTTTTGCATTAACAGGTCATAACAACCATGAATATCACCGACAGCAAAAAGCCGCCCTGAAGAGTGTGTGTAATATTCTATGAAACTTGGCTTCGACATCAATATTTTATCTAGAACTCAATCGCAGCAGCTTCGATATGTAAATTTTGTTTGGCTAGGTTTAAATATTTTTCTGCAATTTCCTTATTTTTTCTAACACCGATACCATCCTTATAAATTTTGAATAATTCAAAAGAAGCATCTGTCTCACCTAAATCTGCTGCTTGTTTATAATATTCAATACTTTGTTCTAAGTCTAAAGGAACATCTTCACCCAATTTAAAAATCTCAGCCAACAGAAAATAGGCTCTTGGGACATTTAAATCTTTGGCTTGATTCAGCCATTTCATTGTACCTTCAAAATTTTTCTGACGTTGCTCATACCTTGCCATACACAAAAGTGCTTGCTCATGTCCTTGTTGCGCTGCAGACGTCAATAATGAAATATGCTGTCTATGCTCAAGCGGTAATAGCATAGACAGCTCAAATTGAGCTGTCGCATCACCAGATTCAGCTTTTTTGAGTAAGCTCTGATCTATATTGTCTAGATTCATCATAATTAATATCCCTACTGACATCTTTTAGAAATTGAATGTGTGTCATGTGTCTGTCACTTATTGCTTCATCATAGCGCAGAAATCTAAATCTCCAAGCAAATATTAAAATTTTAACTATAGACTTTAGGAATGGGAGTTTTCTCATCAAGTGATGATAAAATCTAAAAAGACCGTTTTCTTTTTATTTATTATGCCAAATTCTCAACTTACTGCTGTGCTGTTTATGGTTTTATCCATGGTGGCATATCAAATTAGTGCTTCATTTGCCAAACAGTTATTTACCGTATTAGATCCACTGACCGTAGTGACTTTAAGACTCTGTTTTGCATCTATCTTAATTATTTTAATGTTTAGATCTTGGAAAATAATTAAACGACTTCCTTATTTAAAATGGAAAGATTTACTGCTTTATAGTGGCTCAGTCTGCTTAATGAATGTGTTGTTTTACGCATCACTGGGCAAATTACCACAAGGAATTGCCGTAGGTTTAGAGTTTTTGGGTCCTCTGACTTTAGCGCTTTTCTCAATTAAACAAAAAAGTGATTATCTCTGGGTTCTTCTCGCCGTCATTGGTATAGCTCTGTTAGTCCCTTGGCAAGATGCATCCGCAGATAATTTTTCATATCTTGGGGCAGCTTTTGCTTTAGGCGCAGGTGTCTGTTGGGCAGTTTATATCTATTATGGTCAAAGAGTTGTTCGTCAAAATATTGGCATGCATGCGCTTAGCATCGCCGTTGTATTATCAGCAATGGTAATGTTACCCATTAGTGCGGTGCATAATCCTGAAGCACTCATGAAAACAGAATATTGGCGACAAGCTTTAATTATTGCACTATTGGCAACCGCCATTCCCTATGCTTTAGATCTCATGGCACTTAAGCGATTAAGTAAACTAAGTTACGGCACACTGTCCAGTTTATCCCCTGCAATTGCTGCAATTTCAGGTATGCTTTTATTGAATGAGCATATTAGTTTTTGGCAAAGTATCGCCTTAGTCTGTATCATGGTTGCATCGGTAGGTGTCACTCTACGATCCAAAACCGATCCTGAACTAGCAATAAAAGATCAATAACAATTTCCACATTTGTGCATAGATAAGCTTAGATCAAATCTATAAAAAAACCGAGCACATAACATGGCTCGGTTTTTACGATAATACGGTTAATTTTTAGAACATGACGGAATGTATTATGCCGTCAACATCTGATATGCCAAACGACAAATCAAAATACTCACTAAAATTAAAAACAGAATACGAATAAAGCCACTACCGTATTTTAAAGCCATTTTCACACCGACCAATGAACCTACCACGTTAGCAACTGCCATCATTAAACCCAATTGAAACAACACATGCCCTGTAGGAATAAAGAAACTCAATGCTGCAAAATTAGTCATAAAATTGCCAATTTTAGACAATGCAGAAGCATGTAAAAAATCAACTTTTAAATAACGAATGAAAAAGAAAATAAAGAAACTGCCTGTTCCGGGTCCAAATATTCCGTCATAAAAACCAATCGCTAAACCACCAATACCTGCGATCAATAGCATCTTATTGGTGGTTTCTTGTTGGATATGAACTTGCCCAAATTGCTTTTTAAAAAATGTATAAATCGCAATCACTATCAGCATGAATAATACAAAGGGACGCAAAATTTCTTGTGGAACAAGGGACACACAAGCAGCACCGCCAAAAGAACTGACAAAAGCGGTCACACCAATGACAGCCAAAAGTTTCCATTGCAGTTTGACTTGGCGTAAATACGAAAATGCAGCAGAGGCTGTACCACAAATCGATGCAAGTTTATTGGTGCCAAATACAGTTGCAGTTGCGTAGTTCGGCAAAGCCCCCATCAATGCAGGAATTTGGATCAATCCACCACCTCCGACAGCTGCATCTATCGCACCTGCACAAAAAGCAAAAAAGATCAGACTGAGAATCAGATCAAATTCCATACAACTTACTCTTTGGTTTTCACAATGTGAGAAATAATAACAATATTGCCATTAAAGTGAGTGATTTTTATTAGAGATTAAGCACACGTTTTGGTATTAAACGCTTTTTATCACTAATTTCTGCCAATCCTAAGCATTTTTCACCATCAAATACCAAGACTTCCGCTTCGGCAGGATGATCAATATTACTTTCCATCCCACGGCTAAAAAATTCGGCACGACCTTCTGGGGCTTGAATTTTTAGAAAATGATCAACAGGTGCATAAACAGGAAGCAACAAAGCTTCACGTTCCTGCTCAGTCAAACCTTCCAAATACTCAATGGTATATTCTGGAATTAGATCGAAATGCCCTGTTCGAATCCGATGTAAATAAATTAAGTGCCCATACGTTCCCAATGCTTTGGCAATATCTTCACCTAAAACACGGATATAAGTCCCTTTAGAACTGGTGATATCCAAAGTAATACTCTGTTGTGAAAACTCGATCAGCTGAATCGCTAAAATATGAATTGGACGTGCTTCACGCTCAATTTCTATTCCTTTGCGTGCCAACTCGTATAAAGGACGCCCTTCTTTTTTTAAGGCAGAATACATCGGTGGAACTTGCTGAATATCACCAGTAAATTGTTGTAAAACTTTGAGAATCTTTTCTTCATTCAACTCTGGAACAGGTTGCTCATGCAGTACTTCACCTTCAACATCACCCGTTGTTGTACTGTGTCCCAACTGAATCGTGGTTTGGTAACGTTTGGTCGAGTCCAACAAATAATGTGAAAACTTAGTCGCCTCGCCCAAGCAAATCGGTAAAAGACCTGAAGCTAAAGGATCAAGCGCTCCTGTATGTCCTGCTTTCTGTGCTCGAAAAAGCCAACGTACTTTTTGCAATGCAGCATTTGAACTAATGCCCAAAGGTTTATTCAATAAAAAAACACCACTGAGATGGCGACGCGGTATTTTCTGAGCTTTTGAGGACATATTGGGTCTTTGCACATTGGATGACTACTTATTTTAACAAAAACCATTCATCTATTTTTACAAATTTTATATTTGATACTGCGAATTTTATGTCAAATTATTTTTTCAACAAAAATGCTAAAAAATAGGATGTTAGATGGAATCATCTAGGAAAAAAATGTTTGGGATCGCATTGGGTATTCTCTTAATCATTATTTTAGCACTCATTTTTTGGCTAAAGCCAAGTAAAGAAAGTTCAGAAACATCAACAACTTCAGCCGATGCACTTCAGCAAAACAATGGGCAATTGGCTACAAATCAACTTTCAGCCTCTGAAGCCAATAACTTTGCCAGTAAAAGCCAACAAGATACGCAAATCAATTGCCAAATCAAGGTGGATGCCGCTAACCGCATGATTGTGAATGAGCAAACCAAAGATTGCTTTGAATACTTCATTACCCAATACGGTGAAAAAACCATTCCCCAAATCAAAGCTGACTTTCTAAGTTATGTAAAAATCAGCTACCAAGAGCCTGTACTGTCAAAATTGAGTGATTTATGGACGCGTTATGTCGATTACAGAAGTCAGTTAGGCGACTTGCAAGCGCCGACAGCAGATAAAGATAGCGCAAAGTATTATCAACAAATTGTCGAAAATACCAAAAGTTTAAGACAGAAATTTTTCTCAGACTATGAAATACAAGGCTTATTCGGCACACAAGATATTTATGATCAATACACAGTTGACCGTATAGCAATCATGGATGATAAAAAATTATCAGCCAATGAAAAAGCACAAAAACTCAAAGAACGCTTTGAAAATCTTCCAGAGGATTGGAAAGAAAATTTAAAACAACTCAATCAACTTGAAGACTTAAGAAAACTCACTGCCGAAATTAAAGCTCGTGGTGGCTCTGCGCAAGAGCTACATCAGATGCGTACCAGTCTTGTCGGACCTGAAGCAACACAACGCTTGGAAACGCTGGATGTGCAAAGAAATGACTGGAAAGGCAAAGTCACGCAATATCTATCTGAACGTGACACAATTATGAACAGCAATATGAGTGATTCAGCCAAACAAAGTGCAGTTAACCAATTAAAATCACAACAATTTTCGAATCAACAAGAACAGTTAAGATTACAAACATTCGAAACTGTGCATGATCAAGGAGGACAATTACCTTTCGCAAATTAGGACGTAACGTATTTTTAATAACAGGGAATCTCATGAGAAAACGTAAAACAAAAAATATTTTAGCGTTGAGTTTATGTAGTGCATTATGCCTAGGAATTGGCAGCCAAACTCAAGCTTCACAAGGCCTTTTGCAAATTAAACAAACTGCAAAATCTAACTATGCACAAACCAAATATCCAATCGTCATGGTTCACGGGTGGTTGGGTTGGTCACGAATAGGGAACGATGGCTTTAATATTGATTATTGGTATCAAATTTTACCCGACATGGCTCGCAATGGCTCAACTGTATTTGCCGCACAATTATCACCAACAAATACAACCGCTGTTCGTGGTGAACAACTCATTGCTCAGGTGGAAGAAGTCATTGCTCTTACGGGCAAAGATAAAGTCAACCTGATTGGTCATAGCCATGGTGGTCCAACTGTACAATATGTCGCTACGGTTAAACCACAGTTTGTTGCATCAGCAACAGGCGTGGGTGGAACGTTCCGTGGTTCAAAAGTTGCCGATGTCATTCAGAATAATTCTGGCCTCAAAACCTTTATGAATATTCTGGGGCAATATATTGTTGGTCCTCTAATCGCATGGGCAGAGGCTAATCCCGACACCCCAATTGATTTTGATGGTTCAATGAAATCACTGACTGAAACAGGTTCAGCAGCATTTAATTTTAAACACCCAACAGCAGCACTGGCTACAGACTGTAATAAAAGTGGTGCAACGAGTGAGAAAGGTATTTATTACTACTCATGGGGTGGTACAAAACAAACGACTAACCTCTTGGATATAGACACCATTTTGATGCAACTTGGTCCATTGGCATACGGTAACAATGACAATGACGGCATGGTTGCACGTTGTAGCACCCATTTTGGTAAAGTCATTCGTGATAATTATGCGCTTAATCATACGGATCTCGCCAACATGATGTTTGGATTAAGAGGACTACTCTCTCCTGACCCTGTTGATATGTATCGTCAACATGCAAATCGCCTGAAATTACAAGGGCTTTAATTCCTTACTTCACCTGACAGAAACACACATTCTGTCAGGTTACTTTTCCCAAAAATTAAAACGCAAATAAAAAGAGTAATTGTAATGAAATTTAAAATGAATGCCCTCGGTATTGCTCTAATCCTTGGTCTAAGCACTATGACTGCATCTGCATCGGGTTTACAAACAGTCACGGCAAAATCTAACTCTGATTATGCAAAAACTAAATATCCAATCGTGTTCAATCACGGTATGTTCGGCTTTACTCGCCTAGGACCATCAAGTTTTGGTGTAGATTATTTTTATCAAGTACTACCTGATCTTGCGAGAAACGGTGCAAAAGTTTATGCAACCCAAGTATCACCCTTAGAAACGACAGAATTACGGGGTGAGCAACTGTTACAACAAGTCGATGAAGTCATTGCACTGACAGGTTCACCCAAAGTCAATTTGATTGGGCATAGTCACGGCGGACCAACAATTCGTTATATCGAAATTGTCGCACCTGAAAAAGTTGCATCTTTAACTGCTGTTGCAGGAACAATTAAAGGTTCAAAAGTTGCAGATGATCTATTAAGTAATCAGGGTGCGAATGCACTCTTTACCATCGTTGGACAATACATTCTCGCACCCATCATTACCTTACTCGAGGGTAATCCTTCACTACCCAACAGTTTAGAACATTCCTTCAAAAGTATCAGCGAAAAAGGATCTACTGAATTTAATGCAAAATACCCAAGTGCTGCGATTCCTAAAGATTGTGGTCATGGGCAAAAAGTCACATCAAATGGTGTTTACCACTATTCTTGGACGGGTACCGCTCAATTTACCAATCTATTTGATGTGATCGATACTGCAATTTCACAACTTGCACCATTATCGTATAGAAGTACTGACAATGATGGCTTAGTCAGTCGTTGTAATACACATTTCGGGCAGGTCATTCGTGACAACTATAATCAGACGCATCTCGATGAAGTGAATCAACTTCTTGGTTTAAAAGCCTTATTTGCACCAGATCCTGTTGCACTCTATCGCCAACAAGCCAATCGACTCAAACTAGATGGTCTGTAAGTAGTGTTGATAAAAAGTGAATCATCCAGAAGTGGATAAACAATAAAGATGCTGTAAATGCAGCATCTTTATTCATGTATTTTTAGTTTTATTACCCATTCATATACTGCTCATAATCATAAATATTAGATCAAACCATCTCGAACACTTCACACCAAATACCACCCACAATCATAGCTTTGTCATAATGTTGATGAATATTTATATAAATTTTATAATTTTCAAATAATTAAAAATATCAACTTTGAGAATATAGCGCACTGCTTTTATTGCCAGATATTTTATTATTTTTTATAAAAAAAGCATTTGAACTACAGTGAATATTTACATGTTCATTCATCGATTTTTAGATGCTTTTCTCCCATTTTTCTTTAATATATTTATGACAATTCTAATTGTCAAAATTTAAAGGATATAACAATGAAAACAAAAAATTTACTGGCAAGCTTGCTCACAGCGAGCAGTATGATGAGCTTAACTACACATGCTTCTGAAATCATGAAAGGGACATCCACTTTCGTCACCTCAAACTATGCGACCACAAAATACCCCATTGTTTTTGCACATGGTATGGGTGGTTTTTCTCGTATTGGAACAGATACCTTAGGTGTTGATTATTGGTATCAAATCATTCCTGATTTAGCCCGAAATGGTGGTAATGTTTGGACAACTCGCGTGTCACCTTTTAACTCAACCGAAGTCCGTGGTGAACAACTTTTACAACAAGTTGATGAAATACTTGCAATTACCGGACAGCCAAAAGTGAACTTAATTGGCCATAGTCATGGTGGACCGACGATCCGTTATGTGGGTGGAATTATCCCTGATAAAATTGCATCAATGACTGCGATTGCTTCACCACAAAAAGGCTCACCGATTGCCGATTTAATTTTAAAGGCTGAAGGAACACCTATTCAAAAACCACTTCTTGCAGTGGTGAATTTACTTTCTTCTGCAGTTGTCTGGGCACAAGGATTAGACCAAAATAAATTTCCGAGTGACTCTTTAGCAGGTGCTAAAAGTTTAAATACGGCGGGTTCAACTAATTTTAGTAACAGATTCCCATTAGGTGTCGCAAACTCTAGTTGTGGAGAAGGTGCATACCAAGAAAAAGGAATTTATATGTACTCATTCTTAGGTAATAGAAAACTTACCAATGCTTTAGACCCCGATTCTGCAATGCTACTCACAGGTACACTCATCAACGGCGATAGTGATGGCTTAGTGCCAAAATGTAGTGGTAAGTTTGGTAAGACCATTCGTGATGATTATGCTTGGAACCATTTTGACGAAGTCAATCAAGTTTTAGGTTTACGCGGATTATTTTCACAAGATCCTGTGCAAGTTTATCGTGAACATGCAAATCGTTTGAAACTTCAAGGTTTATAACGGTAGGTTATTCATATCATTTTATAAAACTAAGATATAAAAAATGCGCCATTAGGCGCATTTTTTTAACTCGTGATAAAACTTAAAATTAAGCTTTAACTTTACGAGCTGGTAATTTTTCACGAATACGAGCAGCCTTACCAGACAATTCACGTAGGTAGTAAAGTTTAGCACGACGAACAGCACCACGACGTTTCACTTCAACTTTAGCAACGATTGGTGAGTGAGTTTGGAATACACGCTCAACACCAATACCGTTAGAAATTTTACGAACTGTGAATGCAGAGTTTAAGCCACGGTTTTTGATTGCGATTACTACGCCTTCAAAAGCCTGAAGACGCTCACGATCGCCCTCTTTTACTTTTACAGAAACAATTACAGTATCACCTGATGCAAATGCAGGAAGATCTGTTCTTAATTGTGCATTTTCAATAATTTGTACTAAAGGATGCTTACCGCTCATGGGGTATCTCCAAAGTTGCGAGTCAGAAGAGGTCTGATCATCGCTGGGTATAGAGGCTAAAGCGCATACACCCGATTATCTTTCCCTTCATTGTTGACCATCTCAATCAACAAAGGGCCTATTTAAAGAATACTTAAATTGAATTTAAGTATTTAAATCTTTTAGCCATTTTTTCTGCTGCTTGGTCAATTCCACTTGTTCCACCAACTCTGGGCGGCGCTCAAGTGTACGTTGATAACGCTGCAAAAACCGCCATTTTTCAATGTTTGCATGATGCCCTGATTTTAAAACTTCGGGAACATCCAAACCTTCAAAATGATCTGGCTTAGTGTATTGCGGGCAATCTAAAAGACCATCCACAAATGAGTCTTGTACGTGTGATTGTTCATCAGACATAGCATTCGGCAAACGTCGAATAATACTGTCCAATAAAACCATCGCAGGTAGCTCACCGCCAGATAAAACGTAATCGCCTATTGACCATTCCTGATCAATATATTGTTGGATCAAACGCTCATCGACACCTTCGTAACGTCCACACAACACAATCAATCCATCATATTCGACAAATTTCTGTACCGCAGGTTCATTTAAGGTTTTTCCTTGTGGCGACATATACACCACAGGAACATGAACTACACCTGCTTGCCGTGCAAGCTCTTTGGCATGATTGATCGCTTTTGCCAAGGGCTCAGCCATCATTACCATACCTGGACCACCACCAAATGGACGTTCATCCACTCTTTTGTAGTTGCCCTCAGCAAATTCTCGTGGATTGATACAATGAACTTGTACAATGTCACGTTTTGCTGCACGCCCGCTAATACCGTAGGCTGTAATCGCTTCAAACATTTCAGGAAAAAGCGTTATGACTGCAAAAAACATCGCAGACTCCTCTATTTTCCGAATGCGTTCATCCTTTTCAGGATTAGTAATCTACGCCCCAATTAACGTAAATACGACCAGCTTCTAGATCAACACGCTGCACCACATCTTTATGCCATGGAATCATACGCTCTTCAGCATCAACGCTGTCTGGTGTTGCGTGAACCACCATTACATCGTTAGCACCTGTCTCAAACATTTCATGGATTTTACCGAGATTTACTTCTTGTTCAGCATCATCCAAACCTAACACTGTTAAGCCCTTCAAATCTGTCCAGTAAAACTCATCCATTCCTGCTTTCGGAATTTGCGCTTTTGAAATCCAAACATCTGTACCAACTAAGTTATCTGCCCCAGTGCGATCAATCACACCTTTTAGCGAAACAACCAAGCCTTTACCATGTGGTTTCCAACGTTTTACATCTACACTTTGCCAACCCTCTTTGGTCTCAATGTACCAAGGAAGGTAGTCAAAGATGTTGCTCATAGGTTCTGTATTGGAATAGACCCAGAGCCACCCATTTAATCCATATGCTGAACGTAGCTGTCCAATCTGAATACGATCTTCGGGAACATTCTGTGTTGGTGTCATGGGCTTTCCTACTACTTAATTTAGAATTACGCAGCAGCTACGGCTTTCTTAGCTTGAGCAGCTAAAGAAGCAACGCGTTCAGACGGTTGAGCGCCTTGAGAAACCCAATGTGCAAAACGATCAGCATCTAAACGAAGTTTTTCTGCTTGACCTTGAGCTGTAGGGTTAAAGAAACCAATACGTTCGATGAAACGACCGTCACGTGCATTACGACTATCAGTTACGATAATTTGATAGAACGGACGTTTTTTAGCACCACCGCGTGCAAGACGAATAACAACCATGATAGAACCTTATAGTTTTTACGGATTATCCATGCATCGACCATCGACAACATTTCAAACCCCTTTCATAGAGGGCAATATTTTACGTTATATTTACTGCGAAAGAAAGATCAAAAAGTGTTTATCCACAATTTTGAATTTAATTTACTTGCCGTCCCAGTTGGTAGAGGCTGAAGGCGTGCAAGTAGAGCCTTTAATCCAGCATTTTTGACCTTGGTCATTTAAAACGATAGAGCCGTTATCTTTTTGTAAAGTCCCTGTTTTTGGGGATGCCTTCAAATTCCAAGTTGAAGCGGTAGTTGTTAGATTTAAATCATATAAAGCTTCACCATGAGTAGGAGTAACGTTTCCTCCGTAAACTTGAGTAATTGTTGCATTCGTATAATTATTGTTTGTTGCTTTATATTGGCTCAAACTATGTGCTATAGCCATCATTTCCGCTTGTGTATCGGTTCTATTCACACGTATTTTATAGTTTGTATATGATGGATAAGCTATAGCTGCTAAAATAGCAATAATCGCAACGACAATCATTAATTCAATTAAAGTGAATCCATTTTTGATCATTATTACCACTCCTCCGTACCCGAACCACAAGAGTCATAATCAATATTCTCTTTCGTAAGATTCTTACAACGCACACCTGTACTTGTAAGCAATAAAGAATAATTATTGATATCCTGACTTATCGCTTTAATTGACCAAGCTTGTCCTAGAGCATCACTATCTGTCAATAAAGGGTTCCCTGTCATATTATCAACCAATGTAATCTCATACTTAGAGTTTAAATTTAATACCTGAGTAGTTGTATTAAAATTAGTATTGCTTGGGTATAAATAATTTGCATTAAATCCTTTAAAACTAAAGTTTCTAGACTTATATCGTTGCAACTGCTCAGCTATTTTACTCACTTCCTGCTGAGCTTGTGCAACATTGCCACGTCTCACAAAGTGCTGATAACTCGGAATAGCAATTGCAGTAAAAATAGCAATAATAACAACAATGACCATCAATTCAATCAAGGTAAAACCTTGATTGAATTGATTTTTATCAGTTTTCCCGGCAGGATTATTTTTCATATTATTCCGCCTTGGCATAGCGTTCATACCAACGATTAGGGATAAATCGAATCGAACCACCAGCAGTAATAAACTTTGATCCAGATTGACATTCAGTACCAACACAGCCTGCACCAATATCTTCCGGGTCAGGAACAACGATTGTTTTCTTCCCATCATCGCCATAAGGGCCTACATTTAAGTTCACAATGCCAGCACCAAGATTGTATACATAATTTGCATTTTGCGGACATACACCAGTAGGTAAACATAGACGTTGAGTAAAACTATGCCCTTTTACACCAGCACCGCAACTTGAGGATGTACCATTATTCGAAGCATCATATTGAGTAACATATAAATTACCCTCCATTGCCACAAGTGGTGTTAACCCTTTAATAATACTTGCACCAGCATCTTCACGGCTTGTTAAGGTTTTACTAAATTTTTTCTTAAATGGATAATACCACCCACCCCACCCACTCTCAGAATTTGCTGTCGCTCCCAAAACAAGCGTTTCAGCACTATCAGCACGTACAACATTATCATTACTAATATATTTAAGTTCACTTGTTAACGCTGTCGTACTTGTTTCTGTTGCTAGAGTACGTGCACCGATATGTGTTTGTGGATAAAAAGACCCATCAGGATGAATATCATAATCATAGACTGCGTAGACTGCATCATACTGTAGACCTAAAGGATCTTTTTTCCCTGTAGCAGATGGTGAATCATCTGTAGCAAGTAATGGTGAACTTTTGTTTCCAGAGACAAAACTAACCACAACAATGTTAGCTCCTTCTTTTTTCCCTGCACTATGGTGCGCAGTAAACACTGGTGCCATATAGAAACGAGGGCTTGTACCTCCAGTTTTTTGGTGCAAATTTAAAACCTGAGTCACTTGTGAGTCAAAACTATCACTATCACCATCATTTTGAAAATCAACACGGAAAGCTTGGCCAGCTAAATCTGCAAAATAAATATGATCTACAACACCATCATTGTTACGATCAATCGTTTTAATATCACTTGCAATACTATACGCTAGGTTTGCATTGGTTGAATGTTCGACACCAGTATCACTTGATGTTGTTGCAGAGTCCGCATACCAAAGCAAATCACCATTGTCTGCATCGAACATGTATACACCTGAACCTTTTTTATTGTTCTGTGCATAATTATAGTGCTCATATCCTGCATAGCCTGTACGAATATTGTTTGCAAACAGCCCATCACCATGATCACCACCAGCATCGTAACCACCACCAACAAACATGACTAACTTACGCTGACCTTTCCAATTGACATAATCGAGCTTTGGTTTTGACCAACTTTGCGCCATATTTTCAATCGCTTTATATGCTTTACCAGTTGAATTTTCTTTGGAATAAACTTTACCTGTATTGGGATCAATATGAAACTTCAGTTTCGGGCTATCAATATCTGTAAGATCTAGGGAATAATAACTACGCCCCCCCATACGCATCCCACCGTAAACCCATTGTTTACCACTTAAGTTTTCAACTTCATCTTTAGCACCACCAACAACATCACGTACTGCACCATTAACTGTCAATGTTCCGTCAGACTTGGTGACATATACTGTGTGAGCAACCCACTCACCATCTATACCGTAATATAAGGCATCTTTACCACCAGCAAGATTACCTGCATTTTCTCTAAAAGTTTCAGCTTGATTTTCAACCATCTCTTTCGGAACAAAACTAAATTTTTCTATACCATCAGCATCTACAACACTTAATAGACCTTGAGTAGTCCCAAACATCACATAATCTTTACGTCCAACAGAACTAATCTCAACTTTATTAGTTGTCGCATTGCGTTTTGCAACGGCCTTACCTTCTTGCGTCAATAAAACAGGTAATGAATGGTAAACACTACCCATTTGTCGGACATTTGCAGTCACAGCAGTCAAATTTAAATTATTGGTCTCTGTTTCAGTACTAATGTTATAGCCGAGTAAAGTCATTAGACCTCTAACACGAGCCGCATCATCAGTTTTTGTTTTAGCATCAGTTGTATAAGTATAATCAATACGTCTTAAATCGAAGTCTTGGCTAATACGCTCAGCTTCTGTTGTCTTAGTACCATCATAAGCATAATTAGTAAGTAGTTTTCGACCAGCTGAAGTTACGGTCTTTCCTTCATCATTAGTACTCGTTATAACTCCTAAATTTAACTGACTAAGAACTCCACCCTTCTTATAAATTGGTGTGGTTTCAGAATAATTAACTCCTGACTTAGCCCACATATCAGAAAGGTCTTGTAGCTTGCTTTTCAATACAACGGTTTGGCTTGCTGTTCCATTCGCATCCGCATAAACACCACCATTAACAACATAGTATTTCTTTAAATTCCCAAACCACAATTGACGTGTATCAGCTGGATCAACTTTTGGCTCAAATTGAGGGAAGTATGCATATTTTTGGATAATTTCAGGATTTAAGGCATCCATAGGTACAGTCGAAGAACCAGTACTCATTGATGGAATATCTTTACTAATTTCGTCAATAAAGTTATTGATACTATCTACAACACTTTGGGAGTTTGTACCGACATACCATTTACCACCACCAATAGTCCCCCAATCCTTAGCATCTTGTACATCTACATTGCTATTACTACTGAACCCATTACTAAACCCAACTACAGCAGTTTTAATTTTTAACCCTAGTGGGTTTTTATTAGGATCTAAGAGTGCTTCTGCATAATTACCTATACAAGACCAAGCATTATTCGAATTTTTATAACCTGACCGCTTCCCCAGCTGACTATTTGCACAACTAAACAAATTACCTTTATCAGCTAAAGCAGTACTCATAAGTTCATAAGCTGTACCTGTTTTCCCAGTACTACCTGGAGCAGTACCTCCTGGTTCAGGCTCACCATCAGTTAAAAAATAAATTCCTTGTCCACTACATTCTCTTTTATTTTTAGCAGCTTCTGATGTTCCTAATTGCGCTATGATGGAGCTGGGCGTGTTATAAACATTACCCTTTTTAGAACTTATAACTGATGAATTCCAACCTGAATATGCACTTACTGCACTATTTAAAGGAGTAGATTTATAAAATAATTTACGACCAGCATCTGTGTAAAAAACATTATATCCATAATTTAAAACACTAGATGGTACAGACTTTCCTGTGCCTGTTTCTGTTGCACACCAATCTATATTAATTGTTTGTCCTTGATGAACACCACTACCATTAACTGTTCTAATATTTCGTCCATTTATGCTATCACATCGCCAATAATCAGAATTATCAGCTTTTGAATTCCCAACCAACTCATAATAAGTGGAAGTATTAACTGTAGTTGTACCCATCATATATGCAGCTGCCTCAGCATAAGCATATGGAGTTGGAGTACCGCCACCTGCAGATAATGCATTAATTGATGTAAGTAAAGTATCTCGATGTGTCTCATCTCTGTATTTTTTTATTTCATCATAAACAAAGCGGCAGTCACTTCTATTTCCATAAGTGCAATCACTATTTGTAGTGTATTTATAAGGACTAGAATCTGAATAACCTGTGGAAGAAGTCGTATCACCTTTCCACGTTAAACAGTTGTAATTATTAGAGTCCCAAGTTGTACACTGATTATAATTAGTAGTCGTTTTACCACTCACTCTATTACTATATTTTATCCAAATTGGTTTTTTATACGTGGCTTCTAATACTTCATTACCCGTTTTATTCCCTAATGCTTGAGCTGGAACCAATATACGACCATTATTCGTACTAAAGTCCGACAAGCCAATAACAACTTTATCATCAACCCTAGGTATAGTTGCTGTACCTGAAAGCACATCATTTAAACCTTGTTTTAGAATAGTTAGGCGCTTTAATGAGTTATTGGACGTAGTTCCCCCAGCCATGGTCCAATCCATACTTCCAGAAGTATCTAACATCAACAGCAATGTTGCAGTACCAGTGCTATCTTCTGGAATCTTATAAATTTCCAGATCTGCCGCAAGTGTAGGAACACTCGCACAAATTAATGCAGTAATACTAGCCGCAACCATACTGACTTTAAATTGATTTAACCCATTCTTCAAATGCACTTTTTGCTCAAGTGCATCTAGGTCAGATTTTTTCATTTGATACTTTTTCATGATTCATTCTCCTATTACGATGCACGTACAGCTTTCATGGTGTATTCCATTTCTTGCGTACTATATGGAACATTTTTTGAAGATAAACAATCCGTTACCGTTTCATTTTTAATAACATCATCTACAAAACTGGTATAACCCTTTAAACAAGCATTAATCTCAGCTTTAGAACTATCACTTAAATTAGGAAGAATAGATGTCGCAGTAATTGCAACTTTTTGAATTCCTGTACTTTTTGAACTTTCTTTATCATCGCCTTCCATCATATGCTCCCAATCTCTGTTATTTTCAGAAGCACGTACAGTCACTTGTGTTAGAACCGCATTTCTTCCACTTAAAAAATCAGTTAATCGCTCTAATTTACAAAAACCATTTGTACCCATTTCAGTATTCTTAATGGTAGAACCTTGCCAATACACCACACTCGCTAAGCGACTTCCTTCAAAATTATCTTTTGTCTCACCACGAATACAAAATACCAATTCTTTACCTTTATTCTCAGGACGTAAAGTGTAGTTCAACATCCCATCTCCAATACGCATATTCGTAAAAACCAACTCATCATCTGTTTTATTTTCTAAAGTAAAAAATACAGAATCACTGGTTTGTTTTAACAACGCTTGAGCTTGAGCATTCGTGGAAATTTTTAACGATGTGATACTCCCACGTATCGCCCACGTCCCTACCAAAGTCAGTAGTACTAACATCACTAAAACAACGATTAACACAGAACCATGTTGAGAACTTTTGAAATTAATAGTTTTCATCTTATGCCCTCACTCCACACCAAAGCCATTTCTAAATGCGATCGTTTGAGTAATCACACTACGTAAATACAACGAGTTCCGGTCACTTTTAGTTAATTTCGTATCTACATTTAAAACACGGTAAGAATGATTTTCATCGAAATATTTATTAGTTCCCGTTGTATCTGTTGACCGAACCAACAAACCAATTTGTACCCCTACAATTTGTGGCTTAGTGATAGTTAAATTACGGTAATCTTCAATATTCATATAACTAAAACAATCAAGCTTAGAATCTGGCTCAAAATTAGTTATAACGTCTACATCATCTTTTTTTTCTGTTTTCGTAATGCTTGAGCAATCTGCACTTGCACCATCAAAAGCAACCGCTAAACGTACACTAAAATGATCAACACGAGGAATAACAACAACACCATCCCCTTCTAAGTCAGCCAATGAAGTATTTGTCTTTGCAGTCTCTTCAGTATATCGCGCTGCTTTACAGGCTAAAACTAAAGGTTTATTTGGATCATTTTTACTCGCAGTATTCTCATCATCTTCTTCTCGAATAAAATAACGCTCAACAACATAATCATTTGCTGTTAAGCCCATACCCTCACAATCAAATTGATTTGCAGTATTTACACGATATTGAATTACTAACTGATCACTACTTTTACCATCTAGATTTGAACCACCAATTCCACCTCGAGTCAGCAATTCATCATCTACATTAAAATTAGACGTACCATCTGTTACATTATTTGAAATATTATTAGCTGATAGTACAACGCCACCATATAAAACTTTGTCATCTATATATGGCTGAGAAGAATTTAAATTGGCTAATCGAATTGAATCTACCATTCCCCCAAGCCCAAACAAGGTTGAGTTCTGTAAGTTCATCATTCCTTGTTGCACTGTTGTACTCTTTTGGCTTGTTAAAAAAAGTTGCAAAGCTATAGCACTTACCAAAAGACCTAAAACTAAGGAAATCATTAATTCCAATAAGGTAAAACCTTTCTGTTTTATTATGAGTTTCATTTAAAATGCCTCCAAAACTAAACATTTTGAGTCCACCAAATAAGTGCCTGTCGTTGTATCTACACATTGACTCACATCATCTGCTGAAATCTCTGTTTTGCCCCATGAAACATAAATACAACTCATTTCACTTTTTACACAGTCATCAACCACGATTGTTTGTCCATTGGCTGTAGCTTTTTCTAAAATCTCTCCCGCATCTTGCTGAGCAAAATCTGCTTCATTGCATTTTGGTATAGCTAACGCTTTAGGAGAGGTAATATTATTTGTACCAATGCATGTATCTATTGATTTCTTTGTATTTATCGCTGTCTTATAATCCGACAATGCTGTCCGATTAATTCTCATACGTTCAGCAAGGTCTCTTGCTGTATTCATCGCCACAGTTTGTTCTGTCGCTTCTTGTGCAGCATCTAATGCTCTTAATTGCAATGCAGCAAAGCCCAAGACTCCTAGAGCTAAAATAACCAAAGCAACCAATACTTCAATCAACCCCACCCCTTTTTGATTAAGCCTATTCATCAGCAAGCCTCCTTCATTACACTCTCAACAGCCCCATTTTTTGCAATCGTTATTGTTCTACTTTCAGAAATTTTTGAATTACATAATGTGAATGTAAGCGGAAGTATTTCTTCAATTTTTTCAGGATTTACTGGCGGGGTTTTGGTAATATCTGTGTCTTGATTTACATCATAATTCGGATTATCTATCAACTTTGTTCTTTGTTTAGCATTGCCTAGTCCTGAAAATACAACATCGACAGGATCACTTGTTAGAGTGATGTCGGGTTTCGTTGATACCCATGTCATTGTTGTTGCCTTATCGAGTGGACATTCTATTTTTCCATTCGTTATAGGGCAGGATAATTTAATAGTTATATTCTTTCTCAAAGAAATTGCTTGCCCTCTTGCATCACCAAAAACGAGTACAAAATCTTGAGTCAGAGTATCTAGTTGCTTACGTGCAACCAAATTCCCAAAAGAAGGGGCCGCCATCATCGCGATAACTGCAAGAACAGTGATCGCGACCATTAACTCAATTAAGGTGAAGCCTTTGACAAGTCGCATGAAATTGTCCAAATTACAAAAGGATACAATTACAATACTATTCATTAATTTTTAAAATACAAATTATAGCGAGATAAACGGAAGATTTAAGCGACACTCGGATTAACACAATGTTTTTATTAAGATTAACTAACAATATATTATTCAAAACAACAAAAATAATGATGCTTAATTATCTAAATACAATAATAATAAGTCTTAATTAACGTTAATAATGAAATATAACCATTATAAAGCTCTCTTAATACAAATATGCAAATTGATACTCAAGAATACTTGGCATGATTTATTTTGTTTGAACTGATATATTTAGGAGTAGGAGCTAAAAATACAAAGCACCTTGAATTACACATTTTTACAAGGCAGATTCAACTAGCAAGTGCGACAGTTAAAAAACCATCCATAACGTCATTGGGTGTATACCATCCAAGGTATTTACATGTTAGCTACATAGAATATCCAAAGAAAAAACTTCAGCACACATTAACTTCGATGAAATTACCTACAAAAAATTACAATTATTCACATTAAAAAACTTTAGGAACTAAATTAGCATTTATTAAAATGTTTGCTTTAATCAAAATTCAAGCAGTCACGATTTTTAATTTATAAGGTCTCATAGGAAGGGAAAATAACAAAAACTATTTATGCAAAAATTCCAATTATTAAACTAAGGTCTTAGAAAATAAATTCATTTTTATAACTTTGACAACTTGTAAATAACTTACACTACCTTCCATCCCAACTTGATATTAAAGAAAGATTACAAACTGTAACTCCTTTAGCCCAGTATTTTTGACCATCATCATTTAAACAAACTACACCATTATTTTTTTGAAGACTTGTCGATATAGGTATTGCTGTTAATCGCCATGATTGTGTACTAAATCCTACTGTATCGTTACCATCATTATTTTTTGGATCCTTACCACTGCCATCTGTTAGCTCTATGGTATATAACGCAGTTCCTGTAATAGGAAAAGTCATAGAACGGCCCACTCCTCCTACTGTTGTAAAATCTAATGTCGCATAGCTATTATTAGTGACTTTATAGGATTGAAATCTATGAGCGATTTCCATCATTTTTGTTTGTAACTCAATTCTATTTGTTCTAATTTTATATTGCGCATATGAAGGGTATGCAATTGCGGCAAGAATCGCAATAATTGCAACAACGACCATTAATTCAATTAAATTAAAGCCTTTTATATTTTTTTTAAAAACTACCATCCCATAACCCCACCTGCACCACAATCACTATATGACATGACTGTAAAACTTTTATTTTTACACTTAAAACCATCATTTGTTAAAATGAAATTAAATTTATTCGAATAAGGATCATTTGAATTAGCTTTCATTGACCATTTTTGACCTACAGCCGCCGCGACAGTCAATGTGGTTGTGCCAGATATTCCATCTATAATCGTTATCGTATAGCTTGTATTCGGAATACTATAAATTGTTGCCCCTTTAGCAAATCCAATATAAGTAAAATTCCTGCTCCTATGTCTTTCTAATTCTTGCGAAATTTTTAACATTTCTTGATTAACTTTTGATGCTTCGGCTCTCCGTATATATTCTTGATAACTTGGAATGGCTATTGCTGCTAAAACAGCAATAACCATTGTCACAATCATGAGCTCAATTAGAGTAAAACCCTTTCGAATAGATTTTTTCATCTTGTATTCCTAGGAGTTTTTCTCAGACCACTTTAATGGTTCAAACCTTAAAGGTGTTTTATATTGTGCTGAAACAGCTCCAGCTTTCCCTGCTAAAGGACCAATGGCAGTGCCACCTGATGTATTCATCCCACCAATAATAACGGGTATCACTCCAGCCCCTACATCACTCCCAATTGCAGTTGCACCAGAATACAATCTCCCATCCATTGCCACACCGCAATTCATGCCATCTGCCCCCATACTCCCAAAAGGCAGACAATAATTTTTGATATAAGACCGTCCTTTAATACCAGCACTACAGCTCGTAGAAGAACCATTATCTGCTGCGTCAAAATAGCTTGTAAACAATGTATTCTTAATTGCAGTGAACTTACTTAGTACTTTAAAACGAGCAATACCTCCTGTTAATGCAGGATCTAAATTGCTTGTTGCTGTGGTACCCAATGTACTACCTGCAAGGGTATTAAACCAACCCTTTGTCTCTGCGAGTTGCATATTTGCTAATGTTGCTGCACCCGTAGTAGCTGCTGTGGTCACGGCTAAATCCAGCATATTTGACACTTCTGCTGTGCCCGTCAATAACCCTTTACTTGTTGTATCAGCATCTAACATGCTATATAGATCTTCACGCCCTATATCTTTATCAAAAATACCATAAACCCGATCTGGCATTCCGTTTAAATCATTTAAACTATTTAACACTGGATTACTTTGGTCTCCAGAACCAACACTAATAACAGCAAAACGAGTCGCATTAATGACACCTGCTAAATCGCCAATACGATGAACTGTAAATATTGGCATTGAATAAAATCTTGGCGCCGTTTTCACTGCCCGTTCTGTATCTGCTACAAAATTACCAATTCGGACAATTCGCTTGACATCGAACAAGGTAGTCGTTGTTGATGTTAGATTGTTAATGTCTGCCCTAAATACTTGACCACCTAAATCTCCAAAATATAAATTATCTATAAAACCATCACTATCTCTATCTATAGCTTTAATTTCACTTACAACACTATATTTAAGATTTGAATTTGTCGTTTTTGCAGCTTCAGTATCTGTAGCTGCAGTTGCAGTTGCACTACTACTCCCCCACCACATTAAAGCACCTGCTGTTAACCCTGTATCTGTATTGGTGTTGGCTGCAAACATATATACGCCATTACCTTTTGTTGCAGTGGTATCCGATTTATAGCTATTCGTATCATAGACAGGATCATACCCCCCTCCAACAATCATCACGAGCTGAGGTTTACCTTTCCATTTTACCCAGCCGATTGTAGGTTTTGACCAACTTTGCCCCATGCAAGTCAATGGAGTTGTATTACTACAAGCACCTGTAGGAATACCTGTAATCGGATCTATAGCAGTTGTTCCCAAGGTTTTAAACAATATTTTAGGGCTACCAGTTTCAATATTCTTTAAATCAAGCCCATAGTAATTTGCACCACCACGGCGCAACCCACCGTAGACGTTTAAGGTGTCCGCTTTTAAGCTATTACTTTCATCGTTTGTTACATAGTTGGCATAAACTGACCATGCACCATCAATTCCTGAATAAAAATTTGGCAAAGTTGACTGAAGTGATTTAGCAATGAATCCTTGTTTTTGACGATCTATCATTTCTTTAGGTAAAAATGAAAACTTTTCCTCACCAGTTGACGAATCTACAACCTGAAGTAAGCCCTGAGCGGTTCCAAATAAAATATAGTCTTTACGATTGATATAATCCCCAACATTGAGCAGTGTCGCACCAGAACCCGAAGCCTTGGTGGCTATTTTACTTTGTGTCGTAAATGCGACAGGGGTCGAATTAATTGTAGCCCCCATTTGGCGCAACTGAGTCGCATTTGTCAGTGCCGCTGGCACTGATGAAGTCGATATTCCAAAACCTAATAAATTAAGTAAATATGCTTTATCTGGGTCTGAGCTTGCACTTAGTACTTCAGCTGTTCCTGTTGTAGCAGTCGTATTATTTGAAGCTATCAGTGTTAAAGCGGTATCAGCTGCAGTTATTTCAGAAACAGTACTACCAGTAACTGATCTGTTTGTATAAATTTTTCTTCCAACTACTGTTTGCACAGGTAACTTAGCAGAAACCCCGCCACTTATAGCATTTGCACCATCGGTACTTATACTCCAAAAATCGGTCGTAGAAGCCAAGTTACCATTGGTGTCAATAATATTATTCGAATTTTTATCTTTAAAGGTATTATTAAAAGCTTGGAATTTTTTAATATTTCCAACCCAAATTCCCACAGCCTGACTAGATCGTGTATCTGATTGGAATTGTGAATAATATGCAAAAGGAAGTTGCTGTGTTGTATTTAAGGTGTCAGTTGGTATTGCGGGAAGACCGCTATTTAAAGAAGGTATGCTTGTTTGAAGATCTGCTACAAAACTTTTGATGCTATTAACTAATTCTTCTGGCGAGACTATTGGATAAAAACCTCCTTCTCCAAAACCACCAACAATACCACCATCATTAAGACCCGCATTATTATTCGCTTTTTCACCTAAATTACATGCATTAACAGTATCTTGTGTCAATATTGATGACACTCCATTAACGGTATAAGATTGCCCAACGGTTAGGTTATTACATTTATAATATTTTCTTAGATTACCATTGGAATCTGAATATTGAGCTGATGCTGTTGCCCCCATATAAGGCATAAAATTATTACCAAATCCCGCCACAGCAACTTTAATATTACTTCCACTATTCTTAAGTCGTTTAGCAAACTCTCCCATGCATGTCCATGCATAATCCTTACCTTCAGAAGTAACGCTTTTTAATACTGTACCACCACTACTAACAGGGCATGTAAAGTTAGGATCGAATAATGCATTCCTCATCAGACCTTGTGCTACAACAGACTCCGTTTGAGATGGAGCTGCATTTGTTAAAAGAAAAATACCATTACTGTTACAAGATGCCGTATTGCTTGTAATTGGAGATTGATAATTACTTCCACTTTTAGAAGTATCTATTGATGAATTAAAACCACTCGCTTGGAATGCTGTCGTAGAATTACTTGAAGCACTATTCGACTTTGACTGCCCTGTTAGCACAGTTCCTCCAGGACTCGTCCCATCACTATTTAATGTCGTTCTCCCCAGCATATATGCTCCTGATTCAGCTAATGCAGCAGCTAGAGGTGTTCTACTGCCACTATTTAGTGCATTAACTGCTACCCGCATTTTCCACCTTTGATCCAAACTTAAAGGTGCAGCAGGTAAAAGAATTTTTGCTGAAGCACCATCTCCACCACCCAAGCCTTTATATCCATCATTTTGTGTATAAAAGTATTGCGTAACACTTGGTAAAGAACCTGTATTATTATTCTGTGCTGTTTTCGCTGAATCAATAACGTACTGTTTTGAAGTTTGGGTAGAAAATTGCCCCATTCCCATAACGACATCATCCGAAATATCTGTACTACTTAAAAGTTTTGTCATCGCTACTTTCATACGATCCATCCGACTATATTTAAATTCAGATGTACCATCATCACAATATGGCATTGGATATACAAAAGTTGGCTTAACCCTCCCACTACTATCTTTTAATGTATTGCTAAATTGATATTTACTATCCAAAGATGTCACTGATTCAGATTTTAAATTACGAGTTACGCAAGTTGGATAATCTTTTGCAATAGATCTAGTTGGCTTACCACTCTGTTCATCATCCATTCCTGCTGTACTATCTATCATTAAAAGTAAATTGGTTTTACCTAATGTAGGCTGTTTATACATATTTAAATCATTTGGGACTGCACTACCAACACCCGTTGAAAAGCCTCCGCCTAAAATCACATACCCAATAGCTATACACAGTGTTTTTTTATTGAAGTTGATACTTTTATTGTCAAATTGATTCATTGCTTATCTCCAACTTACACACTATAGAGGTGAATTACTCTGCTTGTATTCGGCAACTTGGGCGTTATAGGGAATATTATTTGTATTCAAACAACTCGTTTTCGTTACCACCCCACTTGCAGCTTCTGCTGGATTGTCTTTTAAGCAACTTACAATGATTGTATTCGTCACATTTGCCATTACAGGTATGAGCGATAAGACATTTATTTTTATACGCATAGCAGGGTTGACCAACTCTGTATCCGTTCCTTCAATAAAATTTTCCAGCGGTGCACTTGGTTTATTTTCAACTTTTATTGTCACTTGCGTCATCACAGCTTTACGACCACTGGTAAAACTATTTGCATTGGAAGGATCGCAATACCCTTTACTTAATCCAGTTCCAGAAATAAATAATCCGACTGTATTTGTATCAAAAGCCTGTTCATTATTTTTAGTAAAACAATAGGAGATTTCCTGCCCAATATTCTGTGTCTGAGAAGCGTAACCAATAGGTCCAAATTTACTTGCATTTAGAACTTTTTGAGCAGCATTGGCAGCCTCAAGTTTAAAAAAATACGCATCAGTATTTTGCAGGAGTAACGACTGCGCTTGGCTATTGGTCGCAATTTTCAAACTAATCACCCCCTGACGTATAGCCAAAGTCCCAACAATTGTAATAATCACCAATAAAACTAATATAACAACAAGTGTATTTCCAGCTTGTCCCAAAGATCGCTTTATCATGATGCAGCCCCCATCGCATTCCGTAATGCAATTGTTTGCGCAACAACCTGATGCAAAAATATTGTATCTTTAGTTTTTAAAGTCACATCGGTATCCAATACACGAAAAGTTGCTTTATTTTTATTTGCCAACTCGGTAGTGGATGAAACACTCTCATTTGCTCTCATCAATATACCCAGTTGCACACCTCTAATTCGTGGCAAAGAACCAGTCTTGGGATAATCACCTATTCCAATATAACGTAAGTTTTTTTGAGCCAGCCCATCTACAGGCAAATTAGACTGACTTCCTGTTGCAGTATCGTTATCTTCACTTACGGCAAGGAGAATACGCATATATTCAACATTTTTTAAAATAGTTTGTGCATTCGAACCAAATCCAGTCAACGCATATGTTACTGTTACAGCAGGTTTATCTTTCAAGTACTGGCCAGAATCACACTTTAAATTACCACTATCAATAAAATATCGTTGAACAATAAAATTACCTGCAAGAACATTATTCCCTTCACAATCTATTGTATTTTCTGGAGTATAATATTGCACAACCAATTGATCGCTAGCCGTACTCGTAAGCGCTGAACTTGCTTCTTCTACAGCTGCTTTTGACAACAATGTCACTCTCGGTTTACCTGCTAAATCATTTGGAAAATTATCAGTACTTAATACAATTCCACCATTTTTTGTCGTACTGTTTATAATAGGTTGGTCAGCACCATAATTTGCTTTCCTTAGATCAGAAGCTATAAAATTTATTCCAAAATTGGAATTATCTTGAATATCAGCCATCGCTTTTTGTAGGTTTAAACTTACCTGTCCAGTGATAAATAATTGTGTAGCTGCTGCAACAATTAATAACCCCAGAGCTATAGCAACCATTAACTCAACTAAAGTAAATCCTTTTAAATTTGATTTCTTCATTTAATATGCCTCCAAAACTACACATTTAGAGTCATCTTTATAAATTCCATATTGGGTACAATCATCTGCTCCCGAACCATCTACTGGCAGTGTTTTATCCCAAGCAACATAAATACACTTACGGCTATTCGCAATAGCTAAAGCTGAAGTGGTTTGCGTTACATTACCTGCTGCATCATTTGAACTATTCGTTATCGAACTTTGGCAATTTATTAGATTCATTTTCATGCCATTTTGAGCAGCCTTATAAGTGACTTGTAAAACATCCTCAACAGCCATTTCAGCACTCGTACATGTTTTTGTTTCATAGCATTTGTCCCAAACGTATACCGAGACAGCATCTTTATTATCAGCAACAGCTTCTATATATGCAGACTGATCAGTATCAGTTGAAATCGCTGTATTGTCTTTTTTTAATACCGATAATGCATAAGGATTAATTCGAATACGTTCCGCAAAATCACGAGCTACAACCATTGCTTGAATACGATTAAATGCTTCACTAGTTGCTTCAACTGCTCTCAATTGCAAGGCTGTGAAGCCCAAAACACCAATTGCAAGAAGAACTAAAGCAACTAATATCTCAATCATGCCTGTCCCTTTTTGTTTTTTTAATATTTGCATTAGCAACTACCCTCAGCTCCTAGAGTTATTGTGCCAACCCTTGTTAAAGTCACTGTTTTTGAAAAATTCATACTACATATAATAAAATTTGTATCTGTAAATTTCGTATTTTTAGTTGTGTTTTTTAAAGTACCATCAGATTGAAAGACAATACTTGGGATTGTTGTTGGAGCAACCAAACTTCCTCTACCTTCCATGCTCCAATAATAATTAATTTCGGTATTCTTGTTCGTATTATTCAAAATTACAGTTACATCTTTTCTTAACAGTATTGATTGACTACGTGCATCCGAAAATGTAGCTAACAATGTTCTAATATTCGAATTTAGATTTTGTTTTACCAATAAATTAGTAAATGAAGGTGCAGCTAACATCACAATAATGACCAAAATACTAACAGTCACCATCAGCTCGATTAACGTAAACCCCTTTTTTATTCTCATTGCGACATCCTAATCACAGAGACTTTTTAATAAATACTAGAACACATATTATTTAGTAAAACTTACAAAAGCACTCAACTCCTGATAAAAGGCACAAAAAAACCGACAACTGATTAACAGAGTCGGCTTTTAGTTTGAGGAAAAACTACTTTTTAAAATTAACTGAAGATCTTAACTCTTTAGGTAAGCTAAACGTGATATTTTCCTCACGACCATTCAATTCTTGTGGTGCAGTAGCCCCCCAGTCTTGTAAACGCTGAATCACTTGCTTAATTAATATCTCCGGAGCAGAAGCACCCGCAGTAACACCAATTTTATCTGTAGACTTAAACCACTCCTGCTGCAACTCATCCGCGTTATCTACAAGATAGGCATGTTTTCCCATACGCTCTGCTAGTTCACGTAAGCGATTAGAATTGGATGAATTCGGAGAACCTACCACTAAAACAACATCACATTGCGTTGCTAAATCTCGAACTGCATCTTGACGATTTTGCGTTGCATAGCAAATATCATCCTTACGAGGCCCTTGAATTTTTGGATATTTCTCACGTAAAGCATCAATTACTTTTGCAGTATCATCAATTGAAAGTGTCGTTTGAGTGACAAAGGCAACTTTTTCAGGATCGTGTACGGTCAGAGAAGCAACATCACCCTCATCTTCTACTAAGTAAATTTCACCACCACGCTTCTTATCATATTGCCCCATTGTTCCTTCAACTTCTGGGTGACCTTCATGCCCGATCAAAATAGCCTCAGTGCCTTCGCGCGCATATTTGGTCACTTCTATATGTACTTTTGTGACCAATGGACAAGTGGCATCAAATACTTTTAGACCACGGCGGTCAGCTTCTTGCTGCACCGCTTTTGATACACCGTGTGCACTAAAAATAACAATATTACCATCTGGAACTTCATCCAGTTCTTCAACAAAGATAGCGCCGCGCTGACGTAAATCATCGACCACAAATTTATTGTGTACTACTTCATGGCGCACATAAATGGGCGGATTAAAACATTCAAGTGCACGATTGACGATGGCAATTGCACGGTCTACGCCTGCACAAAATCCACGTGGATTAGCCAATACAATTTCCATAAAATCCTCAATAGTCACTTTAATGGTCGAATAATTTTATCGTGAAAACACAAACAATCTACAAAAACCATTAAAAACTGTTTTGTTTGTGTTCCGTCTACTCTAAAATAGAGAAGATATTTTATCATATCAGGAAAAATATCATGTCGGGTCTATTGTTTGTCGTTTCTGCGGCATCTGGAACAGGCAAAACATCTCTCGTTAAAGCGCTCCTTGAACGTGTAAGCAATTTGCATGTTTCTGTGTCTCATACGACTCGCGGTCAACGACCTGGCGAACTCGACGGTGTTCACTATCATTTTACTTCTAAAGAGAACTTCCTAGATCAAGTGAATCAAGGTGGTTTTATTGAATTTGCAGAAGTTTTTGGTAATTATTATGGCACAGCTCAAGCCACTGTAAGAGAGCAACTCGCCAAAGGGCATGATGTTCTTTTAGAAATTGACTGGCAAGGTGCTGAGCAAGTTCGTAAACTTTTTCCTGAATCTAAACAGATATTTATCCTTCCTCCTACTCAATTTGATTTACGTCAGCGTTTGTCTAATCGTGGCACAGATTCGGTTGAAGTGATTGAACATCGTTTAGGTTGCGCTGTAGCAGATATGCAGCAATATGTTAATTTTGAATATATTATTATCAATGATGACTTTAATAAAGCGTTGCATGATTTAGAGTCAGTCATTAACGCAAATCGTTTAAAGTTAGATCAACAAGCAAATCGTCATCAAGTTTTAATTGAAAAATTAATTACACCACAATCTTAATTACGCTGCTTTCTAAATAAGCGTCGATTAAAACTTGAGTCTGGACTGAAAGCATTTTATACTGGACAGTCTGTTTAAAAAATTTATATTCAATCGAGAATTCTTATGGCACGCGTAACCGTTGAAGATTGTTTAGACCATGTAGACAACCGCTTTGAGCTTGTACTAGTGGCAAGCAAACGCGCGCGTCAATTGGCACGTCAAGGCATTGAGCCTACTGTAGAGTGGGATAATGACAAACCAACTGTTGTTGCTTTACGTGAAATTGCGGTTGGTCATGTAACGAAAGATATCTTGAAACAACGTGATCAAGACTATCAAACTTCGAGTCTTGACCTTGCACTTTCTGCAAACAATCTTAACCTTGAAGGCTTCTCTTTCCAATAAGTTGAATCTTCTTAAAAAAGCCTAGTGACCACACTAGGCTTTTTTATTGCAAATTTATATGAAATAGTTATGCCAACACATCGACAAACTGTTAAATATTTGTTAAAAAAATAGATATTTTTTATTTCTAGAAATTGACAAGTGACTCAATATGCTTTTCATTAAGGTATTAGGAAAAATCGTTCAACTTCGCAATTTATTATAGGTGTTCTATGCCAGGCCAAGAGGTCAGCCAAGCTAAGCAGCAGCTCAATATCATAGTCGATGCATACTTAAAACCAAGTGATGTCGAACGGGTTCTTGCAGCTTGTGATTATGCCGATATTGCACACGATGGTATTACTCGTAAGAGTGGCGAACCTTATATCCTACATCCGATCGCTGTGAGTTGCATTTTGGCGCATATGCGAATGGATGCAGAAACACTCATGGCTGCCTTGCTGCATGATGTGATCGAAGATACTGATTTTACTAAAGAAGATATTATTGAGAAATTTGGACGTACTGTTGCCGAGCTGGTAGATGGTGTGACCAAGCTCAGCCATTCCAGTGATAAAGAATACAATAAAGCAGCGTCTTTCCGTAAAATTCTGCAAGCCACCCTGCAAGACCCACGCGTAATCATTATCAAACTGGCAGATCGTTATCACAATATGACCACTTTGGGCGCATTACGTCCAGACAAGCGTGCTCGTATCGCTCAGGAAACGTTTGATATTTTCGTGCCCATGGCGCGTTTGGTCGGCATGAATGAAATGGGCGATAACCTTGAACATTTGTGTTATCAAAATCTTGATTTGGATATGTATAACAACGTGCAAGAGTCGTTGTTAAAAACCAAACCTGAACGCTGTAAATATCAATCAGTTTGGGAACAGAATTTAGCTGAGTTATTGAATAATTACCATATTCAAGGCCGTATCAAAAAGAAAAATAATAATATTGAGTTGTTACGCCACTTTGTCAAAAATGAAATTGATTTACAAGAACTAACCAATAGTCATGCTTTTGAAATCATTTTACAAAGCATTGCGGATTGTGACCGTCTTGTAGATGCCTTACGTGAAAATTTTCAAGTATTGAGCTATGACGACCATATTCGTCGCCCGCTACCAGGTGGCAACCAATCTTTAATGATTCGTTTGAAAGGTGAAAAGACCACATTATCACTCACCATCCAAACAGAATTGATGCGTAAAGCTGCACGCTTTGGCGTGGTTTTGGGTGAAAATGCGCCGCAAGCCTGTCGCTCTGCGATTCAAGCATCGATGAAAAACCTCAATATTCTTGTCGGTGGTGATTGTGCCAAAACGACTTTCAGCGACTTATTAGATTATTTACATCAAGAAAAAATTTGGGTTTACACGCCACATGGTCAGTTGCATGAGCTTCCTCAAGGTGCGACTGCTGTAGATTTTGCTTATTCAGCCAGTTTATTTTTAGGCAACCATGCTGTAGGCGTTAAAATCAATGGTGAAAGTAAACCTTTATCCACCCCTCTTGTAAGCGGTCAAGTGGTTGAAGTCATTACCGATGTTTTAGCTACACCAAATCCAGACTGGTTGAGCTTCATTAATACCCAAAAAGCCCGTAGAGCCATTCAAAACATTTTGCGTGAACAAGATATAGAGGAACAACGGTTAGTCGGGCAGCAAGCGCTAAATCGTGCATTAAAATTATTTAATCGCTCTGTGTCAGATCTATCTGAAGCCGATTGGGTAGATTTACTGCAATGGCGTCATATTCAAGATAAAAATACTTTATTTGAGCAAATCGCGGTAGGTGATTTACTGCCTCAATTGGTTGCAAACCATTTATTTGCACAGTCGCAACCGACAGATCATGCTGTTTCTGAGCGCTTAATTCAAGGTACGGAAGGTGTCGACGTTAAATATGCACATTGTTGCAACCCTGTGCTTGGCGATCAAATTCAAGGGCATTTATCTCGACGTGGTTTAATCGTTCACCGTGCTCGTTGCCACAACTTGATTCATGAACAACATTCACACCCTGAAAATATCATGTCTTTGAATTGGACGTCTGAGCAAGAAGATGATGTCAATTTCAATGCTTATTTGAGTATTGACCTTATTTTGAATGATGAACAAATCTCTGAACTAATCTACTTGTGTCGTAAAGCAAAAACTGGTGTTGAATCTGTTCGCTCACATGAAGGAAAAACCTACGTCAATATCGTAGTGAATAATCGTAAGAAAATTGCTCAGATCATTCGTGAATTACGTATGCAATTTGGTTTCCCTCGTATTGAACGCCTTGCTATGCCAGTTGAGATTAATGACAACATCAAAGCAAAAGCGTGCTAAGGTATATTCGATTAGATTGAAAATGCGACACGCCCTTGCATGTAGCACATTCATATATCTGACGAAGAAAAGCCAAAACCTAGGAGAAATCGATGTCCCGCCAAGTAATCCATACTGAAAATGCCCCTGCTGCAATAGGCACCTATTCTCAAGCTATTTTAGCGGGCAATACATTATATCTTTCAGGGCAAATTGGTTTAGATCCTTATAGCATGGAACTTGTAGAAGGTTTTGAAGCACAAGTTCGTCGTGTTTTTGATAATTTAAAAGCCGTTTGTGAAGCTGCTGGTGGTTCTTTAGCAGATATCGCAAAACTGAATATCTTCTTAATTGACCTTTCACACTTTCAACTCGTCAACCAAATTATGGGCGAATACTTTGCTCAACCTTATCCAGCTCGTGCGGCATTAGGCGTTGCGGCATTGCCAAAAAATGCTTTAGTGGAAATGGATGGCATTGTCATCATTGATAAATAGTGCTTTGAGCAAAATTAGGTAAATTGTTAATTTCTAAGATGTTTAAAAATTAACCATCAGTACCACCGATCAGGTGGTATTTTTTATTCAAAAAGCCAATCAAAATAAATGCGAATTTAAATGAATTCCATTGACAAATGATAACAATTATCACTAATATTAGATATCCCATTTAACCTCATGGTTGATTTTCATGTACGTTTGTTTATGTCGTGGTATTACAGATCAAGATATTAAAGATGCGATGGAAAATGGTGCGGAAAGCTATCGTGAAGTTCGTGATCTCTTAGATTTAGGTACTTGCTGCGGTCGCTGCGTACCAGAAGCAAAAAGTATCATCAATGAAGAGCTGGCAGAAATTGCTGCACGTATCTCGATTGCTGCCTAACAAATATGCTTAGAATATTCCAAATATAACGATAATAATTTTTTAATGATCTGCGGATCATTTTCCTCCCCCGCTTCGACTCAGAGCGGGTTATTTTTGTCTAAACTTCCACTCTGTTAAATGTAGCCCAATTGTTTTTGATTGCGATTTTCATTTGCCGTTCTATAAATCACTCGAAACTATTGATAAATTTGATTAAGATAGTGCTATGGATTGCCTTACCGTTTTTAAGGCACACAACTGAATGGAGCTTTGACCATGAAAGGCAATCGAGACGTTATCAATCAACTTAATCAAGTTCTTTACCACCATCTAACTGCAATCAACCAATATTTCCTTCACTCACGTATGTTTAATGATTGGGGCATTGAGCAACTCGGTTCTGCCGAATATAAAGAATCCATTCGTCAAATGAAGCACGCTGATAAGATCATTTCACGTATTCTGTTTCTAGAAGGCTTACCAAATTTACAGCATTTAGGAAAGCTTTATATTGGGCAACACACTGTTGAAGTTTTAAATTGCGATATTCGTAAAGTAAAAGAAAATATCGAAGCACTTAAAGCTACTGTTGCACTTGCAGAGACACATTTAGATTACGTTACACGCGATCTTGTGCAAGAGATTCTAGAAAAAGAAGAAGAATATTGGGATTGGACAACGACGCAAATCGATTTAACAGAAAGTATCGGAATTGAAAATTATATTCAAAGCCAAATGTAATCTTAAATTTCTTATTTCAGACCAATAAAAAATCCCCAAAAGAATGGGGATTTTTTGTGTATATCGATTATTTTCCAGCAGATGTTACCAATAAATCTTGATAGCTATTTTCTTGCCCATGTAATATTTTCAATATCCACAACTGATGTTCTGCTTCAGTTTTTTTACCATTAAAAGCCAAAACTTGCGCATATTTATAAATATCGTATTTAGAGGCTAAGTTTGCCACCATTTTTCCAATGTGTGCGAGCTGCTGATCAGATACATTGCTATGCGGATTAAAACCAATCCACCACACACGTTCTTTAAACTGGGTCAGGATTAAAATATCCTGATTCATGATCTGTTGTTCTGATGCTGATAATGATGTTTTCTGTTTAATCAAAACACTTTGTTCACGATATAGAATATAGTCACGGTAAATCACCCCAATCAAAACTAAACCAATAACAACGATACTCACCGTTATTGCAGGTTTTAAATTTACTGTAGGTAATTGTGCGTATTGTGCTTGAATAATCCCGAGTAAAAACCCAAGTGGTAAAAGGAAATACGCATAATGAATTGGGTATTCCAATAAAGCATGAATGAGAACTGCGCAAACCATTAAAATTGCAGCAATAGAAACAGGCTCTTTAGCACCACGATTTAACCAAAACAACCAGCATATGACATAAAGAATAATGATTATCGCAATAGGTATACCATTCCAAATGGTTAAATCTAAAACAACATTGTGCGCTGTCTTATACCACTCATGAGAAGGATAGAGATCAAAAGCAGCGATTTGCGCCATCCCAGTTTGATTCCAACCATAGCCCAACCAAGGATGCTGTGTAATCGCGATTAATGCTTGATTCCACATATCTAAACGTAAGTAACCTGTTGATGCTCTTTCAACAACTGAAGCCGTCTGGGCTACATCTTGAATAGCAACAGCAGCAATCCATTGGTTAATCATTGGCAAAGTTGCAATAATAGCAATAAATACGCCGACCCAAGCCAATAATTTAGTAAAACTAAAACGCTTTACTTGTCCAAATTGCTTTATTACTAAATAAACCAGTGTAAATAAACAGACCACCCATGCGGTACGTGACTGTGTTAGCGCAATTGTGAATAGAAAAATAAGTACGGAAGGTGTAATGATATAACTGGGTAAAATCCGTTTTTCATAGAAATATAAGCAAGCAAATACTCCCATGCACATAAATGTCGCTAAGTTATTCGGTTGTGCAAAGTTAGCGTAAGGACGATTACCACGCAGTAAATTCATTAAAGGACTGAAATATTCATTCACTGTGAGCCATTGACTCAATGCGATCAAACTTGAAAAGATTGCACCTATAAAAATAATCAAACAGAAAATTTTAAAAACTTGCTCTCGCTGCCCTTTTTCTCCAACTCCTAAGTTATAGCCAACGACTACCATAAGCCAAAACATGCCGATATAAGCCGTACACAGCAGAGCATTACTAAAATATAAAACTTGACCAAACCCCCATTGAATTAAAGGAATCACCAAGATTGGCAAGATCAGTAATTGCGGCTTTGCAATATTTAGGTTTTTATTGATAAATGTTGAAAGCAATACTAATGCTGAAAGAAATGTCAGCACTTCACTACCAAACGTTGTCCATGGCATTTTATGGAATGGAAAAAGCCATGCAAGTAAAAGCAAGATGGCTGAAAGGATGTATGGGATGACTTTCATTAGATTAGGAATAGAAAAACTAAATTATCATATAGTTAATCTATAAAAAGATACATTATTTTTTACTGATTTGTGAATTATAATGAGTATTCACCTTATAATAGATATCTCCAAATTTTTTATGGTTTTCATTATTTAACAAAGTTAGAACTTGTATTGTATATGGGCATTTTTGATAAAAATCATAATGACAAGCCATATCAAAATATAACAATGATTTTTCTTTTTGATTATCAAATGCTAAAAACGCTCCTTGTTTAATAAGAAACCTATAATCAGGCGAATATTCAACTAACCTCTCTCCTATGATAAGCTTATCATTCAAAAGAAACTCATCACGATCAGCTGCTTCAAAAAAAAGAAGATCTTGAAAATAGCTAAACCCAAAAATAGGGTCAAGATTTACTGTAGCAAGCATCTTATTTCTTTGATTTTCATTTTGATCAAAAACGATATCATTAATATATGCAACTTTTCTATATTGCATCGTGTAATAGACAGATGAAATCATTAAAAATAAGCAAGGAACATATATTAAATAATCTTTATCAACTTTATATTCATATGCTTCACTTTTATCAAGCAATGATAAAAATATTGAAAAAACAAATAAATATCTAAAATACCACAATGGATATTCAAAACAAGAATACAGAATAAAAATACATAAGATTGTAAAAACAAAAATATCTTGAATATTTTTTAATTTTTTTAAGTTCTTAATAACAATATAAGTAAATAAAATGAATATCAAACCTCCTAAGACACCAAATTCTGCTAGAAGTTGACCTATAATAAAATGTGAGTGATCTGTGAAGCTCACCCACTCTAATTGATTATAGTAAATAAAATTACTGCTTGCAAAATTTTTCCAACCAATTCCTGTTAGTGGTTGATTCACAAAACTCAACCATGACTGACTCAAAAGAGATAACCTTGGATCATCTAAGCTTTGTGAAATTCGACCAACAATACCATTTACTGCTAGCTTATTGTAATAATAATTCCCTATAATAAAGGACATTAAAGCAAAATAAAACTCATATATTTTTAATAAACTATTTTTTTTATCATAATTTTTATATAAATTAAAAAATAAAGTCATTGATAATAATATAATTAACCCTGATCGACTTGCTGTAAATGCAATTCCAACACTCAAAATAAAAATACATATGTAGTTAAAGACTTTTTTATTTTCATCAAAGATAAACATTGATGAAATTATTCCTAGTGAAAAAATAAATGCAGCTTGATTAGGTTGAAATATATTACCTGAAAACCTTTGTACTTGTAATGGTAACCGCATTAATTCAACTAGAGGTAAAATTTTTAAAATATGAATAAGTTGCGTAAGGAATAACAGCAAAGATGATAAAATAAAAATATAACCAAAAAAATAAATTACTCTTCTTTTATTATCATAATTTGAAATACTTATTGAAACTAAAGTTATCAATAAAATTATAGCTATAGGAAATATCAATGAATCAGTATAAATAATTTTATTGATGAAAGGTTGAATTAAAAACACACACAATACAAATAACCAAAAAATATTATTTATATATAGTCTTGTTTTATTTTTTATAAAAAATAAAACAAGAGCAAAAGCAACTAATATATAACAAATTGAATTGATATAAAAATCATGCTGACTAGGACTGTAATGTTGAAAACTTAATACACCAAAACAATATCCTATACCTAAAATTAGAAGATACAAATTATTTTTTATACAAATATTCATAATACTACTTTCAGTCAATAAAAAAGCCAATCTTGATTAGATTGGCTTTTAAAATAAATCAATTAGTTACGACATTCAGCTGGCGCATATTTAGCAAGAAGCGTACCATTACTTACATTCGCAACAGTAGGGCTGCCTGCACTAGCACACTTCCAATTAATTGAACCATTAGTAGGAATAGTACTTGTAGTAGCAGTACCAACTAAAGCAGCTGTACCGTCTAAAGGAGTTAAAATTAATGTATGACCACTATCAATATTACTAGCATATGTAATTGTGATTGCACCATTAGTTGAAGAAATCCCAACACTTGCTACATTTTTTGAAGGAGCTGGTGCATTCCAACCTGAACTGAAAGGAGCACCATTCGCAGCATTTTCAGACACAGCAGTTTTAGCTGATGAAGCTAGTGATAAACCTTCTGTTACTTTTGCACGTACCGTGTAATCTTGATAAGCAGGGATTGCAACAGCAGCAAGAATACCGATAATCGCAACAACGATCATTAATTCGATAAGAGTAAAACCCTTTTGAACTGATTTCATAACATTTCTCCAATGTTTTTAAAAATTTTTATAGCTTTTTACAGCAATTTAAGAATCTGTTTATTATGTGGAAAAACAACAGACCTTTAGTACAGTCTGATTCTAAAGAGAATGTAACGCTTTACAAGTCTTTTTTTTCATCATATTTTTTTAAGTAATTAAACGTAAAAAAGTGACACTTCTTGTCACTTTAAAATAAAACAAATCTAAAATTTTTCTTAATTAATTCAATATTATGGGTTGATTTGCCAACTCGTTCATCATATCAGGTTTTTGCAAACTCTGCTGTTGATTATAAAATAAATTCAACACTTTACCTATTTCAACAACACCATTTTCCACAGCCATACGATATTGCTTATTTTTTAGCTGTAAAATCATTTCATCACAAATTTGTTGCCAAATATCTGATGTAACTGCTTGATCTATTCCTCGATCCACCATAATTTCTACAGTCTGTTCGCACAAATTTAAATATAACAAAACACCACTATTATACTCTGTATCCCAGACACCAAGTTCAGCAAAAAGCTGCTGGGCTCTCAAACGAGTACTTTGGTGATAAGCTTGATTGCTTGGAATATGTCCTTCAATCACCACTTGAATTTCCCCGACATGACCTTGCTCCGCAACTGTAACAGCTTGTGTGATAGCATTTTGATCTTGCTTAGAGAAATAACGTTTAGATGCAGGCATATATAAAAAATGCTTTAACCATCGCTTAAAGCTTGGTTGCACTTTTTCCTGTAATTTTGGTTCTGTCAAAATTTCTGTTGTTTCAGTTATTGTTACCATGAGCCTGATGCACCTCCACCGCCAAAACCGCCACCTCCGCCACTATAACCGCCTCCCCCACCAAAACCACCACCGCCGCCTCCACGCCCACCACCCGATAGAAACATTTGAAAAATCAGTTGTGCAAGCGAGGTAATTAATAAGAAGAATATTCCAAACCCCATGATTAGGCTCATTATTATACCAGAGCCATAAATCATTCCCGCTGCTGCTGCCGTGACACCTGCAACAGCAGCACTCAAACGATTACCAATGATAAATGATGCGAATATTCCCACAATCAAAATTACCATTGCAGCTGTTAGTGTTCGGTCTTTCGCTTCCTGCTCTTTCTCCGCTTGAGCTTGTCTCTCCTTCAGCTCA
This sequence comes from Acinetobacter psychrotolerans, assembly GCF_048552595.1. Lineage (NCBI taxonomy): Bacteria > Pseudomonadati > Pseudomonadota > Gammaproteobacteria > Moraxellales > Moraxellaceae > Acinetobacter > Acinetobacter psychrotolerans. Next base: position 7,595 of record NZ_JBIMDK010000007.1, on the reverse strand, counting down.
TCGGCAGCTTGTTTGGCTATTGCAGGATCTAAATTGAGAATACGTTCAATTTCAGTCACACCCGCTTGTAAGCCTTGCCCATATTGTCCCAGCTTAAAATCTGGTGCAATTTGATTACGGATAATTCGATTGACTAAAATATCAGGTAGTACACCTTCTAAACCATAACCTGTTGCAATATGAATTTTATGATCATTTACTGCAACAGCAATTAACATACCATTATCTTGCTTCGCCGAACCTAGTTTCCATTGTTCTGCTACACGCATGGCAAAATCGAAAATATCTTCATTTCCAGTGGTTGGTACAATAATTATCCCAATTTGTGCCTTACCTTGATTATAGATATTTCGAATTTGCTGCTCTAAATTTTGTTTCTCACTTACAGAAAGAACATTCGCTTGATCAACAATGGGTTGGTTCAATGTGGGAATATTGCGTGTGGTCTGCCCTTCTGCCATATCATTCGCAACTTGGGGTACATTCGGCGCTTGATTATTCTTAGGATTTGGAGCAGTTTGTTGTGGATTAGCCGCCTTTGGATTTAAAATATTCGGTAAATTTGCATTTGGTACAACTTTACCCAACACCACAGCATCTTGAACCTCTTGCTCATCCGATGCCGTCGCAACCTCAGCCCACACAGTGGATTGAATAGAAAAAATCAGTCCAAATAGCACACATAAAAATGTACTCATTTTTTTTAAAACTGATTTTTTATTCCACTCAATCATAATTCACCTTGTTTTCATGCTTAGCCATTTTCAAACTGTTCCAATAACAGCCATCTATGAGCGTTAATTTGATTGATTAAAATTTACTGTTGGTGCTTTTGCCGCACCAGCTTCTGCACTAAAGTTTGGCTTCGCTTTCATACCAATCACTTTAGCCGTCATTGCTTGAGGGAATTGACGCACGTAAGTATTGTAATCTTGAACCGATTCTACATAACGTGTACGTGCGGTACTAATACGGTTTTCCGTACCTTCTAATTGCACTTGCAAATCTCGGAACTGTTCATTGGCTTTTAAATCTGGGTAGTTTTCAGTGACCGCCAATAAGCGTGATAATGCGCCCGTCATTTGCGACTGTGCTTCTTGGTATTTTTTAAATAGTTCAGGATCGTTTAAAACTTCTTTATCAACCTTTAACCCCGCAACATTTGCACGTGCTTCAGTCACTTCAGTTAATACTTTTTCTTCATGTGTCGCATAACCTTTTACCACATTTACAAGGTTCGGCACTAAATCTGCACGACGTTGATATTGGTTTTCAACTTCAGACCATGCAGCAGTCACAGACTCATCTTTCGCTTGTAAGGTATTATAACCACAGCCTGAAAATACCAATGTGCTTGCAAGTGTTAACGCTAATAAACCTTTTTTCATTGAATTCATCATGTTTTCCTCAAAGATATTTATTTGTATTTGTTCATATAAAAATCATTCTATAAGATTTTTTTTAATTTTTTGTTGAGTTTATGAAAATGAAACAATCATATAAGTTTGAGTATTAGCCTAAATAATGAGTTGTATCAATATTCAATACACGTTTGATAAATACATTGATAATGTTTCAATTTATTTTGGAATTTGAATAGATTAGTTATATTGAGGTGTCCCAATTAGCAAAATACAGCTATTAGATATTTAAATTTAAACGCATTTTCAAGACACAAAAAAAGCCACCCAAAGGTGGCTTCATTTTATAACAACTTATTCGTTATCTTGCTTTTCTTCTGAAGGAGGTAAATCCTTCACTGCTTCTGCAATCAAACCGAACATGTAGTTACCATAGGCATTGGTTTTATCATAATGAAAACGCAAACGCGGTGTGACACGAGTTTTGATCCGACGACCTAATTCATGACGCAAGAATCCAGATGCCTTATTTAAGACATCTAAAGTTTCTTTGTTTGCAGATTCACTTTGATCATCACCTAATTCACGGCCCATAACAGTAACGTAAACTTCGGCATAACCTAAATCTGGGCTAACTTTCACCGCAGAGATGGTCACTAGACCACCTAAGCGTGGATCTTTCAGCTCTTGGCGAATCAGTTCTGACAACTCACGTTGTACAGTATCACCCATACGCTTTAGACGTTGACTACCCGCCATTAAAGACTCCGTTTAATCAACTGAACATCATAAACTTCGATTTTGTCGAGCGCTTTAATGTCTTTATAACCTTTAACCGCAAGACCACATTCCATACCAGCACGGACTTCTTCAACCACTTCTTTAAAGCGACGAAGAGACTCAAGCTCACCTTGGAATACAACCACATCATCACGTAATACGCGAATTGGTTTGTTACGATGTAATACGCCTTCAAGTACCATACAACCTGCAGCTGCACCGAATTTGCTTGAGTGGAATACTTCACGAACTTGCGCAACACCCAGAATCGTTTCACGATGTTCAGGTGCAAGCTTACCGCTCATTGCCGCTTTAACATCATCAATCAATTGATAGATAATGCTGTAATAACGGATATCCATGCCATCAGCATCAGCTTTTTGACGCGCAGTTGTATCAGCACGAACGTTAAAGCCAAGAAGCACTGCTTCAGAAGATTCTGCAAGCGTTACATCAGACTCAGTAATTGCACCAACACCCGAACCAATCACACGTACACGAACTTCATCTGTTGAAAGATCAGAAAGGGCAACAGTCAAGGCTTCCAAAGTACCGCGTACATCAGTCTTAAGCACAACATTCACATAAGGCACATCTTTTTTGCCCATAGATGCCATGATGTTTTCAAGACGCATTGCACTTTGACGCTCAAGACGTTTTTGACGTTCACGATCCATACGCGCATCGGCAACTTCACGTGCTTTCTTCTCATCGCTTACAACAAGAACTTCGTCACCTGCCATTGGCGCTTCAGGAAGACCTAAGATTTCCACTGGAATCGAAGGACCTGCAGATTGGATACGCTGACCATTCTCATCAGTCATCGCACGGACACGACCGTAAGATGCACCAGCAAGAACAAGGTCACCTACTTTCAATGTACCATTTTGCACAAGAATAGACGTTACTGCACCACGACTGTTGTCAACACGTGCTTCAATAACAACACCTTGCGCAGCACCTTCTTCAGATGCTTTCAACTCAAGCAATTCTGCTTGGATTGAAATAAGATCTAGAAGCTCATCGATACCTTGACCAGAGTGTGCTGAAACCATTGCAACAGGTACGTCACCGCCCCATTGTTCAGGCACGATTTCTTTCACTGTCAATTCATTCAATACGCGATCTGGGTCAGCAGATTCTTTATCCATTTTGTTGATAGCAACAATAATTGGCGTACCCGCTGCACGTGCATGATCAATTGCTTCCGCAGTTTGTGGCATAACACCATCATCTGCTGCTACAACAAGAACCACGATATCAGTCGCTTTCGCACCACGTGAACGCATTGCAGTAAATGCAGCATGTCCAGGAGTATCAAGGAAAGTGATCATACCTTTGTCAGTTGTAACGTGGTAAGCACCAATATGCTGTGTGATACCGCCCGCTTCGCCTTGAGCAACTTTTGCACGACGAATACGATCAAGAAGCGAAGTTTTACCATGGTCAACGTGCCCCATGATTGTAACCACTGGCGCACGTGTAGATTGAGCACCACGCGCTTCTTCAGCTGCTTCAAGTAAGTTATCTTCAGCTTGCGTATCAGAAACTAGAACTGGGTTATGACCCATTTCTTCTACGATCAATGCAGCAATTTCTTGTTCAATCGCTTGGTTCTGAGTAACAAGCTCACCCATTTTCATGAGTGCTTTAATTACTTCACGAACTTTAATCGCCATTTTCGCTGCAAGATCTGCAACAACAATAGTTTCACCAATTTCAACATCATAAACTTGTTTTTTAACAGGTTTTTCAAAACCGTGTTTACCTGCCTGACTTGTTTTCAGACCACGTTTAGGTTGTTTGCTGAAGCTTTGCTCTTCCTGACCACGACGACCACCTTTTTTCGGTGCACGTGCAGTTGGCGTATTGGTACCACGTTTGATGTCACGGTCTTCTTTCGCAAATGAATCTTCATATGCTTGACCAACCAAACCTGCTGCCAATGGAGAATCATCTACAACACGAATCGTTGCAGTTGCTTCTTCACCAGAGTATTTAGTCGCCATCTGACGCATTTGCTCAAGCGTACGCTGTTGCGATTCTTCAGCCGACTTACGACGAGCTGCTTCTTCAGTCGCTTTCAACTGCGCCGATTGCGCTTCACGCAGACGTTTTTGCTCAGGCGTTTCTATCGCCTTAACAGTCGCTTTAGTAATTGGTTTATTCGTAGATTTACGCTTAACCACAACTGCAGCTTTCGGTGTTTCTTTCGCAGCGGTCTGCTGTTTCGCAGCAGCACGCATTTTTTCAAGATTGGCTTTTGCTGAACTTTCTACTTTTACTGTTTCAACTTTCGTTTCACCAGATGTAGTAGTCTGCGCATTTGTCGCTTTTGCCAATGCTTCAGCTTTAATCTGCTCAGGATTAGGCTTAGTAAACGTATGCTTCTTGCGAACTTCTACGTTTATCGTTTTTGCCTTACCTGAAGTACTCGCAACTTTCGCTGTACTGGTTGTTTTACGTTTCAACGTGATTTGTCCTGCTTGCCCTACGTCTTGACCATGTGATTTTTTCAAATGGTTGACGAGCGCATCTTGCTGTTCAGTAGAAATTTTATCTTCAGCCTGCTTTTGTGGCAATCCAGCTTCACGCACCTGATCAAGGAGCTTTGCAACAGGAAGTCCTACGCTGACCGCTAACTCTTGAATTGACTTATCCGTCATGTATTACCTCCTAGTTAAACCATGATTCACGCGCTTTCATAATCAATTGACCAGCTTTTTCAGCGCCTAAACCTTCAATATCAGAGATATCGTCAGTGGCTTGATCTGCTAAATCATCGACTGTGATTACACCACGAGCGGCTAAAGCATACGCAATTTCAGAAGTCATTCCTTCCATCGCAACAAGTTCTGGACTCGGGTCCTGAATATTTTCTTGTTGTTTCAATGCATCTGCTAAAGCTGCGTCTTTTGCACGACTTTGTAGTAACTCTACTGTATCTGCATCTAATTCGATTTCATCGAAAGTTTCCGCAGGTACATAAGCGATTTCCTCAAGCGAGGTAAAGCCCATTTCTACTAAAGCCATTGCAAGATCTTCTTCAATATCTAAACGTGAAACAAACATGTCTAAATATTGTTGAGCTTCATTTTGTTGACGAGCACGATACTCATCTTCAAGCATCATATTAAGCTTAAAGCCTGTCAATTCTGATGCAAGACGTACGTTTTGACCTTGTGAGCCAATTGCACGTGCAAGCTGATCACTCGTTGCAAAAATAATATCCGCTGTATGTTCTTCTTCGTCAAGTACGATACCCGATACATCTGCAGGCTCTAAAGCACTTGCGATATATTGAGCAGGATCATCAGACCACACCACAACGTCAATACGTTCACCGTTTAACTCTGACTGTACCGCTTGAATACGTGTACCACGCATACCAATACATGCACCCACAGGGTCAATACGATGATCATTGGTTTTCACTGCAATTTTTGCACGAACACCAGGCTGACGCGCTGCTGCTTTAATTTCGATGATTTCTTCAGAAATTTCAGGAATTTCTTTCGTCATCAAAGCAATTAACATATCAGGTTTAGCACGAGACAATAATAACTGTGCGCCACGACCTTCACGATTTACATTATATAAAATCGCTGTCACACGTTGTTTTGGACGAAGAATTTCTTTAGGAATCATTTCTTCACGTGCCAAATACGCTTCCGCATTGTCACCCAAGTCGATAATAAAGCCATCTTTGGTTTGTTTTTTCACTTCACCGTAGATTAACTCACCGACTTTAGACTCATATGCATCTGCAACAAGTGCACGCTCAGCTTCACGAATTTTTTGCACAATGACTTGTTTAGCAATTTGTGCAGCAATACGACCGAAATCGATTGAAGGCACTTCGAGTTCACGAATATCACCAATTGACCATTGTTCAGGATCTAAATCAGAAATAGCATCTTGGCATGCAGGCATTTCATGATCTTCATCGGCAACCACTTCCCATTGACGGAAAGTACTATATTCACCTGTTTTACGATCAATCTCTACACGTAACTGAGCTTCTTCCGAATTCGTTCCTTCGTAGTATTTCTTTTTTGTCGCCGCAACCAAAGCCTGTTCAAGCGCCTCAAAGATTGCTTCGCGACTTACACCTTTTTCATTACTAACCGTTTCAACGACGGTGAGAATTTCACGTGCCATACGTCACCTATTTATTCAGATTTCTATTTCTGGATTAACCCTGAAAGATCAAATTCGCTTTGTCTATATTGTTGCTATCAATCTCAAGTACCTGTTGATTCTCAACTTCGACTTGAATGAATTCACTTTCTAAATCTACAGCAACCAATTTTGCTTGGAATTTACGACGATTTTCAACCGCAGAAATTAAACGCAATGCAACTTGTTGACCAATATAGTTTTGTAATTGTGCCAATTGGAAAAATGGTCGATCCCAACCTGGTGATGATACTTCTAAAGCATACTCACCTGAAATTGGATCATGAACATCCAAAGTCGCACCTACCTGCTGGGTCACACGTACACAATCTTGTACGCCAATCCCACGACCTTGCTCAAGCTCGCCATCTTCACCGTGCACAGCTTCAGCTTCTCCAGCAACATCTTTATCAATATAAATACGCAATAAAGATCGTTTACCCTGAGGAACAAATTCAATTCCCCAAAGTTCTACATCACAAGCTTGCACTGCAGGAGTGATTAAATCTTGAAGTGCTTGAGTTTTATTTGATAGCTTCATTTACTCTCGTCATATTTGTGCGATTCAATCGCTCATCGGACCAATTCAAACTTTCTATAGTGAAGCATGTCTTTTTGACCAATTGATGTACACACCACACGATAGCCAATAAAAAAGGGCGTAATCGCCCCTATTATCGCACAGTAAACCTTAGTTCACTATGCAAAAAAGACCCACCTATTTGTGAGCCCTTTTAGAAACTTGGTAGCGGGAGCTGGATTTGAACCAACGACCTTCGGGTTATGAGCCCGACGAGCTACCAGACTGCTCCATCCCGCATCAACGTTGCAAATTATACTCAAATATGAATTAAATTTCAACCAAAATGATTCATATTTAAGCTTAGTTAAGTTTGCATCCTAACTAAAATGGTAGCGGGAGCTGGATTTGAACCAACGACCTTCGGGTTATGAGCCCGACGAGCTACCAGACTGCTCCATCCCGCAATTACACTGCAATTTTATAGACAACATTTAAAATGTTGTTTTTAACCAAGTTGCATCTTAGTTAAAATGGTAGCGGGAGCTGGATTTGAACCAACGACCTTCGGGTTATGAGCCCGACGAGCTACCAGACTGCTCCATCCCGCAACTATACTGCAATTTTATAGACAACATCTAAAATGTTGCTTTTAACTAAGTTGCATCTTAGTTAAAATGGTAGCGGGAGCTGGATTTGAACCAACGACCTTCGGGTTATGAGCCCGACGAGCTACCAGACTGCTCCATCCCGCA